>CAYLND010000001.1:0-74909 GCA_964384905.1 uncultured Acidobacteriota bacterium
GGGCTCGGAGAGCACCAGCGTCACGTCCTTCCGCCGGCCGGCCCGCACGATCTCCAGGGTCGCCCGATCGCCCGGCTTGAGGCGCGAGAGCTGCGTGCGCAGGTCGGCATCCGAGGCGATCGGCCGGCCCTGGAGCGTCACCACGACGTCGCCGCGCCGCACCCCGGCGCCGGCGGCCGGTCCGTCCGGATCGACGCCGGTCACCAGCGCGCCGTGCGTCTCGCTCAGGCCGAACGCCCGCGCCAGATCGGGAGTGATGCCCTGGAAGCCCAGCCCGGCATAGCCGCGCACCACGCGTCCGTATTTCACGATGCTGTCCAGGACGTCGCGCGCCATGCCGGACGGGATGGCGAACCCGATGCCCTGGTACCCGCCGGAGCGCGAGTAGATGGCGGTGTTGATGCCGATCACCTCGCCGCGGGTGTTGACCAGGGCGCCGCCGGAGTTGCCGGGGTTGATCGCGGCGTCGGTCTGGATGAAGTCCTCGTAGTCGGCCAGGCCGAGGCTGCCGCGCCCGATGGCGCTGATGATCCCCATGGTGACCGTCTCGCCCAGGCCGAACGGGTTGCCGATCGCCAGGACGATGTCCCCGACTTCGATTCTCTCCGAGTCGCCCATGCGCGCGTGGGGCAGCGAGGACGTGCCGACGCGCAGGACCGCGAGATCGGTCCGCCGATCGGCCCCGACGATGCGCGCGCGCAGCTCGCGTCCGTCGGCCAGTGACGCCTTCACTTCCTGCGACTGTTCGATCACGTGGTAGTTGGTGAGGATCGTGCCGTCCTCGTCCACGATCACGCCCGACCCCAGACTCATCTCGCGCTGCTCGCGCGGCACCACCATGCCGGGGAGATCCTGACCGAAGAAGTCGCGGAAGAACGGGTCGAGCATGAACGGCGAGTACTCGTAGGTGCGGGTCACCTTGAGCGAGGAGATGTTCACGACGGAGGGCATGACCGCCCTGGCGACGGCGGCGAAGCCGTCCTGGGGCGCCTGGGCGAGCAGCCCGCCGTCCGCGCGCGCCCCGGTATCGGCCAGCGCGGGAAGCGCCTGAGCCTGCGACAGGAGGCGGTGACCCGAGGCCCCGATCAGGACGCCGGCGACCAGGCAGGCGATGCCCGAGACGGTCTTCCGGAGGGGGGTCTCACCACGCCCGCGGCGGAAGCCGGACCCAATCGCCGCAGCGTCCTCGCCCGCCACCTGCCGGTTCATTGCATCTCCTTGAAAAAGGATGTAATTATACCTTCGGGGATCGGGTGACTGGCAAACGGTGACGAGCGTGCTCGAGTCCTGGCGTTCGATGCTGCCTCTGGCGGGCGATTTCCTTCCCAAGGCGCTCCTGGCGATCGTGTGCGGCGGTCTCATCGGCGTCGAGCGCGAGATGAAGAACAAGCCGGCCGGCTTCCGCACCAACATCCTGATCTGCCTGGGCTCGATGCTGTTCATGTGGCTGTCGACGCAGGTCGCCATGGTGATCGCGACCGGTCGACCCGCCGACCCGGGCCGCATCGCCGCCCAGGTCGTCACCGGGATCGGCTTTCTGGGCGCCGGAGCGATCATCCAGTCGCGGGGCCGCGTCACCGGGCTGACTTCGGCGGCGATGATCTGGGTGGTCGCGGCGGTCGGCATGAGCATCGGCGCCGGCTACAGCCTGATCGCGCTGATCACCACCATGCTGGTGCTGACCGTTCTTCTGGGTCTCGGGTTGGTCGAGCGGCGGGTGTTCAAGCGCTGCATCTACTACGATTGCCAGATCGCCTTCGATGACGACCACGGGAAGACCCGGCGCGAGATCGAGCGCGCCCTGCGTTCGCTGGGTCGTCCTCTGGAGTCGTTCAACATCCGGCACGCCGGGGATCACCTGGTGCTGACGGTGCCGTACTGCGACGCCCATCCGCAGCACAAGAGGTTCCTGGGCGAGCTGTGGAAGATCGAGGGCGTGCGCGAAGTCCGGCCCCTGCGTTGACGGGCGGGCCGGCGCCGGATGTTTCAGTCGCCGTAGTCGGTCGAACCCTGCGCCAGAAGCGTCAATCCCAGCGTCTGCGCCGTCTTCTGGTTGATCGCCCTCTCCAGCTCGCTCGAGCGCAGTATCCGGAACTGCGACGGCTGAAGGACGCCGCGCAGGAGCAGCTCCGCGATGCGCGAGGCCTCTTCGCCCTGGCGCTCGAACGATGCGCCGTAGGAGAACAGGGCGCCGCGGTCCACCCACTCAGGGGACGGGGCGGCGAGCGCCACGCGGTTCCTCAGGGCCCAGGTGGTGATGCGCTCGCGGACCCGCGCGGACGTGGTGAGGTCGTCGTCGGGAACGACGAGCGCGTCGATCTGTCCCTTCAGGCTGTCGAGAGCGCGCGGCAGCTCGCTCGGAGAGTGACAGGGGCGGAACTCGAGCCACAGCCCCTTGCGCTCCGCCGCCTGGCGCAGATCGCGCGCCAGAAGAGACGAGACCTCCGCATCGTAGACCATGCCCAGACGGCGCGCCTGCGGCAGGACGGCGGTGAGACGACGGATCAGGCGATCGGCGTCCGGCTGGTTGATCAGGAAGCACGTCGTGGTGGTCTGCAGATCGTAGCGGCGCGGGTCGGTGATGAGAGTCAGGAGAGACGGGATGTCACGGATCTCGCTGCGCACCAGACGGGCCGTCCGCAGTCCGGCGCCCAGGATCAGATCGGGGCGCTCGGCGCGCGTCCGGCGCACCGCCTCCAGAGGGTCCGGCTCCCGGTCGAGATCGACCACCCGCACGTCGCCACCGAGCCGGATGGAGAACCCGCGCAGGAACTCCTCGTAGGGAAACGGATCGCGTGACACCAGGGCCACGATCTCGCGATCGCCCGGATGCGACAGGCGGAATCGGACCGAGCGCGTGCGCCCGGCCTCGGGGACTATTCCGTCGTACATGATGGTCCTGAATCCGGACAGTTGGGCGCTGATCGAGTAAACATGATCCGGATCGACGACCGGAAACCGGAAGCGGCCCCCGCCAACGGTCAGGACGCTGGTCGGCGAGACCCCCTCACCCGACAGCGTCACGCGGGCGCCGGAGAGCGGCCGGCCGTTCGAATCGAAGACGGCTCCCGAGACCGTGGCCAGCGACTCGCCCCGGAGAGACCTGCCCCCGGGCCAGGTTGCGGCGAAGAGCATCGAGAGCGACATCACGGCTGCGAATCGGCGGGTCATGAGCATCGCAACCTCCCGGGCGGACCGCGGTCACGCCCGACTCATGCGATTGCAACAGATTTCCTGCTGTTGTCCCTGCCCCCTTATAAATCGACGCGACGTCGCGGGTCAATCTCGGGGGCGCCAGTCCCCTGAGCATGCAGAATCCGCAAAGCGATTTCACTCAGGTGATCACCTGATTCTCACGGGAGGGAAACACCGGGCGCGCTCTCCCTTGTGGCGCCGGCCGGGGCCACGAGGCATTGACAGCGGTTCGACGCCGGCCTAGGATGCGCCCCGCCGACAAGGATGCCGGTCTGATGACGCCTCTGATGGAAACGCGCTTCCCGGACCTGAAGCTTCTGGGACGGGGCAAGGTTCGGGACAACTACGAGCTGGGGGAGTCCCTGCTCATCGTCTCGACCGACAGGATCTCCGCCTTCGATCACATCCTGCCCAACGGCATTCCGGACAAGGGGAAGGTCCTGAACCAGATCTCGCTGTTCTGGTTCGAGAAGACCGCGGGGCTGGTCAGGAACCACGTGCAGGAGCACAGGGTGGAGCGCTTTCCGGAGGCGCTGCGCGGTCACGCGGCGGTCCTGCGCGGGCGATCGATGCTCGTCGCGCGGCTGAACATGCTGCCGGTCGAGTGCGTGGTGCGCGGCTACCTGGCCGGCTCGGGGTACAAGGAGTACATGAAGACGGGGTCGGTGTGCGGCCTGAAGCTGCCACCCGGGCTGCTCGAATCGTCCCGACTGCCGGAGCCGCTGTTCACGCCGTCGACCAAGGCGACCAGCGGTCACGACGAGAACATCCCGTTCGCCAGGGTCGTCGACCTGATCGGACGGGAGACCGCCGAGCGGGTGCGCGACCTGAGCCTGTCGATCTACCGGAAGGGTTGCGAGCACGCCGAATCCCGCGGCATCCTCATCGCCGACACGAAGTTCGAGTTCGGCCTCGACGGGAGCGGCGTGGTGCTGGCAGACGAGGTGCTCACACCCGACTCCTCGCGCTTCTGGCCGAGGGAGACTTACAGGGCCGGAGGCCCGCAGCCCTCTCTGGACAAGCAGTTCGTGCGCGACTATCTCGAATCGATCCGGTGGGACAAGAACCCCCCGGCGCCACGACTGCCCGACGAGATCGTCGAAGGGACCCGGCGCCGCTACGTCGATATCTTCGAGCGCCTGAGCGGCCGGAAGCTCGAGTAACCACCCTGAAGGCCTGTTCAGGCGCGAGCCGTCGGGTCGAATCCGCCGGGGCGACCCCCGCCAAGAGAGGCGATCGTCGCGCGGGAGCGCGTCACCACCTGAGGCGCGAACGGCGCACGCCTCCGCTCCATGAGATGACGTCGTTTCAACCGCAGGATCCTCCGGAGCGAGAGGTCGACGCGGGTCTCGTCGATCTGCCCCCGCCGGACGGCCGCCAGCACGGCGTCGTGGGCAGCCACGATTTTCTCCTCCGAGCTGCAGAACATCAGGCCGTCATTCCCGGCGGCGAGCGCCAGGAGCGCCTGTGTTTCCGGACCCGTCTCCTGGTCGACGGCACCCATCTCCAGGTCGTCCGTCAGGATGAGCCCGCGGTACGCGATCCTCGTGCGCAACAGCTCCTCGACGACGCGTGGCGCAAAAGTCGCAGGCGACCTCGTCCGTCCCTGGAACGCCGGGTAGCAGGCATGGCCCGCCATGATCATTGGAAGGCGCCGGTGGAGTCTGCGGTAGGGGAGAAGATCCTCCCTCCAGAGGCGGGCGCGCGACTTCCGTATCACGGGGAGGGTCAGGTGCGTGTCGCCGCGGGCGGAGCCCAGACCCGGGAAATGCTTGCCCACGGCGAGAACACCGGCCCGGCGATAGGCCTCAAGCACCACGCCCGCCAGGCGTGAGACAGTCAAGGGATCCTCGCCGAAGGATCGGTCGCCGATCCCGTTGGACGTGCCGGCCCCCGACAGGTCCAGGACCGGAGAGAAATTCACGTTGAAGCCCAGGCTCGTGAGGGCCGCGGCGGTCGCTGCCGCATGAAGCCTGACGACCTCCGCAGCCCTGGCCCGACGCGCCAGATCCAAAGGGGCCTGGGAGGGCCCCAGAATCGGTCTCAGCCGGTTGACGCGTCCTCCCTCCTGGTCGAGGGCGATGAAGGGCGGGATCCGGAAGGAACGGAACAGGAAGTCGGTCAGGTCCCTGACCTGCCCGGCGGCTTCGATGTTCCTCGAGAAGAGGATCAACCCTCCCGGACGGATGCGGTCGAGCAGGGACTTCAGGGCGTTGCTCGCGGCCGTTCCCTGAAACCCGATCCAGAACAGCTGACCGACCTTGTCCTCGAGTCGCAGGCCCGTGCGGAGCGCCATCGCGGCCTACTGTAATCGATGGCCTAGCACCCTGCAACGACGGGATGCCCGGAAGGTCTTTTCCCGTGACATTCCTGTAACGGTCCTTGACGTCATCGGTCTCAGGGCTTAAATTGCGAATGTAGATATGTAACTTATATGCAATCGTATTCGAGAATTATGTATCTGCATATTCGGCAGAAGAAGGCAGCGAGTAATTGATTCCGGAAAGGCAACGGGTACTATATCTTGTGGCCGAATCCTTGTCTGGTTTCCTTGACTTGGGTGAGGACCGATGTTAGCATCGCCCGCCTTTCCAAGAACCAGAGACGGGAGATAGGGTGACGAACAAGAAGTTCTACACCATCATGATCGTCCCGCACGCTGCCGCCAAGTTCAGGCGCATCAAGGTCTCCAAGAACTTCCTGATAGCCGCCGGGTGCTTCCTGGGTCTCGTTTTCACGGCCGGCCTCATGTTTCCGCACTATCTCCTGCGCTCCAGCCAGTTGAACGCCAGCCTGGAGAGGCTCACGCAGGAGAACTCCGAGCTCAAGAAGACCAACGAGAAGTTCGACGAATCGCTTGCGGATCTGAGGAGCCGTCTGGCTGAGTTCGAAACCAAGGCGACCAAATTCGCCATGATGGCCGGCGTGGAGGACACTTCCTCCGCCCAGCAGATGGCGGCCGGAGGCAGCTCCTTCGATCTGAAGGGGCTCTCCCCGAAGGCCTCTCAAGCGGTCATCGAGGCGGAGATCGGCACCCTCAAGGAGCGTTCCGGAGCCCTGCAGGACACCTTCAGAGTCCTCGATGTGGCCTTCCAGAAGCAATCGCTCCTCCTGTCGTCGACGCCGAGCATCTATCCGGTCCACGGCCTTCTCGGGAACGGCTATGGCTGGCGCAGGGACCCGTTCACGGGCATGCGGGACTTTCACCAGGGCCTCGACCTGGTGGCGCCGCTGGGCACCAAGGTGGTCGCTCCGGCCGACGGAATCGTGACCAAGATCGGTCCGAGCGGCGGCTTCGGGAACTCCGTGTTCATCTCTCACGGCTATGGCATCATCACGCGCTACGGCCACCTTGCCACCTACAACGTCAAGGTGGGTCAGAGGGTCAAGCGCGGAGACGTGATCGCGACCGTCGGCAGCACCGGTCGCAGCACCGGGCCGCACCTGCACTACGAGCTCCTGGTGCACCAGCGCAACGTCGATCCGATCAAATACATCCTCGAAGAGTACAGAACCTTCTAAACGAGCGTCCGGTTTTGACTTCCGGTTCCATTCTGCTATAGTTCCGGTCAGGCGACCGGGCCCCTGAGCACCATTCTCCCGGGTCCCGGCGGGGCCGCGTCGGGCGCGGCGATCCCCGGTACCGATCCCTTCCCCATGTGCTCCCGGGGTTTCGGCTCCTGCCGGGGCGGAGGTCGTCACCTACAGCCCGATGCTGATTGACGCCATCCTCAAGAAAATCGTCGGCACCAAGAACGAGCGCGAGCTGCGAAAGCTGCAGCCGCGCGTCCTCGAGATCAACGGGCTCGAGCCCTCCGTCCGCGCGCTCACCGACGAACAGATCCGGAGCAGGACGCTGGAGCTGAAGGCTCGCCTGTCGAACGGCGGTCAGCTCGACGAGGTGCTGGACGAGGCGTTCGCCCTGTGCCGCGAGGCCGGCCGCCGGACTCTGGGCATGAGGCATTTCGACGTGCAGCTCATCGGCGGCATGGTCCTGCACCAGGGAAAGATCGCCGAGATGAAAACCGGCGAGGGCAAGACCCTGGTGGCCACGCTGGCCGTCTTCCTGAACGCCCTGGCGGGCAAGGGCGTGCACGTGGTGACGGTCAACGATTATCTGGCCCGGCGCGACGCGGCCTGGATGGGTCCGATCTACCACTTTCTCGGATTGAGCGTCGGGGTGATCCAGCACGACATGGACGACGCGGCGCGCCAGCAGGCGTACGCGGCGGACGTCACCTACGGGACCAACAACGAGTTCGGCTTCGACTATCTCCGCGACAACATGAAGTATTCGCTGGGCGCGATGGTGCAGCGCGGCCATCACTACGCGATCGTCGACGAGGTCGACTCCATCCTGATCGACGAGGCGCGCACGCCCCTCATCATTTCGGGACCCTCGGAGGAGTCGACCGAGATCTACGGCCGAGCCGACGCGGTCATCCCGCGCTTCAAGAAGGAGGAGGACTACACCGTCGACGAGAAGGCGCGCACGGTCGCGCTCACCGAGGAGGGGGTCGAGAAGGCCGAGAAGCTGCTGCACGTCGACAACCTGTACGACCCCGGAGAAATGGAGCTGAACCACGCCGTGCAGCAGGCGCTGCGCGCCCACGTGCTGTACCGGCGCGACGTGGACTACGTCGTCAAGGAAGGGCAGGTGATCATCGTCGACGAGTTCACGGGCCGCCTCATGCCGGGACGGCGCTGGAGCGACGGGCTGCACCAGGCGGTCGAAGGGAAGGAGAAGGTCAAGGTCCAGAAGGAGAACCAGACGCTTGCCACGATCACCTTCCAGAACTATTTCCGGATGTACCAGAAGCTGGCAGGGATGACAGGGACCGCCGACACCGAGGCGGTCGAGTTCGACAGGATTTACAAGCTGGAAGTGGTGGTCATCCCGACGAATCGCTCTTTGATCCGGACCGAGCACGCCGATGTCGTGTACCGGACGGAGCCGGAGAAATTCACGGCGGTCGTCGAGGAGATCGAGGAGCTTCACGCCAAGGGGCAGCCGGTCCTGGTCGGCACCATCTCGATCGAGAAGTCGGAGCACCTGAGCGGTCTCCTCGAGAAGCGCCGCATTCCGCACGTCGTGCTGAACGCCAAATACCACGAGCGCGAGGCCGAGATCGTCGCCCAGGCCGGTCGCTTGAAGGCCGTCACCATCGCCACCAACATGGCCGGTCGCGGCACCGACATCCTGCTCGGCGGCCATCCGGAGTTCCTGGCCCGGCGGGAGATCCAGGGGGACGGGATCGAGCCGGCGACGCTGGGCCCCGATCAGTGGAAGGAGCTGCTCGAGCGGCACCAGAGCCGCTGCGCGGAGGAGCACGACAAGGTGGTGGGACTCGGCGGCCTGCACATTCTCGGGACCGAGCGTCACGAAGCGCGGCGCATCGACAACCAGCTGCGCGGTCGCGCCGGCCGCCAGGGCGACCCGGGCTCGTCACGCTTCTACATGTCGCTCGAGGACGATCTGATGCGGATCTTCGGCTCGGATCGGATCTCGGGTCTGATGAAGCGTCTGGGCATGGAGGAGGGAATCCCGATCGAGCATCGCATGGTCACGCGCGCCATCGAGCGCGCGCAGAAGCAGGTGGAGGCGCGGAACTTCGAGATCCGCAAGCACCTTCTGGAGTACGACGATGTCAACAACAAGCAGCGGACGGAAATCTACCGCCTGCGAAGGGAGCTGCTCGAAGGGAAGGGCCAGCGCGAATATCTCCTTCAGAAGGCCGAGGAGCTCCTGGACTACCTTCTCGAGGCGACCTGCGGCCGGGAGATCGAGCCGGAGAACTGGCAGACCGACGAGCTGCGGAACGGGGTCCTGCGCTACTTCGGAATCGACGTGCAGGGTCTGGGCATCGACTGGAAGGCGATCAACGCCGTCGATCTCAGGGAGTCGCTGCGGGGCCAAGTGCTCCATCGGTACGAAGAGAAGGAGCGCGCCATGGGCGAGGAGGCCATGCGGCAGCACGAGCGCGCGCTTCTGCTGTACGTCATCGACACCGCCTGGAAGGATCACCTCCTGGCGATGGATCACCTCAAGGAGGGGATTGGTCTCAGGGGCTACGGCCAGCGCGATCCTCTGACGGAGTACAAGAAAGAATCGTTCGTCATGTTCGGCCTGATGAAGGAGCGGATCGAGGACGAGATCATCATGAATCTCTGGCGCATGGATGCGACCGTGGTCACCCAGCAGAAGGAGATGCGCGTCAAACGCGAGCGCGATCTCGTGTACACGGCTCCCGCCAAGGAGGCGGCGCCGCCCGCGCAGCGCGCCGCGGCGCGTGTCGGACGCAACGATCCATGCCCGTGCGGGTCGGGGAAGAAATACAAGAAGTGCCACGGGGCGGAGGAGGGCACCGGCACGCAGGCCCGGCCCGCCGCGCCGCACGGAGTGCGGGTCTGATGACCGATGGCCGCCGCGCCCGCAAGGCGCTCTGGAGCCGATGATGCTGGATGGACCGATTCCCGAGGCCCTGACTTTCGACGACGTGCTCCTGCTGCCGGCCCGCTCCGAGATCGTGCCCGGGCGCGTGGACGTCGCCACCCTGCTGACCCGCAACATCCGCCTGAACATTCCTCTGGTCTCGGCGGCGATGGACACCGTGACCGATTCCCGGCTGGCCATCGCCATGGCCCAGCTCGGCGGCGTCGGCATCATCCACAAGAACCTCGCCGTCGAGGCGCAGGCCGGCGAGGTGGACAAGGTCAAGCGCTCGGAAAGCGGCATGATCGTCGACCCGGTGACCATCGGTCCCGACCAGAAGATCGCCGAGGCGCTCGATCTGATGCACAAGTACAAGATCTCAGGGGTGCCGGTGACCGATCGCGGCGGGAGGCTCCTGGGCATCCTGACCAACCGCGATCTGCGCTTCGAGACCCGCACCGACCTGCCGGTCTCGGCCGTGATGACCCGCGAAAGCCTGGTCACGGTGCCGGTCGGAACGACCCTCGAGGCCGCCAAGTCGATCCTGCACAAGCACAAGATCGAGAAGCTTCTGGTGGTCGATCGCGAGCACCACCTGAAGGGTCTGATCACCGTCAAGGACATCCAGAAGATGATCAAGTATCCGCACGCCTGCAAGGACGCTCTCGGCCGACTGCGTGTGGGAGCCGCCGTCGGGGTCGGTCCCGAGGAGATCGAGCGGGCGCGGGCGTTGGTGGATGCGCGCGTCGATCTGCTCGTCGTCGATACGGCGCATGGCCATTCGGCGGGTGTCATGGAGACGGTGCGCGCCCTCCGCAAGGCGTTCGCGGGAGTCGATCTGGTGGCGGGGAACGTGGCCACCGAGGAGGGGGCCGAAGAGCTCATGAGGCTGGGGGTCGACGCCGTGAAGGTGGGCATCGGGCCGGGATCGATCTGCACGACGCGCGTGGTGACGGGCGTCGGCGTGCCGCAGATCACCGCGATCGCGCAGTGCGCCCGGGCCGCGCGCCGGCAGGGCGTGCCCCTGATCGCCGACGGCGGAATCAAGTTCTCCGGCGACATCACCAAGGCCCTGGCCGCCGGCGCGTCGTCGATCATGATCGGGTCGTTGTTCGCCGGCACCGAGGAATCGCCCGGCGAAACGATCCTCTATCAGGGACGGACCTTCAAGGCCTACCGCGGCATGGGCTCGATCGGGGCGATGCGCCGCGGCAGCGCCGACCGCTACTTCCAGGAGGCGGGGGCGGACGACAAGCTCGTGCCCGAGGGCATCGAGGGAATGGTGCCGTACAAGGGGTCGCTGCAGGCGCTGGTGCCGCAGCTCGTCGGGGGGTTGCGCGCCGGAATGGGTTACTGCGGCGCGCGGGACATCGAGACGCTCCGGCGCGAGGCGCGCTTCATCCGCATCACCTCCGCCGGCCTGAAGGAAGGCCACGCCCACGACGTGGTGATCACCAAGGAAGCGCCCAACTACCGCCTGGAGTAGCGATCCTCCGGTTCAGCCTCCGTCGGAAACGGTCAGCCGCCGCTCGCTGCCGCCCCGGTCCTCGAGGCGCACTTCGACGAAGCGCCGCGGCCGATAGGGTCCCAGCCGCTCCGCCCACTCCACCACGGTGACGCCGTCACTCTCCAGGATCTCGTCGAGACCGAGCTCGTCCAGGTCCTCCGTCCGCTCGATCCGGTACAGATCGATGTGGTAGACGGACATGCGTCCCGCGTAGCGGTTGACCAGGGTAAAGCTCGGAGAGCGCACCTGCTCCGGATCGACACCGAGCCCGATCGCCAGACCCCTTGCGAGCACCGTCTTCCCCATGCCGAGGTCTCCGACCAGAAGAACCGCATCGCCCGGGCGCAGGGTCCCGGCCAGCGCCTGACCGAAAGCGCGCGTCTCGTCCTCGGAGCGTGTGACGATGGTCCGCGACGCCATGGCGGGGTTCAGACGAGAGGGAGTTCCATCAGCACCGGCTGGGGCATCAGGTCGCGGTGCTGCCGGAACAGACGGGGCAGGGTGCGCACGACCTGGAAGCCGACGCGCTCGTGCAGCGGACGGGATCGGCCGTTGGCGATCAGCCGCACCTGCTTCAGGTGGCGCCGGCGACCCACCTCGATCGCCTCCTGCACCAGACGCAGGCCGATGCCGCGTCCCCGAAGGCTCGGCTCCACTCCGAGGGACACGAGGTACAGCACGTCACCGCGCGGATTGTGCGAGGCCGACGGCAGGGCGCGCTCGTAGTCGAGATACGACCGGGGAAAATCGCGCGTCCAGAGCAACCCGTTGGTGAGGCCGACGATGCGCGGTGAGTGCGCCGGCCGCTGGAGCTCGGCGAGGAGGAACGCCTCGGGCAGCGCGAACAAGCGTCGCTGGAGCTCGTTCAGAGAGGCGCCCAGCCGGCCCCAGACCTGGCGCTCGACGAGGGTGGCCTCCTCGAGATCGTCCGGGCGCGCGGGGCGGATCAACACCCGCAGCACCGCCGGTCGCGTCACGGTCGCGCCGGCGGTGCGCGCCGGCGACTGCGCGTAGGTCCGGGCGGACGCTGCCGGAGCCTGCGACCCCTGCAGCATGGCGGGCGATCGGGCCGGAGGCCGCCGGCCGCCCGTCGACGTCCCCTGTCCGGTCTTCATCCGGTTCTCCGGGCGCCGCGCGCGTCGTGCCGTTCGTGGGCCCGCGGCGGCTTCAGCCGCATGAGGGCGGCGGGGAAGTGGGCCAGGATGTCGCGCGCGATGAGGGGCGCCTCCCCCATCTCCTGAGCCGCCAGATCGCCGGCCAGACCGTGGAGATAGACGGCGAGCTCGGTCGCCGCGGTCGTCTCGAGACCCTGCGCGAGCAGGCCCGCCAGAAGGCCGGTCAGCACGTCACCGGCCCCTCCGGTGGCCATCCCGGGGTTGCCCGTGGGATTGACATGGACGACGCCCGAAGGCGTGGCGACTAGGCTGAGGTGTCCCTTCAGGACGAGGTGGCAGACATGACGGCGGGCGAAGTCGCGCGCTAGGTGCACGCGCCGCGACTGCACGATCCGGCTCCTCACGCCGAGCAGCCGGCCCATCTCGCCGGGATGCGGCGTCAGAACGAGCGGCCTCTTCCTGCCGGACAGTCGGTCGTCCGAACCCGCGAAGGCGTTCAGGCCGTCGGCATCGAGCACCATCGGCACGCGCGCTCTCGACACCACCTCCCGGACCAGGCTTCTGGTTTCAGGATGCGTCGTCAACCCCGGTCCGATCGCGACCGCCTGCTTGCCCTCGAGGAGCTGCAAGAGACGCGTCCGGCCCGACGCGGCCAGGGTTCCCTGGGGGGTCTCCGGCAGCCCCTCGGTCATGACCTCCATCGCCCTGGAAACGAAGCCCGCCTGCAGGCCGGCCGGCACGGCGGCGGTCACCAGCCCACAGCCCGCCCGCAGGGCTCCCAGGGACGCCAGACGCGCCGCCCCTCCCTTGCCACGGGAGCCGGCGATCACCAGCGCGTGGCCATAGTCTCCCTTGTGGCTCTCGGGGCGTCGTCTCGGGAGCAGGAGAGCCAGCTCGCGCGCGTCCATGAGGTGAAGATCCGCGCGCTCGGCCGCCACCGCCTCGGACGGGATCCCGATATCGACGACGTGCAGCCGCCCGCACATCGACGCGGCGGGGGGGAAGATGTGCGGCAGCTTCGGTCGGGCGAAGGTGACCGTATGATCGGCCCGGAGGCACGGCCCGATCAGCTCCGGGCTGTCCGCCGACAGTCCCGACGGGATATCGACCGCAACCACCTCGGCGCGCGCCGCGTTGACGTCCGCGAGCACCCGGGCCAAGAGACCGGTCACGCGCCGTGACAGTCCCGTACCGAGGATCCCGTCCACGATCAGATCGCTCGACGCCAGGCGTCTCCAGGCGGTCTTCCAGTCCGAGACGCCTTCCACCTCGAGGGGGACCACGCCGACCCGTTCCAGCGCCTTCAGGTTCGAGGCCGCTCCGCCACGCAGATCGCCGCGCCGACCGAACAGCAGGATCGCGAAGGGGACGCCGCGATTGCGCAGGTGCCGCGCCAGGACGAAGGTGTCGCCGCCGTTGTTGCCCCGGCCGCACAGTAGCAGGATGCACCGCGCCGTCAGGTCGGGCTCGATCTCCTGCAGGGTCTGGAGCAGGCGCAGCCCGGCGTTTTCCATCAGGACGATTTCGGGAAGACCGAATCGAGCGGTGGCGCGCCGATCGACGCTCCGCATCTGTTGCGATGTCAGGATTTCCAAGCTCGTCGCTCCCGGGGAGTCGCCCACTTTACACAGGTACCGGGGCGGAATCAAGCGACGATTCGCCGCCACGGGGGCCGGGCGCCGGGGTCGAATCGCCGGGCCCGAACCCGGGCGCCACCCGCGTTGACAGTCCGCCGAAGGGTCAAGGATAATCAGTTCCCACCTCGAACTCATCCAGCATGAGCCGCGGGGAAAGGTTCTCGAGCATGCTGCGTTTCCTGACGGCGGGCGAGTCGCACGGCCAGGCCCTCGTCGCCATCCTGGACGGGATGCCGGCCGGGCTGCCGCTCCTGGCCGCGGATATCGACGCGGAATTGAGGCGCCGCCAGCAGGGGTACGGACGGGGCGGACGGATGGCGATCGAGCAGGATCGCGTCCAGATCCTCTCCGGGGTCCGTCACGGACGCACCCTCGGCAGCCCGATCGCCCTGACCATCGCCAATCGCGATTGGACGAACTGGCAGAAGGCGATGGCGATCGAGCCGCTCGATCTGAGCGAATCCGAACGCAAGAGAGTCACCCGCCCGCGGCCCGGCCACGCCGACCTCGCCGGGGCGCTGAAGCACGACCTCGAGGACGCGCGGGACATCCTGGAGCGGGCGTCGGCCCGCGAGACGACAGCCCGGGTCGCTGTCGGGGCGGTGTGCAAGAGATTCCTGGCGCAGCTCGATATCGCCGTCGCCAGCCACACGGTGGCGCTCGGCTCCGCCGTCCTGGAGCCGGGACGGGAGATGTCCTGGGACGAGATCGTGGGGGCCGAAGGATCCGCCTTGCGCTGCGCGGACCAGGAGGTCGAGCAGAGGATGATCCAGGAGATCGACCGGGCGATGCGCGGGCGGGATTCCGTCGGCGGAGCGTTCCAGGTCGTGGCGCGGGGCGTGCCGCCCGGTCTGGGGAGCCATCGTCACTGGGACCTGCGGCTGAATGCCCGGCTGGCCGCCGCGATATGCTCCATCCAGTCGATCAAGGCGATCGCGGTGGGCGACGGCGTCGAGGCGGCGGGGCGGATGGGCTCGGAATTCCATGACGAAATCCACTACGACGCCCGCAGGCGCCGGTTCCACCGCGCCACGAATCACGCCGGCGGCATCGAAGGCGGCATCACCAACGGCGAGGAGATCCGCGTGCGCGTCTACGTGAAGCCGCTGTCGACGCTTCCGAAGGCTCTGCACAGCGTCGACCTGAAATCGAAGGAGGAGTTCGCGGCGCAGGTCGAGAGGACCGATGTCTCGGCGATTGCGGCCGCCGGCGTGGTCGGCGAGGCGATGATGGCGTTCGTCCTGGCGGAGTCCGCCCTGGAGAAATTCGGCGGAGACTCGCTGAAGGAGATCACCCGCAACCATCGCGGCTACATGAAGCAGCTCGAAGAGTACTGAGGCGCGACCGGCTTCTCAATCCGGGTCCAGGTCGCCGGCCGCCGGCAGGCCGGGAAGGCCGCGCGCGCGCGTGGCGGCCCGGAGAATGGCGGTCTGCATCACCTCGATCGCCAGCATCCCCACGACCAGGGAATCCGCCCGCACCGTCCCTCGGGACAGGCAGAAGATGACGTCGCCGTCGTAGCGCGTGCCGACGGGCGAGATACAGCGGGCGTACGCCGCGCGCGCCAGCCGCGCGACGGCGCAGGTCTCGACCTTCGTCAGACGCGCGTTGGTCGCGATCACCCCGAGGGTCGTCGAGGTCGGGACACGACCGGATCCCTTCGGTCGGGTCTCCGGGCTGTCGCGCAACGAGGCGGCGGTTCCGATCCGGCGCCGGCCGCGCGGCGAGTCGCGCAGCCCGGCGACGACCCGGCCGGTGCCCGGATCGACCACGTCTCCCCAGGCGTTCACGACCACCAGGGCGCCGGCGACGAGATCGCCGCGTCGTGTCGAGGCCGATCCGAGCCCCGACTTCATGGCCCGGGCGATGCCGCGCATCTTGCCGACGGTCGCGCCAGTGCCGGCGCCGACGTTGCCCTGGCGGACGGTTTTCGGCGACGCCGCCCGACAGGCCCGGCGCGCCATGGACGGTCCCGGCCGGGCGCGGCGATCGCCGACCGACAGATCGAAGAGGATCGCCGCGGGGACGATGGGAACGACGGCCTCGCGCAGGCGGAAGCCGACGCGGCGCTCCTCGAGGTACGACATCACGCCCGCGGTCGCATCCAGTCCGTAGGCGCTGCCGCCGGAGAGGAACAGGGCGTGGATCGCCGGCACGAGGTGATCCGGCTCGCAGGGCCCCGGATCGCGAAGACCCGTCGCCCGGCCGATCACATCGCAACCGGGGACCGCGCCGTCTCCGCACAGGATGACGGTGCAGCCCGTCAAGCCGCGCGCATCGGTCGCGTGACCGACACGGAATCCGGGAACGTCGGTGAGACTGTCGCCCGCGCGCCGGTCCGTCATGGCGGCGTATGCTAGCACGCGGCCCGGAGGCTCCGCGGAGCGTGGGAGGCTCCTCGATCATGGCGGACGAGCCGATTTTCCTGAAGATCTGGCGCACGGTGACGCGCGTGCCGCGGGGCCGCGTGGCGACCTACGGCCAGATCGCCGTCATGACCGGGCTGCCGCGCGGCGCGCGGACGGTTGGCTGGGCGCTGCGGGCGCTTCCCGACGACGGTCGCGTCGACGGAGTCCGGGTGCCCTGGCACCGCGTGATCAACGCGCGCGGGACGATCAGCGACCGCGGCCCGGGCGACGGCGGCGTCCGCCGCCAGACGGCCGCGCTCCGGCGCGAGGGGATCGCCGTCTCCGGCGACGGCCGGGTCAGCCTAGGTCGCTACCTCTGGCGAGGCCAGCGTCGGCCGTCCTGAATCGGGCGATGCGAGCCCGAATTGCAGCTGATACAGCCGGTGATAGATGCCCCCCTGCCGGAGCAGGGCGCGGTGGGTGCCCTGCTCGACGATCCGGCCGTGGTGCATGACGAGGATCCTGTCGGCCCCCACGGTCGTCGACAGGCGATGGGCGATGACCAGCGACGTCCGCCCCGCGAGCAGCCGCTCGAGCGCCTTCTGGATGAGGAGCTCCGTCTCGCTGTCGACGCTGCTGGTCGCCTCGTCGAGCACCAGGACGGCGGGGTCGTAAGCCAGGGCGCGGGCGAACGACAGAAGCTGTTTCTGACCCACCGAGACGTTGCCGCCGCGTTCGCGCACCACGGCGGACAGCCCGCCGGGCAGTCTCTGGATGAACTCGGCCGCATGGACGGCACGCGCCGCGTCCTCGATCCGCTCCGAAGCCAGGGCCGGGTTGCCGAAGGCGATGTTCGAAGCGATGCTTCCCGCGAACAGGAAGTGATCCTGGAGCACGACCCCGACCTGACGCCGCAGGTAGGGAAGGGGGAGTGCGCGGACGTCGCGGCCGTCGACTCGAATCGCGCCGGAAGTGACGTCGTAGAGACGGACGAGCAGCTTGATCAGGGTCGTCTTGCCCGAGCCGGTGGCGCCGACGATCGCCACCCGCTCGCCCGGCTCGGCGCGCAGGCTGACGTCGCGCACGACCTCGTCGTTGCGGCGGTAGGCGAATCGTACCGCGTCGAATTCGATCCGCCCGCGCGCCCGGGGCGGCAGGGAGACGGCGACCGACGGCGACAGGATGGACGGCCGCTCGTCCAGGAGAGCGAAGATCCGTTCCAGGGAGGCCATGGCGGCCTGCAGGACGGCGTAGAATCCGGAGAGATCGCGGATCGGCCCGAAGAAGCGCGACGTGTACTCGAGGAACGCCACCAGGGTCCCGAGGGTCAGCGCGCCCCGGAGGATCTGCCCGCCACCATACCAGAGCATCAGCGCGATGGCGACGTTCCCGACGAGCTCGATGATCGCCGAGAAGCTCGATTCGTAGACGATGGAACGCAGCTCGGCGTCGCGATGATCCGAGTTGAGGGCGTCGAACTCCCGGGTGCTGACCTCCTCGTGGCGGAACAGCTGCAGGAGCAGCATGCCGGAGATCGACTCCTGCAGGGAGGCGTTGATGCGCGCGATGCGCCGCCGGACGTCGCGATACGCCTGGCGAATACGGCCGCGCAGCAGGGTCGACAGCAGGAACAGGAGCGGCGTCAGGGCGAACGCGACGCAGGCCAGGCGCCAGTCGAGCCACAGGAGGATCGCCACGATGGCGAGCAGCTTCACGCTGTCGCCCAGGAGCGACACCACCCCCGAGGTGAACAGGTCGGCGAGCGACTCGATGTCCGTGGTCACGCGGGTCATCAGCCGTCCCACCGGGTGACGATCGAAGAACGACGAGTCGAGGGAGAGCAGGTGCCGGTAGGTCCGATCGCGCAGACGCAGGATGACGTTCTGACCGGTCCGCTCCATGGTGTAGAGCTGGGCGTAGCGGGCGACCAGCTCGACGGCCAACGCGGCGATGTACGCCAGGGCCAGCAGCGCGACGCCGCGGCGATCGCCGCGCGGGATCGGCCCGTCGATGAGCAGCTTGAAGAGATAGGGTTGCAGGAGCTGCGCGCCCATGACCACGAACATCACCACCACCGACAGAGCGATGAGCACTCTTTCGGGCGCGACGTCGACGAGGATTCGTCTCACCAGACGGGCGTCGTACGCCTTTCCGAGGACCACCTCGTCCTGCTCGTCCGGCGCGCTCACAGGGTCTCCATCTCCTTCTCGAGCTGCTGCTGGCGGCGCATGCGCGCGAACGGGCCGTTGCGCGCGAGGAGCTCGGGCACGGTGCCCGATTCCGCGACGCGACCGTCCTCGAGGACGACGATGCGGTCGGCCCCCAGGACGGTGGAGACCCGGTGCGAGACCAGGAGGGTCGTGCGCCGGCGCATGACGTCGCGCAGACCGGTCAGGATGGCCTCTTCGGTGTCGGCGTCGATGCTGCTCAGGGCGTCGTCGAGGATCAGGATGCGTGGATCGAGGAGCAGGGCGCGCGCCAACGCCACCCTCTGGCGCTGTCCGCCCGACAGCGTGACACCGCGCTCACCGACCGGCGTGTCGAGCCCCTGCGGCAGGTCGGGCAGGTCGCGCGGGAGCTGAGCGATGCGGGCCACCTCCTCGATCCGCTCGCGGGCGGCCGCGGGAGCGCCGAGGGCGATGTTCTCGGCGATCGTCTTCGAGAACAGAAAGGTCTCCTGCGGCACGACCGCGACCTGCCGGCGCAGGCATCCGGTCGGCAGGTCGTTGAGATCGTGCCCGTCGATCGCGATCGTGCCGTCGGGGACGGGGTAGACGGCCGCCACGAGCTGCAGGAGAGTGCTCTTTCCAGAACCGACCCGTCCGACCACGCCGAGGGTCGTCCCCGCCGGAGCGTCCAGCGTGACGTCGCTGAGGGCGGGACGCGTCCCCGGGTCGGCCCCCGGGTAGGTGAAGTCGAGAGATCGGAAGGCGATCGCGCCACGCAGATCCAGCCCCGGCGTCGGCGCGCGATCGCCCGGGAGATCGCTCTCGATCGCCCGGATCTCCTCCAGCCGCCGGATCGCGCCCAGACCGCGCTGGAAGACCCCGAGCACCCACCCCATCATGACGGTCGGATCGGCGAGCAGGGCCAGATACGAGAGGAAGGCCACCAGCCCTCCCTTGGTCAGAGTCCCGGCGATCACGTGGCGGCCACCGAGCCCGATCGCCGCGAGGGTGCTCAGTCCTCCCAGACCGCGCATGAGGCTCACGATGAGACCGCGACTGCGCGCGAGGCGGAGCGAGCAGCGGCGATACGCGCGACTTCTTTCGCCGAACCGGCCGGCCTCGCCCGCCTCCCGCACGAACGCCTTCACCAGGTTGATGCCGCTCAGCGTCTCGTGCGCCGTGTTGCTGAGCTCGCCGAGCTGCTCCTGCGCGGCGTTGCTCTGCTGGTGGATGTGTCGGCTGACGTGGAACACCCCCGCCAGAAGGAGCGGGTAGGGAAGGAGCGCGATCAGGGTGAGCCCCGGGTCGAGGCGCGCGAGCAGCGGCAGACCGGCCGCATAGACGAGAGTGATGTTCATGACGCTCAGCAGGCCCGGCCCGAACAGCGAGCGGACCAGCAGGAGATCGTTGACGGCCCGCGACATGATGTCGCCGGTTCGCCGCCGCGCATAGAACGAGGCGGGGAGCGTCAGGAGGTGCGCGTACAGATCGTTGCGGATGTCGTAGACGATGCGTCGTGACGCGCCCAGGATGAAAAGTCGGGAGCGGGTGCGGATGACGGCCAGGATGGCCGACGTGAGCAGGATGGCCAGCGCGATGGACGCGACGCGCCGGAGCGGAGCGCCCCGCTCCAGGGCGTCGATCGCCTCTTTGAGCAGCCAGGGGATGCACAGGGTCAGAGCGCTGGTCGCGACCAGGCAGAGAAACCCGAAGATGAAGTCCCGGCGGTAGAGCCGGAGGTAGCGCAGGATCAGGGGCACGCGCTCAGGTCCGGGTCGGCGCACCCGGAGCGGGACGAGCGGCGCCCGGCAGGAGTCCGATCAGGAAGTTCTCGAGCAGGAGCTGGCGATTTCCCTTGTGACGGATCGACTCGAGGGTGGCCTCCAGCTCCTCCAGGGCGGCCCCGGACCGGTCGCCGATGCGGGCGGCCAGCTCGCGCAGGCGCGGGGCGATGTCCACGTTGATGAGACGGGCCTCGTCGGCCGGAGCGGCGTGCAGGATCAGCGCGTCGCGCAGCAGCGTCATCAGGAGGTCGAGGTCGCCCTCGAGCGGCTCGCCGGACTGCAGGACCGCCTCGGCCCGCGCCACCGCCAGACCGGGGTCGCCGCGTCGTTCGAGATCCTCGAGCAGGGCGACGAGACGCTCGCGGCGGCGCCGGAACTCGTCCAGGTCGAGATCGAGTGCGCGGCCGATGCGACCACCGGAAAGACCGGCCCGCAGGACCGCCTCCTCGGCCTGGAGCTCGCGCGTCTCGACGAGAAAATTGACGATCGCGTGTCGCGGGACGAGCTGGAACGGCACCGCCTGGCAGCGCGAGCGGATGGTGGGCAGAAGGGCGTGCCACGACGGAGTGATGAGGATCAGCACGGCATGGGGCGGCGGCTCCTCGAGGGTCTTCAGCAGGGCGTTGGCGGCCGCGGCCTCCATGCGATGCGCCTGATCCACGATCAGGATCGAACGCTCGGATTCGGACGGCCGTCGCTGCAGGAAGGCGATCCCCTGTCGCACGCGGTCGATGAGAACCGACCAGACGGGATGGGCGATCGCGTCCGCCTGCTGCTCCTGGGGCGCGGGTCCGGCCGGACCGCCGTCCGCCTCGCTCGCGTCGAAATCGGCCTTCCTCTCGGGCAGCACCAGGCGCACGTCGGGGTGGACGAGGATCCGATCGCCGACGCGGCGACACGAGCGGCAGGCGCCGCAGGGTCGGCCCTCGGGGGCCGTGCACAGCAACGCCCGGCTCACCAGAAGGGCCGTCGCCAGCTTTCCGGTGCCGACGGGTCCGTGGAAGATCAGAGATGGAAAGATCCGCCCGTCTTCGAGCGCCGTCTGGAGAGCCGGGATGGCGCGCGGCTGTCCCAGGATGATCCGGTCGAGAGGAGCGAAGCGGCGTCGGCTCACTCGGCGGCGCCCCGCGTCGCGAGGAAGCGGTCGATCGCCTCGCCCACCCGGCGGTGCACCGCTTCGATGGAGCCGCGCGCGTCGACGATCACGAAGCGCCCGGGCTCCTGCCGGGCCATCTCGAGGTAGCCGGCGCGCACCCGCTCGTGGAACGCCAGATCCTCCTGCTCGAAGCGCGTGAGCTGCGTCGCGGCGGCCGACTCGCGGCCACGGGCGCGCTCGAGGGCGACGCCCGCGTCGATGTCGAACAGAAACGTCAGGTCCGGTCGCAGGGAGAGCGTCTCGAGACCGTGCAGGGCATCGATCAGGTCGTGGCGGATCCCCCGGCCATAACCCTGGTAGGCCATGGTGGCGTCGAGGAACCGATCGCAGAGGACCAGACGGCCCGCCTCGATGGCCGGGCGGATGACCTGCTCGATGTGCTGCGCCCGCGCCGCCGCGTACAGGAGCAGCTCGCAGGTCGGGGTCATGGCCGTGTTGCGCGCGTCGAGCACCAGGTTGCGGATCTGGTCGCCGATCGGCGTGCCCCCCGGCTCTCGCGTCAGCAGGTGATCGATGCCCAGCTCCTCGACGCGGTTGGAGAGCAGCTGGATCTGCGTGGTCTTGCCGGACCCTTCGATTCCCTCGAAGGTGATGAATCGCTTGACGTGCGCTCTCGGGCTCATCGATTCCGGGATCGGTGCGGTCCGTCGGTGCGGCCGCGGCACCGGGAAGGCGTCGCATCTTAGCACACTCGGCGATCGACCCGGCGCTATGGCGCCTGGGCACGAGCGCGATTCACGAGCCCGCGTCGCGCGGGATCCGGGCGGCGAAGTAGTCCCGGGCCCTGCGGACGTCGCGCCGCACCTGATCCACCAGCGCGGCCGGCGATTCGAACTTGAGCTCCGGACGGAGTCGCGCCAGGAGCCGCACCTGGAGCGGGCGCTCGTACAGGTCGCCCGGGTTGTCGAGAATGTGCGTCTCGATCGCGTACCGGGCCCCCTCGAAGGTGGGACGCGATCCGATGTTGGTGACCGCCGGGCGCGGCGTGTCATCGGTCACCGCTTCGCTGACGTACACGCCGTCCTGCGGCACCAGCTCGTTCTCGGTCGCCAGGTTCGCCGTCGGGAAGCCCAGGGCCGCGCCGCGCGACTCGCCGTGGATCACGGTCCCCTCGATCATGTAGGGCCGGCCCAGGAGCTCGCGCGCCAGCTCGACCTCTCCCGCCTGGAGAGCCCGGCGGATGCGGCTGCTGCTGATCGGACTGTTGAGATAGAGCACCTCACCCACCTGCGCGGCGCGAATGCCGAGCTCCCCGCACAGTCGGATGAGCAGGTCCGCGTTGCCCTCCCGTCCACGCCCGAAGTTGAAGTTCGCGCCGACGTAGACCTCGCTCGCCCCCAGGCCCTCGGCCAGATGCTCCCGGACGAAGCGCTCCGCGGCCACCTCGGCGAGCTCCATGGTGAACGGGAGGATCAGGAGATATTCGAGCCCCGCCGCCTCGATCAGAGTCAGCTTCTGCTTGCGCGTGGTGAGCATGCTCGGCGCGCGCTCCGGCGCCAGCACCTTGAGCGGGTGGGGATCGAAGGTGATCATCAGGCTGCTGCCGCCGGTCTCGCGGGCGCGCTCCAGCACCGTGCGCACGATCGCCTGGTGGCCCCGGTGCAGCCCGTCGAAATTTCCGACCGTGACGACCGGCGCCCGCAGATGAGCGCGCAGCGTGGCCACGTCGTCGAAGACCTTCATGCAAGGCTCCCGGGGACGCCGTCAGTTCAGGCGCGAGGACACGGCTCCGAGGAATCGAAGGGCCAGATTGGCGTACACGCCGGCGATCAGATCGTCCGTCATGATCCCCCAGCCGCCGGGAAGCCGCTCGGCCCAGCGGGCCGGCTGCGGCTTGAGCACGTCCATGACCCGGAACAGGAAAAAGCCGAGAGCGACGACCCTCCACGCGTGCGCCCACAACGTCGCCGGCAGGAACAGGAGTGTCACGAAGTAGCCGGCCACCTCGTCGATCACGACGACACCCGGGTCGCGCAGCCCGAGGACATGCGCCGTCACGCCCGACGCCCAGAGGCCGATCAGGGAAATGCCGGCGGTCACCGCGAGGAAGCCCCAGTCGGGAAGAGCGTGCCGCGCCCAGAGCGCCAGAGGCACCGCCACCAGGGTGCCGGCCGTTCCCGGAGCGAAAGGCGCGCGACCGGAGCCGAACACCGTGGCCACGACGATCGCGCAGGTCGTCCGGGGATCCCGGCGCGTCACGATGCCCGGCCGGAGGACAGGACGCGGACCGCCGGACCGACCAGATCGTAGGGGTGCGCCGTCTCGATGCGCGCCTTGACGAAGTCGCCCGGGGAGAGAGGCGCGGGCGAATCGGTCAGCACGACGCGGCCGTCGATCTCCGGCGCCTGACCCTCGGTGCGCCCGCAGACGACGAGCGGACTGTCCTCGGGCGGTCCCTCGACCAGCACCGTCAGGAGGCGCCCCACCAGCCGGCGGTTGCGGCGCGCGGCGACGCGCTCCTGGATCGACATCAGCTCCGCGCGTCGCTCCTCCTTGAGCGCGGCCGGCACGTCATCGTCGAAGGACGCGGCGGGCGTCCCCTTCTCGTCGGAATAGGCGAACACGCCGACATGATCGAACTCGGCGTCGCGCGCGAACTCGCAGAGAGCCCGGAACTGCGCCGCGGTCTCGCCCGGGAACCCCACGATGAAGGTGGTGCGCAGGACGATCCCGGGCACGTCGCGCCGCAGCGTCTCCAGCAGCCGGTGATGCGTCTCGGCGCTGCCGCCGCGGCGCATCACCTTGAGGATGGCGGGGTCCGCGTGCTGCAGCGGCAGGTCCAGGTAGCGCGCCAGCCTCCGACCGCAGGCGAGGGCCTCGACGAACTCGGAGGTGATCCGGTTGGGGTAAGCGTACATCACGCGGATCCAGCGGACTCCGTCGACACCGTCCAGGGCCCGGAGCAGGCGGGCGGCGCTGGTCCCGTCGCCGAGGTCGCCGCCGTAATCCGTCGTGTCCTGCGCGATCAGATTGATCTCGACCACGCCGGCGCCGGCCAGACGCCGGGCCTCCTCGACGATCGAGCCGATCGGTCGCGAGCGCTGCGCGCCACGGAACGACGGGATGGCGCAAAAGGCGCAGGTGTGATCGCACCCCTCGGAGATCTTCAGATAGGCGGTGTACGGCGGAGTCGCCAGCCGGCGCGGCGTGACATGAGAGTAGAGATAAGCGGCGCGCGCGCGGCTGGCCTCGAAGCGCGACCCCGCCTCGAGCGCACACGCCTCGGCGATGCGCTCGAGATCGTTCAGCCCGACCAGGGCGTCGATCTCCGGCACCGACTTGCGGAGCTGGTCATGGCTCTGCTGCACCATGCACCCGGCCACGACCAGGCGGCGGCATCGGCCGGTTTTCTTGTGCTCCGCCATCTCCAGGATGGTCTCGATCGACTCGCGCCGCGCCGGCTCGATGAAGGTGCAGGTGTTGACCACGATGACGTCGGCCTCGGACGGATCCGCCGTGAGGTCGTAACCCCGGCGCTGGAGCGTCCCGAGCATCACCTCGCTGTCGACCAGGTTCTTCGGGCAGCCGAGGCTCACCATGCCGACCTTGATCACCGCGCGGGGCCCCTCATGGATAGAGCCGGTTGAGCGTGCGTGGGTAGGGGATCGCTTCGCGGAGATGATGGATACCGGCGACCCAGGCGACGAACCGCTCGATCCCCATGCCGAACCCGGCGTGCGGCACCGAGCCGTACTTGCGGACGTCGAGGTACCAGCGGAACGCCTCCACGGGAAGCTTGTGCTCCTCGATGCGCCGCAGCAGGAGATCGTGGTCGTGGATGCGCTGGCTGCCGCCGATGATCTCGCCGTACCCCTCGGGCGCCAGGACGTCGACGCACAGGGCCCGGTCCGGCGCCTGCGGGTCGGGTTGCATGTAGAACGCCTTGATCGCCGCCGGATAGTGGGTGATCATCACCGGCCGCTCGAGCGCCTCGGTCAGCACGGTCTCGTCGAACCCTCCGAAGTCGCCGCCCGGCTCGAACGGCGGCGCGTCCTGCTGACGCGCCCGCGCCCGCACGTCGTCCCGCATCAGGACGGCGGCGGCCTCGTCGTACGTCATGCGCGGGAACGGCCGGCGGATGGCCTCCAATCGGGTGACGTCCCGCTCGAGCGTCGTGAGCTCCGCGCGGCAGCGCTCGAGCGTCCGGGCGACCAGCGTCACGATGAAGTCCTCGGCCAGATCGAGAATCTCGGGCAGACCCGCGTAGGCGACCTCGGGCTCCACCATCCAGAACTCCGTGAGATGGCGGCGCGTCTTGGACTTCTCCGCCCGAAAGGTCGGCCCGAAGCAGTACACCTTGCCGAAGGCCAGGCAGGCGGGCTCGAGGTAAAGCTGACCCGACTGGCTGAGATAGGCCTTCGTCTCGAAATAGTCGGTCTCGAACAGCGTCGAGGTGCCCTCGCAGGCCGCGGGGGTCAGGATCGGCGAGTCGATCAGCACGAAATCGCGCTCATAGAAGAAGTCGCGAATGGCCTGACTGATCTCGCTGCGGATGCGCAGGAGAGCGTGCTGTTTCGACGAGCGCAGCCACAGGTGGCGGTGATCCAGAAGGAAGTCGGGCCCATGCTCCTTCGGACTGATCGGGTAATCCTGGGCCTGCTGGTGCACGGTGATCGAGGCCAGCTTCATCTCGTAGCCCCCGGGCGCCCGGTCGTCCTTGCGGATCGTGCCCTCGACCTCCAGCGACGACTCCTGGGTGACCTTCTGGCAGGCCTCGAACACGGCGGCGGACACCTCCGGCTGGAACGCCACGGCCTGCAGGTAGCCGGTGCCGTCGCGCACGATCAGGAACGCCAGCTTCCCCTTTTCGCGCTTGTTGTAGAGCCAGCCGCGGACCCGGACGTCCTGACCCTCGTGCGCGCCGATCCTCTTGATGGTGGTCGTCTGCACCCTCTCTCCGCAAGAAGGCGGAATTATAGGAGGCGCCCGAGATCGCGGTCAAGAAACGCTCCGGGCGGGATCGAACGCGGACGCGCGGCGGCCCGATGATATAAGGGACCGTCGGCGGGGCCTCGCGCGCAGCGCCGGCGCCCCGAGCGGAGGTGGTCCGTTGCCGTCGTCCGTGGGTGGGGCGCGCGACCGTCCGGTCGAGGCAGGATCGGCGGCCGTCGTCGTGCGCCTCTGCCGTCCGCAGGATCGGAGCGCCCTGCTCCGTCTCGGGCACCCGCCCGTGGTCGCCCGCATCCTCTGTCCCGCGGCAGGACGCGACCTGCTCTGGCGCCTCCGGGGCACCCGCTCGGTCTCCGTGGTGGCGGAGGAGACGGCGACCGGGCTGCTCGTCGGCTCCGTGCAGTTCATCCAGACGGCGCGCCGGCCAGGGACCTGGATGTTCGGGCACTGGCGCGTCGCCGCCGGCAGGCGCCGGCAGGGCCTCGGCCGCCGGCTGCTTCACGAGGGCGCGCTCCTCCTGCCGGCCGCGCGCCGCCTGTACTCGTATGTGGACTGGGGAAACGAGCAATCCATGGCGGCCCACGAGCGCTGCGGCTTCGAGCCCGGCCGCTCGCTGTTCGGGAGTGCCCCGCTCGGGCTGCTCTCGACCATCGGACCGGCGACACCGGCGCTGCGTCTCGAGCCGGCCGGCCGGCGGGATTGGTCGTCGCTGTTCGGCCTCTACGCGCGCGCCATGGGGATCCTGTGGCTGCGTCTCGCTCCGGGGCTTGGTCCGGGGAATTTTCTCGGCGGCGCGCTCGCCGGGATCCGGGTCGCCCTGGTCGCCGTCGTGCGCGGCCCGGGCCGGGATGCCCGGGCCTCCGGCTTCGTTCTGTGGGAGGGTCGGCGCGTCACGTTCTTCGCCGAGCCGGACGTCTGCGACACCGCCCTGCTCGCGCGCGTGGCGCTGCAGATCATCGCCCTCGGGGGTCGGCGGGATTCGACGCTCGAGGTGCGCGGCCTGCCGGCCGCGCTCCTGGAGAAACCGGGGCCGATCGCCGCGCAGATTCTGATGGGGATGCCGGACGTCCGCACGCAGTGGACGGTCTGAGCGGGCGCGCGCGCGCCGCCTCAATGGGAGGCGGCGGCCGTTCCTTCCTTGGCGGCCTTGTGGGCCGCGACGATCTTCGCCTGCAAGTGGGAGGGAACCTCCTCGTAGTGCGCGAACGACATCCGGTACGATCCGCGGCCGCCCGTGATCGACTTGAGCGTCGACGCGTAGGTCAGCATCTCGACCATCGGGACCTGGGCCTTGATCGCCTGCATCGAGCCCTGGGCGTTCATCCCCTGGACCCGGCCGCGCCGGGAGTTCAGATCCCCCATCAGGTCGCCCATGTACTGCTCGGGGGCGGCGATCTCCACGTTCATGATCGGCTCGAGGAGGGTGGCTCCGGCCTCCTCCATCGCCTTCTTGAAGGCCAGCGAGCCCGCGATCTTGAAGGCGATGTCCGAGGAGTCGACCGTGTGATACGAGCCGTCGAACAGGATGACGCGGAAATCGACCACGGGATACCCCGCGAGGAAGCCCTGCATCCGGGCGTCCTGAATGCCCTTCTCCACCGAGGGTATGAAGTTCTTGGGGATGGAGCCGCCGAAGATCTCGTCCTTGAATTCGAATCCCGCGCCGCGCGACAGCGGCTCGAGCTTGATCCAGCAGTCGCCGAACTGACCGTGGCCGCCGGTCTGCTTCTTATGCCGTCCCTGGGCCTCCGCCTTCTTCTTGATGGTCTCGAAGTAGGGCACCTTGGGGGCGTGCAGGATCGCCTCGACGCCGAACTTCTTTTTCATGCGTGCCAGGGCGACCTCGACGTGCAGATCGCTGTTGCCGGCGATGATCAGCTCGTGCGTCTGGGCGTCGCGGCGGAACTGGATGGTGGGGTCCTCCTCGACCAGACGGTGCAGGACCTGGGAGATCTTCTCCTCGTCGGCCCGCGACTTGGGCTGCAGGGCGAAGGCGATCGAGGGCTCCGGAAACTCGACCTTCGGGTAGAGGATCGGGTGGGCCTTGTCGGCGAGCGTATCGCCCGTGCTGGTCTCCTTGAGCTTCGGCACCGCGGCGATGTCACCGCTGCGGACCTCCGGCACCGGCTCCGACTCCTTCCCCTGCAGGGAGAGGATGGCCCCCAGACGCTCCTGCGCGTCGCGGCTGGCGTTGTAAACGGTCGTGTCCGATTTGATGGAGCCGGAGTAGACGCGGAACAGGGAGATCTTGCCGGAGTAAGGGTCGGCGATCGTCTTGAAGACGAACGCCGAATAGGGCTCGCCGGGCGTTCCCAGACGCTCCACCGGCGCGCGGTCCTTGGGGTTCTCGCCCTTGAAGGGGGAGCGCTCGCCCGGATGGGGCAGGAGCGCGATCAGAACATCGAGGATCGGGTGCGCCCCGATGTTTCCCAGGGCGGAGGCGCACAGGATCGGGAAGATCGTCCGCGCCTTGACTCCCTTGGACAGACCCGCCGCCAGCTCCTCCTGCGACAGGGCGCCCTTCTCGAAGAAGGTCTCCATCAGGGAGTCGTCCACCTCGGCCACCACCTCCACGAGCTTGTCGCGCGCCTCCTTCGTCGCGGCCGTGAGCTCGGAGGGAATCTCCGTCACCTTGTTGCGGCCGCTCTCGTCCTTCTCGTACACGTACGCCTTGTTCGCGATGAGATCGACCACGCCCGAGAACGCCTTCTCCGCCCCGATCGGAATCTGCACCGGGACCGCCTGCCGCCCGAAGGCCTTGGTGATCGAGTCGACGGCCCGCGCGAACGAGGCGTTCTCGCGATCCAGCTTGTTGACGACGAACAGCCGCGGCAGGTCGAAACCGGCGGCGTATCCCCAGGCCTCTTCGGTCTGCACCTCGACGCCCGCCACGCCGTCGATGACCAGGAGGGCCCCGTCCACGACACGCAGGACCGCCTTGGCGTCGGCGATGAACGCGCCGTAGCCCGGGGTGTCCAGGACGTTCAGCTTGACCTTCTTCCACTCCAGATGACACAGGGCGGAGGAGATGGAGACTTTGCGGGCGATCTCCTCCTCGTCGAAGTCGGAGACCGTGTTGCCCTGGTCGACGCGACCCAGGCGGTTGACAGTGCCGGAGGAGAACAGGAGAGATGATGTGAGGGAGGTCTTGCCGGAGGAGCCGTGACCGATGATCCCGACGTTGCGGATCTCGGACATCTCAAAGACCTTCATGCGAGGGTTCCCTCACCCCCGCGCACGTCACTTCCCGGACTTCACCTCGTCGTAGACCTTCTGCACCACGGACTTCACGACGGGGCAGCGCGGATCGTTGACGTAGCAGCGGGCCAGCGTATCGTTCTTGCAGCCGCAGGAGCACATCTCGCTGTTCACGCGCTGGAGAAATTTCTCCTTCCGCCCGGGCTTCAGCCCCGCGACGTCGATGCCCGGCAGCTCGGTGAAATAGTTGGCGACCGCGACGATCGGAATCGTGTTGGTCGCGGCCGGAACCCCTTTGACGGCGCCGGTGGCGTTCTCCGGCTGCAGCTCCGGCGCGTCGAGTGGAGTGTTGTCGGTGTCGGCCGCAGGATTGGCCTTCGCCTCCTGCGCCGCGGGGGGGGCCGGCGTGGCCTGAGCGTCCGGGGCTTTGGCCGGAGTCGAGCCGGCTTCGGGGCCGCCCGACCGGGAGCAGGCGACCGGGAGGAACAGCAGAGCAAGCAGCGCTGCCAGGAGCGTCGTACGTCCGCGGGCGACCGGCACTGGATCTCTCCTTCCAAGCCTGGAATGCTTGACAGAGTGCGGGAGTGTACCGCCGGGCAGGGGCCAAGTCAAGAAACCGCGGGCCTATAATGAGCCACGCGCGGCCGGACCTGTGGCCGTGCGGCCGGAGACCGCCACCGCGTGTCCACGCCAGCCGAATCGCCGGACGATCCCCGGCTCGCCGCCGGGATCCTGGGTCTCTTCCAGGGCGAGGCTCCGCGGATCGTCGCGGCCCCCCGGATTCTGGACGCCTGCCTCGATCGCTACGAGTGCGGAGGTTATCTCCACGCGTCCTGGACGCGGGCCGGCCGTCTCGGCGTCCTGCCGCCCGCCTGGACCCAGGCGCTGGCCCGGGCCCGTCACAAAACCACGGTCGACACTCTGGCGGCGCTCGCGGAATTCAGGCGGCTGGCCGCCCACCTCCTCGCGGAGCAGGCGCGCTTCGTCCTGCTCAAGGGGATGGCGTACCTTCTCGATCTCTACCCCGATCCGGGGGAGCGACGGCTGACCGATATCGATCTTCTGATCCGTCCGCAGGACGCGGGCCGGATCGCCCGGCGTCTGGAGCGCTCCGGTTTCCGAGGGGAGACCGACGGCCACTTCCCCGACAACCGGCGCTTCGAGATGTGGCTGCCGGGACCCTCCCCCTGCCGCTTCGAGTTCCATTGGTCGCTCGGGCTCCCGCATCGGGCGCGCGTCGACCAGGAGGAGGTCTGGGAGCGTGCCTGCGCGGCGGTCCTGGAAGAGATCCCCTGCCGCCGCCTGGCCATCGAAGACGCCATCCTTTATCACGCCATGCACGCCGCCGATCATTATTTCGGGCCGTCCCTCAAGTGGGCCATCGATCTCAGGGAGATGCTCCGCCGGTGGCGACCGGATCGGGACGCTCTCCTGGAGCGCGCGGCCCGTTGGCGCTGTCGCGCTGCGCTCCATCTCGCTCTGCGGCACGTCGCCAAGGTCTTCCCCGGGGATGTTCCGGACGACCTGATGCGGCGCACCGCACCGGGGCGGCTGCGCGCCGCTCTGCAGCGCCGCTATCTGGCCCGTGATCCGCTGTCCCTGCTGCGGGTGAGAGGAGACTCGTTCTGGAGATACCCCCTGCGCTGCCTGATGCTGGACCGCGCCGCGGACGCCGTGCGGTTGACTCTCGAGGTCCTCGCTCGCCCGGTGACCCGGCCGCTCGCCCGTCTACGAGGCGCGGCGGTGCCGCCGTGGCGGTGGCGTGATTGACCCTCCCGATCCGCGGGTGGTAACCTACGATGCGTGCCACACGTCCGGACGCGCAAGGTTTCCTGGACCATCCCGAGACGCCCAATCGGCGCCCATATGTCGATTGCCGGGGGCGTCGACCTGGCGATCGAGCGCGGCGCCTCGATCGGCTGCACCGCGATCCAGATGTTCACCAAGAGCAGCAACCAGTGGGCAGCCCGGACGCTTCCCGACGAGGAGGTCGCCCGTTTCCGGGCGGCGCGGGCGGCGAGCGGCGTCGCGTCGGTCGTGGCGCACGACTCCTATCTGATCAATCTCTGCTCTCCCGACGATCGTCTCTGGGAAAAATCGATCGACGCGTGCCATCTCGAGCTGCAGCGCTGTGAGCGGCTCGGCGTGGAGACGCTGGTGGTCCATCCCGGCGGCCACATGGGACAGGGGGAGGAGTTCGCCATGCGCCGTCTGGCGGACGCGATCGACGTCCTGCACGACCGGCGGCCCGCGGGCGGCGCGTCGATCGCCCTGGAGACGATGGCGGGGCAGGGGACCGTGATCGGTCATCGCTTCGCCCAGCTGGCCGGGGTGATCGGCCTGACCAGGGATCCCGATCGCGTCGGCGTCTGTCTCGACACGTGTCACGTGTTCGCGGCGGGCTACGATCTGAGGACGAGGGCCGCGTACCAGGAGACGATGCGCCGCTTCGAGGGCACGATCGGGCTGGCCCGCCTGCGCGCCGTGCACGTCAACGATTCCAAGCGTGAGCTGGGGAGCCGCGTCGACCGCCACGAGCATGTGGGGAAGGGTCATCTCGGGCTCGAAGCGTTCCGCCTGCTGATGACCGATCCGCGGCTCGAGGGCCTGCCTCTGATCCTGGAGACCCCGAAGGACGAGAAGACCCTGCGGGAGGACGTGGCGAACCTGGACACCCTCATCGCTCTGGCCTCGACCGCGAAGGGGCGTCGGGTCGCGCCGGCGGCCAGGTTGACGGCCGGGGGCGCCGCATGAATGCCACGGCCGCCGTGCGCGATCGCGCCTCGACCGTCCTCAAGGTGAACGAGATCTTCCATTCCATCCAGGGCGAGTCGCGTCACGCGGGAAGACCGTGCGTGTTCGTGCGGCTGACCGGCTGCAATCTGCGCTGCGTCTGGTGCGACACCGCCTACGCCTTCGAGGAGGGGATCGATCTCAGCGTCGGCTCGATCCTGGATCGGGTGGCGTCGTACGCGACGCGCTATGCGCTCGTGACAGGAGGCGAGCCGCTCGCTCAGGAAGGGGCCGCCGACCTGGTCGCCGAGCTGTGCGATCGCGGTTACGAGGTCGCCGTGGAGACCGGCGGGAGTCTGGACATCTCGCGGCTGGATCGGCGGGCGATGGTTGTGATGGATCTCAAATGCCCGGGGAGCGGCATGAGCCAGAAGAACCACTGGGAGAACATCCCCCGGCTGAAGCCCGGTGACGAGGTGAAATTCGTCGTGGCCGACCGCGCGGACTACGAGTGGGCGCGCGATGTCATCGCCAGGCACCGGCTCGGCGAGCGCTGCCGCCTGCTGCTCTCCCCGGTTCACGGCGCGCTCGCGCCCCGGCCTCTGGCGGAGTGGATCCTGGAGGATCGTCTGCCGGTCCGTCTGCAGCTGCAAATCCACAAGTACATCTGGCCTCCCGACCTGCGGGGGGTGTGACAGCCGGGGCCGGGCATGTCGTCCCCCGCTCCCCGAGAGACTCTCGCGGTGGTCCTGCTGAGCGGCGGCATGGATTCGTGCGTCACCGCCGCCCTGGCGCGCGAGACGTGCGAGCTGGCGCTCTTGCACGTCTCCTACGGCCAGCGCACGGAGGAGCGCGAGCGGCGCTCCTTTCATGACATCGCGCGGCACTATGCCGTGACGCGCCGCCTGGCGGCGCGGCTCGATCATCTCAGGATGATCGGCGGCTCGGCCCTGACCGATGCGTCGCGCGACGCCGTCTCCGCCCGCCGCGCGGACTCGTCCATCCCCGACACCTACGTGCCGTTCCGCAACACGCAGCTCCTGGCGCTGGCGGTGTCCTGGGCGGAGGTGATCGGGGCGCGACGCGTCTACATCGGCGCGGTGCAGGAGGACAGCAGCGGCTACCCCGACTGTCGCGAGGAGTACTACGACGCCTTCAACCGCTTGCTGCGGGTCGGCACGCGCCCGGAGACCCGCATGGAAGTCCTCACGCCGCTCATCCATCGGAGCAAGGAGCAGATCGTCCGGGAAGGACTGCGTCTTGGCGCGCCTTTCCATCTCACCTGGTCGTGCTACATCGACGAGGAGGCGGCCTGCGGTCGCTGCGAGTCCTGCCTGCTGCGGCTGAAGGGGTTCCGTGCGGCGGGGGTCGCCGACCCGATTCCGTACCGGGCGACATGAGGACCGATCAGTTCGACTATCGTCTGCCGGCCGGGCGTGTCGCGCAGGAGCCCTGCGCGAGGCGGGACGGCTCACGCCTGATGGTCCTCGACCGGCGGGGCGGGGGAGCCACCGACACGACCTTCGCCGCCATCGGCCGGCACCTGCGCCCGGGGGATCTGCTCGTCCTGAACGACACGCGGGTGATCCCGGCGCGCCTGCGGGCCCGAAAACCGACGGGCGGCCTCGTCGAGTTTCTGCTCGTGACCCGCGAGGGTGCCGAGGCGGACGGGACGTGGCGCTGCCTGGCGTCGACCGCGCGCGGAATGAGGCCGGGAGTCCGCCTGGGCGTGGCGCCGGGCCTCGACATCGAGTTTCTGGGCGAGACCGGGGACGGGCGCGTCCGCGCGCGCCTGCACGCGGAGGATGGGAACCCGGACGAGGCGCTGCGGCGGCACGGCCGAGTGCCTTTGCCGCCGTACATCCATCGCGAGGATCGGGACGACCGCGACGTCATCGATCGCGAGCGCTACCAGACGGTGTACGCGCGCCGGGACGGGGCGATCGCGGCGCCGACGGCGGGGCTCCATTTCACGGAAGAGCTGCTCGCGGGGCTGCGCGCCGGCGGGATCGAGACCGCCGCGCTGACGCTCCACGTGGGCCCCGCGACGTTCCAGCCGGTCCGCGCGCCCCGCGTCGAGGATCACCGCCTCGAGGCCGAGGCGTTCCGACTGCCCGACGAGACCGCGGCGGCGATCGCGGCCTGCCGGGCGCGCGGCGGTCGCGTCGTGGCCGTCGGCACGACGGTGGTGCGCGTTCTCGAGGAGCGCGCGCGGAACGACGGACAGGTCGAACCGGGCGAGGGGTGGTGCGGGACCATCATCATGCCGGGGCACCGCTTTCGCTCCGTCGACGCGCTGCTGACCAATTTCCACCTGCCGCGCACCTCCCTGCTCGTCCTGGTCGCCGCCTTTGCCGGGCGGGAGCGTGTCCTGGCCGCCTACGAACAGGCGATCGCCCTCGGCTTCCGCTTCTACTCCTACGGCGACGCGATGCTGATCCTGTGAGCGGCCCGTTCTCGTTCCGCGTCCTGGAGCGCGACCCCGCGACCGCGGCGCGACGCGGCCGGATCACGACCGCCCACGGTTCCATCGAGACGCCCGCCTTCATGCCGGTCGGGACCGCGGGCACGGTGAAGGGCATGACTCCCGAGGAGCTCGAATCGCTCGATTTCGAGATGCTCCTCGCCAACACCTACCACCTCGCCCTGCGACCCGGCGAAGAGGTGGTGCGCCGCCTCGGCGGCCTGCACCGTTTCATGGGCTGGGGGCGCGCCCTTCTGACCGACAGCGGCGGATTCCAGGTGCTCAGTCTGGCGGCCCTGCGGACCGTCACCGACGACGGGGTGACCTTCCGCTCGCACCTCGACGGATCGCTCCTGTCCATGACGCCGGAGCGCAGCATGCAGATCCAGTCGTCCCTGGGAGCGGACATCGTCATGGCCTTCGACGACTGCCCCGCCCTGCCGTCGCCCCGCCCGCGCATCGTCGAGGCGGTCCGCCGGACGTCGCTGTGGGCGCGGCGCAGCCGTGCGGCCCTCGCGGGGTCCGGGCAGGCCTTGTTCGGGATCGTCCAGGGCGGTGACGACCCGGAGCTGCGCGAGACCAGCGCGCGTGAGATCACCGACATCGGGTTCGACGGATACGCCATCGGTGGCGTCTCCGTCGGGGAATCGGCCGAACGCAGCCGCGCCGTCGTCGCGCGGACCGCTCCGCTTCTGCCGCAGGAGCGCCCGCGCTACCTGATGGGGATGGGGACGCCCGCCGACCTGGTCGAGATGGTGGCGCTCGGCTGCGACCTGTTCGACTGCGTCCTGCCGACCCGCAACGCCCGCAACGGGACCCTGTTCACCCCCGAGGGGCGCCTGTCGATCAAGAGGAAGGAGTTCGCCGACGACCCGCGGCCGATCGATCCCGGCTGTGCTTGCCCCGTCTGCGGGCGTTTCTCGCGCGCCTACCTCAGGCATCTCTACCTGGCCGGCGAGATCCTGTCGATGCGGCTGAACACGCTGCACAACCTGCATCACTATGCCGCGCTGATGCGGAGGGCGCGCGCCGCGATCGACGCGGGGCGCTACGCCGATTTTCTGTCGGCGTTCCGTTCCCGCTGGACCGACGCGCGCCCATCGCCCGGCGACCTGGTCGACGGCCCGATCGCCGAGGGCGCGGAGGCCCTGCGTGGCGGCAGGGCTCGGCGCACGTTTGCGGGGGAGAGGAGCGAATGATACCATCGCGGTCCATGTCCGGCGCTTCGTCGCGACGAAGAGTCGCCCGCCGTTCTCCCCTTGGCCGCGTGGTTCCGGTTCTCGCTCTGGCGCTCGTCTGCGGCGCGTGCTCGAAGGAGAGTCTGGCGCGGCGCACCGCCGGACAGGGCATGGTCCTCTACAACGAGGGGAAGTATGCCGAGGCCCTGCCGATCCTCCAGAAAGCGAGCGAAGGAGGACTCCAGGACGGGGTTCTCCTCTATCAGCTGGGCTACTGCCGCGATGTCGTGGAACAGAAGCCGGACGCCCGCCGGGAGCTCTGGAAGCAGGCCGAGCCCGTGCTGATCCAGGAGGTGTCGCGCCCGGGCGGCGCGACCCTCGAGAGGCTGTATTACCTGACCGTCATCAGCTCCGACCAGGGGGCGTACGACCGCATGGCGCAGCACGCGCGACAGGCGGTGGAGCAGTTCGAGAAGGGACCCGACCCGAACGCGCTGAGCGGCGAGGACTGGTTCCGGCTCGGGCGACTGCACGACTTCCTGCAGGAGGCGTCGGAGGCCGAGGCCGCCTACCGGCGATCGGCGTCGGTCTTCTCGAAAGCCAAGGAGGGAAACGCATCGTATCGCTCCCTGGCGCTCGCCAAGGTCGGGGACTTCGACATGAGCGCCGGTCACTATCCCACCGCCGCCGAGGAGTTCGACGAGGCGCTGCGGGCGCTCCCGTCCAACCCGCAGGTGCGGCCGTTCACGCACGCCCTGGCGCTCCTGGCCGTCCACCGCTTCGACGACGCCATCGCGCGCTTTGGAGCGGACCGCGGAGAGACCGCCGACGAGTCCCAGTACGGCGCCGACCTGGCGCGCAAGATGAAGGAGGTCGCACCGCTGGAGGCCAAGGATGTCGACGGCATGGCCTTCGCCGGCATTTCGGTCGAGGTCCTTCCTGCGCGCGTGACGGATGCCGCCAAGGCCTACCGGGCGGCGCGCGAGAAGAACAAGTACCGTCCGGGCGACCCGCTGCCGGCGGAAGTCGCGCTGTACCAGAAACGTTTCGTCACGCTGCTGGGCGAGTACTTCGTCCGGACGAAGTCGCTCCAGGAGTTCTGCCTGAAGGAGCACATCGCCGACCTGGTGCGGCGGTGAGCGGCGTGCCGCGCGCTTGGTGAGCCGCCCGGTTCCCGAGGGGCCGGTCGCCCTGCTGGGCGACGCCCACCTGCGCGAGGAGGACACCGAGGTCGGCGCCTTCATCGGCTTTCTGGACTCCCTGCCCTCCGACATCCGGACGCTCGCCATCCTCGGGGACCTGTTCTCGGTCTGGATCGGCGCGCCCGTCCTGCAGCGCCCGCATCACCGGGCGGTCGCGGATGCGTTGCGCCGCTTCCGCGAACGCGGGCGCGTCCTGCTGTACGTCGAGGGGAATCACGACTTCTTCCTGGAGAGACTCGCGGGCGGCCGGCTCTTCGACCGATGCGTGCCGGAGTCAATCGATCTGGGGCTGGCCGGCTGGCGTGCGCATCTCGCGCACGGCGATCTGGTCAACGCGCGCGACCGCCAGTACCGCGCCTGGCGGACCCTCTCCAAGAGCCGGCTGTTCTTCTCGGCCTTCAGCCTGCTGCCGGCAGGCGTCCGCCTGTCGATCGCCGATCGCCTGGAGAAGAATCTGGCGGCGACCAATCGGAAGTTCAAGAGCAGTTTCCCGCTGGCCGAGTGCGAGGCCTACGCGCGTCGCCGCATCGCCGACGGGGCGGACCTTCTGGTGTTCGGCCACTTTCACGAGGAACGGCGGCTCGACTACCAGGTCCGGGAGCGGAGGGGAACGGTGTTCGTGCTGCCCGCCTGGCGGGCCGGTCATCGCTACCTGAGGATCGACCCGGGAGCCGAGCCGGTCTTCGTCACGGCCTGAACCCTTTGCTCGAACGACGCCAGGACCCGGCGGGTGATCGGGCCGGGCCGACCATGCCGGATCGGCCATCCGTCGCAGCGGCGTATCGGGAGGACCCCCTTGAGGGTGCTGGTCAGGAAGGCCTCGTCGGCGTGACGCAGATCGTCCGCCTGGAGCGTCTCCTCGGAGGTCTCGATGCCGTCGCTCCTCGCCAGATCGAGCACCAGACCGCGGGTGATCCCCTCCAGGAGCCCTTCGGACAGGGGTGGCGTGAGCAGCCGGTTGGCGCGCACCAGGAAGAGATTGCTCGACGCTCCCTCGGCGAGACGCTCGCGGTCGTTCAGCAGGATCGGCTCGTAGGCCGCCAGGCCGTGAGCCTCCCGCCAGGCGAGGAAGTTATTGAGCAGGTTGCTCGATTTGATGGCGGGGTCGAGAGCGCTCCGGGCGTTGCGCGTCACCCGCACGATCGCGACATCCACGCCTTCCCGGAGCCAGGTCTCGGGGATGACGGGGCAGGGGCGGACGTAGACCACGACCGTGGGCGGACCGCACCCTTCCGGGTCGTAGCCGATGGGGCCGGCGCCGCGCGACAGCACGACGCGCACGGCCGCCTCGGGGAGGGACGCGTCGGAGAGCGTGCGCTCGACCTCGCGATCGATCTCCACGGTGGCCAGGTCGTAGGGGATCCCCAGCTGCGTGGCGGAGCGCCGCAGGCGGTCGAGATGCTCGCGCAGCAGAAAGGGGCGGCCGCCGTACGTCCGGAGCGTCTCGTAGACGCTGTCGCCGTACAGGAAACCGCGATCGATCGGCGAGATGGTCGCGGTCTCCGGCGGGCTCAGGATCCCGTTGACGTTGATGCGCTCGGGCACGGTGGTATCATAACGTCACTCCTCATGGCCCAGGACCCGAAGCTCCCATGAGCGCAGAATCCGCGACGCGCGAGGCGCGTGTCGTCCAGAAGCGCCAGCTCCAGAACGTGATCGCGCTGTCCGCCGCGATCCTCGTGATCGAGGCGGTCGGCGGGCTGCTGTCGGGCAGTCTCGCGCTGCTGTCGGACGCCGGGCACGTCCTGACCGACGTCCTGGCTCTGGTGCTCAGCCTGATGGCGGTGCGTTTCTCCTCGCTGCCCGCGACGCCGGAAAAGAGCTACGGCTACCACCGGATCGAGATCCTGACCGCGCTGCTGAACGGCGCCCTTCTCATCTTGATCTCCGCCGGCATCGTGTACAAGGCTTTCGGGCGTTTTTTCGAGCCCGTGCCGATCCATAGCGGCGTCATGATGGGCGTGGCGTGCGTCGGGCTGGTCGCCAACCTCGCGGGTGTCGCTCTGCTCTCCGGCGCGCCCCAGAGCCTGAACCTGAAGGGAGCGCGCATGCATGTCGTCAGCGACGCTTACTCTTCGGTCGGCGTGCTCGCTGCGGGATTCATCATCGCGCTGACCGGATGGCCATGGCTCGATCCCCTGGTCGGCGGGGCGATCGCGCTCGTGATCGCCGTCGGCGCGCTGCGTCTCGTGCGCGAGGCGGTGGACGTCCTGCTGGAGGCGACGCCGGTCGGCATCGATCTGGACGATGTGAGCCGGGCCATCGCGACGGTCCCCGGGGTCGTCGAGGTCCACGATCTGCACGTCTGGAGCATCACGACCGGTCTGGCGGCGCTCAGCGGGCACGTGCGTCTCGAGGGCCTGGAGGGCCGCAGCAGCGACGAGATGCTCAACCGCATCAAGCAGACGGTGCGCGACCGTTTCGGCATCGTCCACACCACGATCCAGATCGAATCGCTCGGCTATCACGAGCTGGGTGACGTGCACTGAAGGTGGCGGAGGGATCCTAGGGTCGATCGTGCGGCGGACCGAACAGGCAATCGTACCCGCGGTCGCAGGGCACTCCGGTCTTCAGGCCGAAGCGGTTACCGGCGTTGAGACCGAGTCCTCCGAACAGGGAGGGCGACGACGTGTCGGTCCCGTACCCCAGAAAATACAAGTGGTCCGGATACTTGTAAGGACCGACGAGACCGCCGTAGCCCAGAACGGGATAGTAGGATGAGGGGCCCGGCGCGCTCGCCGGTGGAGGGTTGACGTTGACGATCACGGTGGTGCCACCGCTTTCCTGCGTGGCGACCTCGACTCCCTGATCCACCGGCCCCTCGCCATCACCCCGGTTCACGAGGACGCGGACCCTTCCGCCGTCGGGTTGTTTCGGCACAGTCGTGTCCTCGGCGCTTTGTCCGGAAGGCGCCGCGCGCCTGCACGACTCTTCTCCGATCCAAGACGCGGCGGAGCCCGCGGGCGCCGTCTCGACCGCGCCTGCGTCCCGCGATCCGGCGAGAACGTTCCCTTCATCGTCCAGATTGGTCAGGACGATCACGGGAGCGCCGCGTCGATCGACCGTGCGATAGATGACGAGCTCGCTCGAATGATAGAGAACCTGGTCGGCGGGCGGCGCGGCCGACGAATCGCAGCGGCAGGGCACGGTCCCGGTGATCGACCAGACAGCCGCGGTCACGGCGCCGATTGTCGCCCATCGTCTAGCCCGACACTCCGAAGAGAATCGCATGACGACATTGTAGCACCGGACGAGCGTCGAAGCCGGTGTGCTATCCTGCGCCGGCTGCCACAGCGGAGCGGACGAGCGTGCGGAACGAGGTGCGAGCTCCTCGGCGCGGTGAAGTCAGGGGAAGGCTGGTCCTGGAGGACGGCGCCGTCTTTCCCGGTGTCTCCTTCGGCGCACATCAGCCCGCGGCCGGCGAGGTGGTGTTCACCACCGGCATGGTCGGCTATCCCGAAGCGCTCACCGATCCTTCCTACCGGGGGCAGATTCTGGCCTTCACCTATCCGTCGCTGGGGAACTATGGAGTGCCGTTCCAGGAGCCGCCCAGAGCGGCGGGCCGTGGCGCGTCGGGGGCGCCTACCCAGCGCCCCTTCGAGTCGGACCGCATCCATCTCGCCGGCGTCGTCTGCGCCTCGTACTCGCGGATGTACTCCCACCGCACGGCCGCCGGGAGCCTGGGGGAGTGGCTGGCTTCGCGTGGGGTCCCCGGGCTGACCGGGATCGACACGCGCGCCCTGACGAAGAGGATTCGCGTCCACGGCGCTCTCCTCGGGCGCATCGAGATCGAACGCCGGCCCGTCCCCGAGTTCGTCGACCCGAACCAGCGGAACCTGGTCGACGAGGTGTCGGCCCGAGGCATTGCTCGCTACGGCGGCAAGGGCGTCCCGGTCGTGCTGATCGACTGCGGGCGGAAAGACAACCAGGTGCGGTTTCTCGTCAGGATGGGCGCGCAGGTGACTGTCGTGCCGTGGGACCACGATCTGCGCGGGCTGGCGCGCCAGTGCGCGGGGGTCGTCATCAGCAACGGGCCCGGCGATCCCCGGCTCGCGTCGCGTGCCGTCGAGACCGCCCGTTTTCTGATGCGCCGGCGCGTGCCGATCCTAGGGATCTGCCTCGGACACCAGATCCTGGCGCTGGCCGCCGGGGCGCGCACCTACAAGATGAAGTTCGGACATCGGGCCCACAATCAGCCGTGCGTCGACACCACCAGCGGGCGCTGCTACCAGACGAGCCAGAATCACGGCTACGCCGTGGACGGGGCGAGCCTGCCGCGCGGCTGGTCCGCCTGGTTCACCAACGCCAACGACGGAACGAACGAGGGCATCCGACACCAGACCGGCCCATGGCGCTCGGTGCAGTTCCACCCCGAGGCGGCACCCGGACCCACGGGGACAGAGTGGATCCTGGAGGAGTTCCTGGGGGCGATCGGATGACGGGGGGAAGGCGCCCGCGCAGGACCCGCGGAGCCCGGCGGAGCCGGCGTTCGCACGGCCCAATGCGGATCCTCGTCCTGGGCTCCGGGGCGCTCAAGATCGGCGAAGCGGGGGAGTTCGACTATTCCGGATCCCAGGCGATCAAGGCCCTGAAGGAGGAGGGTGTCGAAGTGTGGCTGATCAATCCGAACATCGCCACGATCCAGACCTCACCCGGGCTCGCGGATCGCATCTTCCTGCTGCCGGTGACCCCGCGTTTCGTGACCCAGGTGATCCGGCTCGGGAGGCCCGACGGCATCCTGTTGTCGTTCGGCGGACAGACGGCGCTGAACTGCGGGCTGGCGCTGCACCGGCAGGGTGTCCTGCGCCGGCATGGCGTCCGGGTTCTCGGCACGCCGATCGCCGCCGTCGAGGCGACCGAGGACCGGGAGCTGTTCGCGCGCCGCCTGAGGGCCATCAAGGTCCGGGTGCCGCGCAGCGGGGCGGCGCACGACGTCTCCGGGGCGCTCCGTCAGGCCGAGCGCATCGGCTATCCGGTCATGATGCGGACCGCATTCACTCTCGGGGGTCGCGGCTCGGGCATCGCCCGGAACGAGGCGGAGCTGCGCCGCATGGCGACCGAGGCCTTCACCACCTCGCCCCAGGTGCTCATCGAGGAGGACCTGACGGGCTGGAAGGAGATCGAGTACGAGGTGGTGCGCGACTCCGCGGACAACTGCATCACCGTGTGCAACATGGAGAACGTCGACCCGCTCGGCGTCCACACGGGCGAGTCGATCGTGGTCGCCCCTTCCCAGACGCTCACCGACGAGGAGTACTTTCTCCTCCGGGCGCTTTCCTTCAAGGTCATCCGACACTTCGGGATCGTCGGGGAGTGCAACATCCAGTTCGCCCTCGATCCGCGCTCGGACGACTACCGCGTCATCGAGGTGAACGCCCGTCTGTCGCGCTCCTCGGCCCTGGCCAGCAAGGCGACCGGCTACCCGCTCGCCCGTATCGCCGCCAAGCTGGCGCTGGGTCATCGGCTGCCGGACTTGAAGAACTCGATGAACGACACGACGACCGCCTGCTTCGAGCCGGCTCTCGATTACCTCGTGGTGAAGATGCCCAAGTGGGACCTCGAGAAGTTCCGCGGGGCCTCGCACTTCATCGGCAGCGAGATGAAATCGGTCGGCGAGGTGATGGCGGTCGGCCGCAGCTTCGAGGAGGCGCTGCAGAAAGGCTGCCGAATGCTGGGGGACGGGGTGCGCGGTCTGGTCGGGAACGATTTCAACATCCGCCAGTCGCTGCAGGACGTCTCGCGGCCGACGCCGCGGCGGGTGTTCGCACTGGCCCAGGCGCTGGCCGTCGGAGGGACGGTCGCCGAGCTGTCCGGTCGAACCGGGATCGACCCCTGGTTCCTCGAGAAGATGAATCGCATCTGCGCCGTGCGCGAGCGTGTCCTCGCCGCCCGACGATCATCGGGCGGGCGGCTTCCCATCGACCTGCTGCGCGAGGCCAAGGAGGCGGGATTCTCCGACGAGCAGATCGCCCACGACGCTGGTGGCAGCGCCGAGGACGTGGCGCGCCGCCGCAGGGCCGAGGGCCTCGTACCGGTGGTGAAGCAGATCGACACCCTGGCCGCGGAGTGGCCGGTGCGGACGAACTACCTGTACCTGACGTACCACGGCACGGAGGACGACCTGATGCCCGGCGAGTCGGAACGCAAGGTGCTGGTCCTCGGCTCGGGTGCCTACCGCATCGGCTCCTCCGTCGAGTTCGACTGGTGCTGCGTGTCCGCCACGGCGGCGCTGCGCCGGCTCGGATACTCGCCCGTCGTGATCAATTGCAACCCGGAGACGGTATCGACCGATTACGACACGGGCCACACGCTCTACTTCGAGGAGCTGACCTTCGAGCGTCTGCACGACGTCTGGACGAAGGAGAGGCCGCTCGGCATCCTGCTCGCCTTCGGGGGACAGATTCCGAACAATCACGCCCTGGCGTGCGCCGCCGCCGGCATCCCGGTGTTCGGAACGCAGCCGCGCGACATCGATCGGGCGGAGGATCGCCACAAGTTCTCCAGCCTTCTCGATCGCCTGGGCGTGCCGCAGCCCGAATGGGCCGAGGTGACGTCGCGACGCGAAGCGGCGCGGTTCGCGCGACGCGTCGGCTACCCGGTGCTCGTCAGACCATCCTATGTCCTTTCCGGCGCCGCCATGCGGATCGCCTCCGACGCGACCGCCCTGGCCGCCGCGCTCGAGGGCGCGGCGGAGGTGTCGCGGAAACATCCGGTCGTGATCTCGAAATTCATCGAGGGGGCCAAGGAGCTGGAGGCGGACGCGGTGGCCCTGCGCGGCCGAATGCTCGCGGTGGCGGTGACCGAGCACGTCGAGAACGCCGGGGTGCATTCGGGCGACGCCACGGTGGTCCTGCCGCCGCAGAAGATCTATCTGGAGACCGTGCGGCGGGTCCGCGGGATCACCGCCCAGCTGGCACGGGCGCTAAGCATCAGCGGGCCGTTCAACGTGCAGTTCCTGGCGGTCGACAACGAAGTCATGGTCATCGAGTGCAACCTGCGCGCCTCGCGATCCTTCCCGTTCATCTCGAAGGTCTGCGGCGTCGATTTCGTGGACCTGGCGACGCGCGCCATGATGGGGGCCGAGGTCCGCCCGGTTCCTGCCTCGCTGCTCGACCTCGACTACGTCGCAGTCAAGGCGCCGCAATTCTCCTTCTCGCGGATCAAGGGGGCCGACCCGGCGCTGCGCGTCGAGATGGCGTCGACGGGGGAAGTCGCCTGCCTCGGAGAGGATCTCCCCGAGGCGTTCCTCAAAGCGATCCTGGCCGCGGGCTTCAGGCTGCCGGAGCGTCGTCAGGCTCTTCTCACGATCGGATCGCTGCGCGACAAGGCGAGATTCCTGCCGTCGGCGCGCGCCCTGCACGACATGGGCTTCACGCTCTATGCCACGCGCCACACCTCGCGCTTCCTCGAGGACAACCTCGTCCCCAACATCCGCCTCTACAAGATCCACGAGCGGCGCAAGCCGTCACTGCTCGATTACATCACCCCGGACCGCCTCGATCTGATCATCAACGTGCCGGCCGGGTACGATCGGCAGGAGCTCACGGATGGATACATCATCCGCCGGCGGGCGACCGACGTGGGAATCCCCTTGATCACGAATATCCAGCTGGCGGAGCTGTTCGTGAAATCGATCGCGATCAAGGGTTGGGACGATCTGAAGGCCGAGCCGTACGATCGCTACGTGGGCGCAGTCTCCGCGGTCGAGCGCGCGGGCCCGGCGATCCTGGGTGGCATGCCGATCCGGTCGAAGGGTCGTTCGATCGTCCGTCGCGAGGGCAGCGACGCTCCGGCCGGGAGCGAAGCCGATGACGCGGGAACCGAAGGGAAACCGCGGCGTCAGGCGACGCCCCGGTCCCCCCGTCAGGCCGTCTTCGCCTGACCCTCGACCAGATCGATGACGCCCCGCTCGCGCAGCTTCTTGAAGGCGCGCAGCGCGTCCACTTCGCGCAGCGGGCTGATGCTGATGATCGAGCGCAGATCCCAGGAGCCGTTGACGCGGCTCACGAGGAAGCCCTCCGCGGGGCTCAGATCCAGGCTCGTCAGGGCCTCGAGAGGCTTCTTCAGGACCGGGATCTTCTTGGGCGGCAGGTAGTGCCTGTAGGCCTTGTCGATGAAATGCTCTTCCGCCACCTGGAGGAGGGCGTTCATCTCCGGATTCTTCCCCGCGCTCCGCCGCGCCTTCTCCAGGATCGTCAGGGCTCCTTCCGAGTCGCCGCTCTTGATCAGCTCCTTGGCCGCCTCCATCAGCGCCTGCGGACTGTCCGCCGGGGGGCGCGCCGCCACCGGGGTGTCGCCGCGGGTGACTTCGAGGTAGCCCTTTTGCACCATGACATAGAGAACCTGACACACGTTGTATTCGGACGCATGTGCCTCGAGGATGATGTCCGCGAGCGTGCGGCGTCCGTCCACCAGGTCGTACATTCTCTTGGGGAAAGTCCTGGAAGCGATGTCGCGGGGCAGGGCGCTGGCCGTGCGTCGCAGCAGGACGCCATTGTGAGGGAGGACCTGGCGGATCCGCTTCGACGTGTCGTAACGTCGCAATCCCTCCATCAGGACATCCTCGACCCGGATGGAAATCAGGACCTGGTCGCCCGGGGGCAGCTCGTTCTCGTGGAATTCGAACTCGGCCTCCGTCCACAGGAAAAGGGAATAGATCGTCTCTTCCGCCTTCATCCGCAGGATCTCGCCGACCTTTGCCTCGGACACGAGGCCTTTCTTGACCAGGATGCGTCCGAGCATCACCTTGGTCTGCGCCTGCAGGTCGAACGCGTCCTTGAGCTGCTGCTCGGTGATGATCCCCTCGCTCAGCATGAACTGGCCCAGGTATTCGCGCGTGTCGTTGCTGGAGGAGCCGATGATCGCGCCGTCCTTGAAATGGATTTTCTTGCGGAGAGGGTTGTTATGGAGCGAGAGGATGCCGGTCTTCTTCCCCCCTCCGGCCCATTGCAGAAGGTCGGGGAGGGACATCGTCTTGAGATTGCCGGTCAGCCCCGTGCCGGGCATCGGTCCTCGCTGGGTACGCCCCGGAGTGTTTGACGAAACGAACCTTCTGCCCCGCCGAAGTGTCATACTTCTGACGGCCCGCCGGCGGGAGCCCCGGAGACCCTCGTGAATATATGGACCGGTCTCGGCGGATTCAACCGCAGCGATCGACGACACCGATCGCCTCGCCGTGGCGGCAGGACAGCCGGCGCGCCCTCGCGTTTCTGAAGCATACGCGTCATGAGACACCCGAACGAGGGCGCGAGATCATGGTAAGAGGCGACCCGTCTTCCGATCGCCGGCGGCTTCTCGAGACGTATCGTGATCCCCTGTTCGTAAGGAGGCATGACCCCGACAGACGGGGCAACAGGTATCTCACCGACAGAAGGTGGCGCGTCATCCGCGCGGCCCTCGGCCGCCTGGCGGTGGGGAGGGGTGGTGGTCGGTATCTCGAAATCGGATGCGGGGACGGAACCGGGCTCGACCAGGTGGCGAGCGCCGGCCTCGGCTTCGCGGAAATCGTCGGCGTCGACATCCTGATGGAGCGCAGCGACCGGGCCTCCGCGCGCCGACCCGACGTCCACGTGATCTGCGCCGATGCGACCTGTCTTCCGTTCTCTTCAGGATCGTTCGACTATCTGGTCCAGTGCATGCTCCTGACCTCGGTCCTCTCGAGCCGGTCCCGGGTGCAGGTGGCTCGCGAGATCGTGCGGGTGATCCGCCCGGGCGGACACTTTCTCTCCCTCGACCTGCGGTATCCGGCTCTGCCGCGCCGGGGGCGAATCGGTCTGGGACTGGGCCGTCTGAGGCGCCTCTTCTCCGGAATGTCCCTGGTGACTTCGGACACGCACGTGATCCTGCCTCCGCTGGCCAGACTGCTCGCGGGCAGGGCGCCTATCTGCGATCGGCTGGCTGCCATCGCCGTGCTGCGGGCCTACAGGCTTGCGGTCTTCGTCCGGCCTGACGTCGATCACCCTCTCAGAGACGGCGAGGCGCGCAGCGGTTCTTGAGGTGCGCCAGGGCGTGCACGACGACAGCGGGCGCGAGCGAGACCGCCATCAGCCCGAGCCACTCCCATCCGCGCAGGAGGCCTCGATAGTGCCACAGGAGACGGCGCGTCGCGCGGCCGTGGCCGGAGACCAGGACGCCCCGCGCCGCTCGCAGCATGCTCCGGCGTCCGTAACGCCGCGCCGCGATGGCCATCGCCGGCCGCGCGGCCTGCCGGCAGGTGGCCTCCACCTTCGCGAGCGCGGCGGCCATGCTGGGGATCATCCTCGCGGCCTGATTCGTCATGTTGCCGGTGTGCCGCCGGAGACGGACGAGCGCCTGATCGATGTAGCCGATCGGCCGGCGCACGTAGAGGCGGCTGAAGTATTCGAAGTCTTCGGCACCCCAGAGCGCCTCGTCGAAGTATCCAGCCTCGTCCAGCACCTCGCGCCGGGCGCAGAGACCGGAGGGAGCGATGGAATAGCCGGGGAGAAGGATCTGACCGAGGGGATCGTCGAGGATGACCTCCTCGGCTCCGAAGATCCCCCGAGGGATGAAGGGAGGACCGGCGCCACGGCCGGTGAAGTAGCGCAGGTTGGCGAGGACGAACGCCAGGTCGGGTCGACGCTCGTGGAACCGCACGGCGCGCTCCACCAGCTGCGGCTCGAGAAGGTCGTCCGCGTCGAGCAACACGATCCATCGTCCACGCGCCGCTCGCAGTCCGCGATTGCGGGTCGCCGCCAGACCGCCGTGCACCACCCGCAGGAGTCGCACCGGAGCGCTGAACGTCTCGACCCGGGCCGTGGTGTCGTCCTCCGAGCCGTCATCGACGACGAGGACTTCCAGGTCCCGGAACGTCTGGTCCAGGGCGCTTCGGATCGAATCGGAAATGAACTGGGCGGCGTTGTAGGCGGGAATGAGCACCGTGACAGCGGGAGCGGTCGCGGCGACGGAGCCCCAGGACGGAGGCGTCACGGGAACTCTCCGCCGGCCAGGCGGTCGCGCGAGCGACCACCGCTCGCCAACCCGCGCAGCGTGCCGATGACCAGCGCGCGGTCGGCCGCCCGAGGCACGAGCAGCTCCGATGCGGTGGTTCCCGTGAGACGGCGATAGAAGCGAATCGCAACGACGGTGCTGAGCGCGTAAGCGATGGTGCTCGCGATCGCGGCGCCGCTTGCCCCGTACGGCGGGATCAGCAGGACGTCGAGGACCACCGTGGCGGAGAGGGAGATCCAGGAGACCATGCTGACCACTCCGGGACGGTTCCGAGCGCCGAAGTCGGCGCTCAGTATCTTGGCCACGGACAGCGCGACGACGCCCGGGAGCAGGAGAAGGAGCGGGCGCAGTGACGGCCCGAACGGCGCGCCGTACAGCAGTGTCAGGAGGGGGCTGCCGCCGCCGGCCAAAACCAACGCTCCGAGAAGCGACAGTGGGAACGCCACCCGCGACACGACGCGCGTCGTCTCGCTCGTCCCCCCCCGGGAGCTCGCGAGACGGGGCATCATGACCACCGAAATGCAGGTCGACAGAATCCATACGGTCTCGGCGAGGCTGACGGCGGCCGAATACAGGCCCAGCGAGGCAGCCCCGGCGAGCCCGTTGACGAACAGCATGTCCAGGCGATAGTTCAGAAGCTCCGCCAGCCAGCCAATATGGGCCCGCAGGCCGTAATGCAGAGCGAGACGCGGGTACGTCGGGTCGAAGGTCAATCGGCGGCCGATGGAAGGCCATCCGAGAACGAATCCTCCCAGGACGCTGCAGTACGAGGCTCCGACGAACAGCGCGCAGAACAGGCGGACGTCCCCGCCCGCGATCAACCCACCCGCGGCGAGCAGGACGAGGATCGAGCCGCGCTCGATCAGGTTCAGGATGTTGTAGAGACCGTAATTCTGAAGACCCAGCAACGTGTGGCGCAGCATCGAAAGAGCGAGAGCGGGCGGAATGCTCCAGGCCGCGAGGGCGACGTAGGACGAGGTGCGAGAATCCCAGGCGCCGGAGAAGTACAGGAGCTCGAACAGCAGCGTCGAGGCCAGGCCCAGGGGAAGGAGCATCGCGAGCGAGGTTCCGAGCGCTGTGGCGGCGTCCCGCTCGCGCCGCGCGACATAGAAGGCGTTCGCGGGTCCGACGCCCAGGGTGAGTACGTTGACCGCGAGCGTGGGCACGAGCAGCGCCATGACGTACACGCCCTTCCCTTCGGGACCCAGAAGACGCGCCGTCAGAATCCCGGTGAGAAGGAGAATCGCATTCCCAAGGACCGTGGTTCCGATGTTCCCCAGGATGGCACGGGCGAGGCTCACGTTCACGAAAACGCGGAGTGACCCGTCAGGGCCTCGCCGAGAATGAGGGTGTGGATGTCGTGGGTTCCTTCGTAGGTGTAAACCGCCTCCAGGTTACAGAAGTGGCGGCCCACCTGATACTCATCCGTGATGCCGTTGGCCCCCAGGATGTCCCGGGCCAGGCGGGCGCACTCGCGCGCCATCCAGACGTTGTTTCTCTTGCCCATCGAGATCTGCGCCGGCGTGGCTTTGCCCTCGTCCTTCATCCTTCCAAGACGCAGCGCGAGGAGCTGTGCCTTGGTGATCTCGCTGGCCATCCAGACGAGCTTTTCCTGCTGCAGCTGGAAGGCCGCGATCGGTTTCTGGAACACGACGCGGGAGCCGGCGTAGGACAGGGCCTCGTCGAAGACCGCCAGGGCCGAGCCGATCCCGCCCCACGCGATCCCATAGCGGGCCTGATTGAGACACATCAATGCACATTTCAGCCCCGAAGCCTTCGGCAGGAGACTCGCCGAGGAGACCGCGCAATCCTGAAGAGTGATCTCCGAGGTAACCGAGGCGCGCAGGGAGAACTTGCCAGCGTGATCGCGGGTGGTGAATCCGGGGGTCCCGCGCTCCACAAGGAATCCGCGGATGATCCCGTCCTCGCACCTGGCCCAGATCAGGGCGACGTCGGCGATCGAGCCCGAGGTGATCCAGGCCTTGGAGCCGTTCAGGACGTAATGATCGCCCCGGCGGCTCGCGCGCGTGCGCATGGAGCCGGGGTCGCTGCCGGCGTCGGCCTCCGTCAGACCGAAACAGCCGATGATCTCGCCACGCGCCATCGCCGGCAGCCAGCGCTCCTTCTGCGCGTCCGAGCCAAACGTCAGGATCGGGTACATGCAGAGGGCCCCCTGGACCGAGACGAAGGATCGGAGCCCGCTGTCACCGCGCTCCAGCTCCTGCATGACGAGACCGTACGCGACATGGTTCAGCCCGGCGCACCCGAATCCGTGGAGATTGGCGCCCAGGAGTCCCAGACGCGCCATCTCGGCCACCAGATCGCTCGGAAAGCTGCCCTCCCGGAAATGACGCTCGATGATCGGCAGGACGCGGTCATCGACAAAACGTCGGACCATGTCGCGCGTCAGACGCTCCTCCTCGTTCAGCAGGGCGTCGACGCTCAGGAAATCGAGAGCCTGGAAGGGTCGCGTCATTTCAGGAAGTCGGCGCTTCGAGAAGGAGGGCGATCCCTTGCCCCCCGCTGATGCAGAGGGTGGACAGCCCCCGCCGCGCGCGCCGCCGCCGCATCTCGTGGAGGAGGGTCACGGTGATGCGGGCGCCGGTGGCGCCGAGCGGATGACCGAGGGCGATGGCGCCGCCGTTCACGTTGAGCCGCGCACGGTCGAATCCGAGCTCGCGGTCGCAGGCCAGGACCTGCGCCGCAAAGGCCTCGTTCAGCTCGATCAAGTCGATCTCGTCCAGCCGGAGACGCGTGCGCTCGAGGAGCCGGCGAATCGCGGGCACGGGTCCAAGGCCCATCACGGCAGGGTCGACTCCGGATGAGGTCGCCGCCACGATACGGGCCTGGGGTTGGATCGCGAGTCGCCGCGCGGCCGCCCCGGAAAGGACGATCATGGCGGCGGCTCCGTCCACCAGCCCGCTCGACGATCCGGCGTGAACCGTTCCATCCTTCTTGAAGACGGGGGGAAGCTTCGCGAGCGATTCGGGTGTGACCCCATCGCGTGGGTGCTCGTCCTCGGCCACGAGAACGGGCCCCTTGGGTCCGGGGATCTCCACGGGAACGATTTCGTCCTGGAACGCCCCGGCTTTGCGCGCGCGCTCGCAGCGCTGCTGGGACTCGGCCGCGAAGGCGTCCTGCTCGGCGCGGCTGATGCGATAGCGCTCCGCCAGGGTCTCGGCGGTGTCTCCCATGACCTGGCCGCAGAGCGGGCAGAGAAAACCGTCGCGATACATCGCGTCCGTCAGACGCTGATGCCCGAGGCGGTAACCGAACCGCGCTCCCTCGAGAAGGTACGGGACGCGACTCATGGACTCGGCCCCGCCGACCAGGACGACCTCCCGTTCACCCGCCAGGACGCTCTGATGGGCGGACAAGATCGCGCGCAGGCTGGACCCGCAGGCCATATTGATCGTGTAGGCGGGCGATGCGTCCGGGACGCCGGCCCCGTGGGCGATCTGACGTGCCGGGTTGGGCCCGACTCCGGCGGGCCGCGCATGGCCCATGATGGTCTCTTCGACGTCCGAAGGCCGGACGTGCGCGCGCGTCATGGCGCCGCGCGCCGCGATCACACCCAGCTCGGGGGCGGTGAGCGCGCTGAGCGCCCCCCCGAACTTGCCCAGCGGGGTGCGCACGGCTCCCGCGATGAACACGTCCTGGAACTCTGCCATGGGCCCCAACTCCTTGCGCGGCGCGCGCTGCGTCTCGTTATACCACAGGCACGCAGGAGGCTCAACGCGCCCGGGAGGCGGCGCCGCGCAGCGCGCCCCTGGCCGGGGCGGTCACATCGGCCTTCCCTCGGATGTCGGTCTGTGCCAAGATCAGCGGTGGCTGGCGCGGCTTTCAGTGAATCGGAACGCCGGGCGCGCTGCTCCGCGGGCCCCTTCGCCCCGCCCCATAGCGCATGCGCATTCTCTACCTGACGCAGTACTTCCCGCCGGAGATGGGAGCGCCCCAGGCGCGCATCCCCGAGCTGATGGTGCAGATGGTCCGGCTCGGGCACCGGGTCACCATCCTCACGGCGATGCCGAATTATCCGCACGGACGGATCTTCCGGGGCTACCGCTGGCGGCCCGTCATGCGCGAGACGTTCCAGGGGATGCGCGTCGTGCGCACCTGGATCTATCCGACCATCGCCCTGGGCTTTCTCAGGCGCACCGCCAGCGCGCTGTCGTTCGCCGTGTCGAGCGCGGTCCTGGGGGCGGGGCTCGTGGGGGCCCAGGACGTGCTTCTGGTGGAATCGCCCCCGTTGTTCCTGGCGCTCACCGCGGTTCTTCTCAAGCGCCTGCTGCGGTGCCCGTACGTCGCGGTGGTCGCCGATCTGTGGCCGGAGGTGGCGATCGAGACCGGCATGCTCACCAACCCGCGCGCGATCCGCGTCGCCCGTTGGCTCGAGAGGCTCCTCTACGAGCGGTCTCTCGTCGTGGTGACCCAGACCCCGGGCCAGGTCGCGGACATCCGTTCGCGCTTTCCCGGCGTGAGGGTGGAGATGGTCAGTGGAGGCGTGGACAGCTCCAGGTTCTCCCCCGAACGGCGCAACGAGGCCGTGCGCCGCGAGTTCGACGTGGCGGGGAGAGTCGGGGTCCTGTTTTCGGGGCTGCACGGGTTCGCGCAGGGATTGGATGCGGTCCTCGACGCGGCCGATCGACTTCGCGGGCGCGCGGACATCCGCTTCGTGCTGATCGGAAACGGGGCGGTCAAGCAGCACCTGGTCGGCCGGGCGGCGCAGCTGAAGCTTCCCAATCTGGACTTCCATGATCCGGTTCCGCGCGAGCGCATGCCCGCCATCGCGGCCTCGATGGATATCGCTCTCGCGCCGCTGCGTCGCGGAGTGCCCCGTGCGACGATCCCGACCAAGATTTACGAGGCGATGGCCTCGGGGCTGCCGATCGTCGTCGCCGGGGACGGCGAGGCGCACGATCTGGTGCGGGACCAGCGGATCGGCCTGGCGGTCCCCGCGGAAGCGGGACGCGAGATGGCCGCCGCCATCGCCCGCCTGGCGGACGAGGGCGTGCTGCGCTCCGAGTGTGCGTCGAACGCTCTTCGGCTGGCGCGCGCCCGGTACGATCGGAGCGCCATCGCGCTCGTCCTCAATCGGCTCCTCAACGAGATCCGTCCGAGCTCACACCCACGCGATGCCGCCCCGCATCGGTAGGCTGCGTCTTGCTTATGAGCTGTGGTCGCAGTACGGAGCGGCCAATGTCGGATATCGCGTCCTGCACGAGGCTCTGCGCCGCTCCGGCTGGCTGAGGCGGCGGTTTCCGGCGGTCGGCTGGGAGGCGCGCCCGCCGCACACCTTCTGCGCGCCACACGTGCCCACCGCTCCCGGCGAGTATCGTGATTTTCGCGAGCGGTCCCCTGGTCGATTCTTCTTCGCTCCGGGCCGGCTGCCGGTCCTGCCGTCCGATTGGGCCGAGGACGCCGTCCGCGCCGGCGGCGCCGTTTTGTCCGGAAGGCCCCGCCTGGCTGGGCATCGGGCCGCCGATCTCGGGTTCCCGTTCGATTGGCTCGTGAATCCGCACACCGGCGTGCGAGCGGACTCGCGGGCGCACTGGAGCGACCTCGACGGCTTCGAGAACACGCCGGGGGACGTCCGTGTCCTGTGGGAGCCGGCGCGGTTCGGCTGGGTCTACGCGCTCGGCAGGGCCTGCGCCGCGGTCCGCGGCGGCCGGTACGGCGAAGCCTTCTGGACTCTCTTGGAGTCCTGGCGAGCCGCGAATCCGCCGAACCTCGGTCCCCACTGGCAGGACGGGCAGGAGTGCGCCCTGCGCCTGCAGGCCCTCTGTTTCGGGCTGTACGCCTTCTGGAGCGATCCCTCGACGTCTCCCGAGCGGGTCCAGAGACTGGCGCAGACCGTCGCGCTGCACGCGGAACGGATCGAGGGGAATCTCGGTTTCGCGCGCACCCAGATGGGGAACCACGCGGTGAGCGAAGCCGCGGCGTTGTACACCGCGGCGGTCCTGTTCCCCGAGTTCTCGCGCGCCTCGCCCTGGAGACGTTTGGGGCTGCGGGTGCTCGATGACGAGGCCCGCCTGCACAACCGGAGCGATGGCACGTACGCGCAGCACTCGATGAACTACCATCGCCTCATGCTCCACGAGTACCTGTGGGTCCTGCGCCTCGCGGAGCTGAACGGCGATCGACTGGCTCCCGAGACCGTCGAGAAGCTGGATCGCGCCACGGAGTTCCTGTACCTGCTCCAGGACGAGCGGAGCGGCCGGCTCCCGAACTACGGTCCGAACGACGGGTCCCTCGTCCTGCCGCTCGACGGCTGCGACTTCCTGGACTACCGTCCGGTCATCGGAGCCATGCATCACCAGATTCACCGCGAGAGGCTGTACGCCCCCGGACCGTGGGACGAGGACCTCCTCTGGCTGTTCGGTCCCGCGTCTCACGAGGCGCCGCGCGTGGCACGACCGCGGCCGAGCGCGCGGCTGGATCAAGGCGGCTATTACACGCTGCGCGGCCTGGAGACCTGGGGCATGGTGCGCTGTCACACCTTCCGCAACAGGCCGAATCAGTCCGACTTGCTGCACCTGGACCTGTGGTGGCGCGGCCAGAATGTCCTGCGTGATTCGGGGTCGTACCTGTACAACGCCCCCGAGCCTTGGCGCGACTGGTTCACTTCGACCGCGGCGCACAACACGGTCCAGATCGCCGGTCAGGACCAGATGGTGAAGGTGCGTCGCTTCAGTTGGGCGTACCTCGCGCGGGCCCGCGTGCGCGTGGTCCGTTGCGCGGGCGTCGACGGGTTCGACTATTTCGAAGGTGAGCACGAAGGATATCAGCGGCTTCCTGGTCGCATCACGCACCGGAGGGCGGTCGCGCGGATCGGTGACCGCGCCTGGCTGGTGGTGGACGACGTGCTCGGGACGGGTCGATCGACGATTCGCGCGTTCTGGCACCTCCTCGACGCCCCCTGGACATCCGAGACGCACCGCCTGTGCCTCGACACCGCGTCGGGGCCGGTGGCGTTGAGTTTTCTGACCCCGGGCGCCTCCTCCACGCTGCACGTGGCGCGCGGCGAGGAGGGGCGCCAGCCGCTGGGATGGGAATCGCAGCGCTACGGCGAGCGCGTGCCGGCCCCGGCCGCGTGTCTCGAGCTGATCGAGGCGCTCCTGCCTCAGCGCCTCGTGAGCCTCGTCTGCCTCGGTCGCGGCGGGGCGATCGAATCCGATCCCGCTGGCCGAATCCTGCGCTGGACGGACACGCCGGCCTTCTCGACCACCGTGACACTGTCGCCCACGGGAGGGGACGACAGCCCGGTGGTCAGGGAGATTCTGGCCGGGGAACGACGATGGATCGTGGAGCGGCGACCCCAGGAGCACAGCGCGTGAGCGTCCGCGAGCAGTTTGACGTCGAGCTTCTCGGTCCGCGGCACGTGGATGAGGTCGCGACTCTGCACCTGCAGGCGATGCGGGGCTACTTCCTGTCCGAGCTCGGGGAACGTGTGCTGCGCCGGTTCTACGCGGAGTTCTGCCGGCATCCTTACGATTACGGCGTCGTGGCCATTGGTCGCACCACGGGGCGGCTGGCGGCGTTCGTCGTGGGCACCAGTGACTCCGCCGCCCACTTCAGGTCGTTCTATCGGCGCAACGCGCTGCTGCTCGCCGGTGAGGTGGCGATCGCCGCGGTCCGTCGGGCGGCGGTCCGGCGGGGACTGCTCCGTCGCCTGCGCCACCTCCTGTTCGCCGGTCTCGCGGTGGTGCGATGGCATCGACCCGTCGCGAGCGCGCCGGGGCCCCCGCGCGGTCCGGACCGGGTCTGTCCGGTTCGGCTCCTGTCGATCGCCGTGGCGCCGGACTGCCAGGGCACGGGCGTATCCGGACTGGTCGCGCTGCGTTTCGAAGAGGTGCTGCGGCAGGCCGGGTTCACGCGCGTCGGATTGTCGGTGCACGGGGACAACGACCGGGCGATCGCCTTCTATCGGAAATCGGGCTGGCAGGAGACCTATCGATCCGAGGCGGGGCTCTGGTTCGAGAAGTCTATCGGAGCGCCGCGCGCGACCGTCCCGCGCTCGATGTAGTCGATCTCGGACAGTCGTCCCTTCAGGATCCGGTCGCTGCCCATCCGCGCGTACAAGAGCATCTCGCGCCAGCGCCGCATCCACGTGGTCGCGAAACGGGCGGTCAGCATGGAGCGGACGGGCAGGTAATCGTACTCGTAGAGGTTGAAGAGAAGGTTTAGCAGGGCCATGGTCCGGCGGGTGCGCGCCGTCACGCGGTAGCGCACCCGCTTGCTGATCGCGAGGTGCGAGAAGAGATCGAGCGCCATGCACTGGCGGAACACGAAGGTCGTCGTGTGGATCTCCAGCGGATGCTCTGCCGGTGGCGCTGTCGGCGGGATCTCGCTGACCGCCCGCCGGTACACGTCGATCTCGAAAACCTGCGCGTCGTCGCCCGCGCTCACGACGAAGCGCGCGGGGCGCCCCTTGAACCGCCGGCGGACGAGCCGGGGGACGGCCGCGAGGAACTTCGAGAAATACGCACGGACCTCCTGCTCGCGGACGCGCGAACGGGCCTCTGTCGCGTAGAACCGCTCCAGGACGGACGTCTTCTCGTCACGATAGCGCTCGAGATGCACGTCGCGTCGGTCGAAGAAGTCCATGGCGGTCGGAGAGAGCTGGAAACCGCGATCGGTGGACCAGGAATCACCCGCCAGCATGATCACGATCTGTGGTGAGGCGAGGCCGCGCTCCCGGAAATGGGTCTCCACCATGCGGGGGGTCTGAATGGTGCCATTGAGAGAGTAAACGTCCTTGTGAAGGTAGCAGTGATTGCTGGCGAACGGGATGGCGTGGCGCGCGCCCGTGGCGCGCGCGAAGGCCGCGAAGCTCTCGATGTAGCGCTCCAGATCGTCCACGGGTGCGGTCGGATCGTCGATCACATCATAGGAGAGCCGGCTGTTGGCCGAGCTGTGGCTCCGGAACAGGAAATCGATGGACGGGTGCCGCTTCAGGATCTGACGCAGCGGGCCCCCCATGAACTTGGCGTCGTTCGCATCCAGCAGGGTGATCCCGGCGCACTCCACGACCAGCGCGCTGTCCAGGAACGGGCTGAACTGGTAGGAGGTGATCCGGAAGTCGTCCCCCAGCGGGACCGATCCGGCATGGGGGATCTCGCGCACGTTGCGGAAGCCGAGGCGGTGCAGATCACGCGGGATGCGGTCGTGATGCCCCCGGGGTACCAGGATCGGAGTCTCGCGCGGAAACCGTCGCAGGGACACTCCGTGGAAATGGTCCCAGTGGATGTGCGTGAGATAGATGGCGTCGGGACGCAGGCTTCGCAGGAGGTCGTCGGGGACGGGCGGGTAGTTCCACCAGGAGCGCCAGTAGCAGCTGCCGACGATCCACGGATCGATGAGAAGCGACACGCCGGCACCCCTCACCAGGAGACCGGCGTGGGACACGATGGTGAATTCCACGTTGACGACGCCTCGACCCGGGTGCCTTTCGCGCGCGAACGCTCCGCCAGTCACAGGGGCGACAGTCGCCCCTCCGTGACCTCGGAGACCACGAAACGCAGCTTGCCGCTCGGTGATCGGGGAAGGCGATCGACGTACTGGAACTCGACCGCCGCGAGATCGCCGACCCGTTTTCGGAACTCCTCGCGCAACCGGCTCTCGTCCCGCTCCTGATACCGCGCGTGCCGCACGATCCGGACGGTGAGGCGTCCGGGCTCGCGCTGGACGATCTGTGCCTCTCGAATCGCCATCATGTCCTTGAAGATGTGATCCATGCGCCCCAGGAGCGCCCCGTTCTTCAGGATCACATAGTCCTCCTTGCGACCGTCCACGCCGGCCACGCGGCGCCCGGGAAGCCCGCAGACGCAGGGGTCGGTCGCCGCCTCGACGCGATCCCCGACATCGTAGCGGAGAAGCGGAGCGGCCGGGTTGGAAAGATTCGTGCCCACGACGCGGTGATCGCGCTCGCCCTCGCCGGGGAGGAACTCGACGGCCGCGAAGTCCTCGTCCACGTGCATCCCGCCCCTCGGACACTGAAAGCAATTGGCCACGGCCTCCGCCATCCCGTAGTGCTGGATCGGCGCCTGACCGAGTGCCTCCTGGATCACGACCGCCTGATGGTGCATCAGGTTCTCGGCGCCGGTCGTCACCCAGGCCGGGACGTAGCCGAGGGTCTCGCCCTGCTCCAGAAGGAGCGAGGCGAACAGAGACATCAGGGAGGGGTAGCCGTGCAGCCAGGGTGGCCTGGTCCGTCGGAGCAGGGCGACATAGTGTCTGAACGTATCGGGTGAGAGGTGGTAGGCGCTGAACAGGATCTGTCGGCCCGGCCGGTTGAATCTCCAGAACGGCGGCGTCGTCTGTCGCAGCGGCACGACCGAGCGTCCGCCGAAATATCCGCACCATGTGCCCATCTGCAGTCCATGGAGCCGGTAATAGCGCCACCAGATGGCGTATTGCTCCTGCAGCGCGAGGCGGGTGGTGACCAGGCGCAGCCCCGCGCCCGTGGTGCCGCTGGTGTGGATCGGCACCCGCAGCCCGGGAGGCACGCGCTCGGAGATCAGCTCGGTCGAGCGCTCCTGGACGGTCGCCTTGTCGAGAACAGGGAGAGTCCGCAGATCCTCCAGCGTGCGGATCGCGGCCGGGTCGATCCCATGGTCGCGAAACATCCCGCGATAGTAAGGCACCGACTCGGCGCAGTGTCGGACAAAGGCGCGAAGCCTGGCATCACGAAACGCCTGCAGGCGATCCGGCCCCCAGGTGAGCCTCTGCTCCGCCTCGCGCAGGAGCGCCGGGAACCTCCCTCCGAAGCGGTCCCGCTGGATTCTCCAGCCTTGCAGACTGCACGCCAGATTCTGGAGGGCGATCGGAAGACCCAGGTAGAGCGATTCGGCCTCCACTAGCGGCCGCTCTCGATCCGTCCGATCCAGCCGAAGTGGGGGCGCAAGCGGAAGCGATCGTCGCAGGTCCTGAGATGCTCCAGATCTCCGTTCCATGGGGCGTGATTGCTGACGCAGACGGCGGCCCGAGACGGTGCCGAGGCGATCGGGAAGGCGCGCGCCGAAAACGCATGGGACGTGATCGGGATGCGCTCCGGGTCGAATCCCATCACCACGGCGGCGACCGTGTCCACCAGGGCCGGATCCCGGCCCAAGAGAAGCGTTCCGGCTGGATACGGATCGGGGTCGACCGGACCGTCGCCGTGTCCGGCGATAAGACCGTCGACGAATGAAAGGCAGGTCTTCCGGCTGGCGGACTCGGGGGAGCGGAACGTCCCGTCAGGGTTGCCGTAAAGCACGATCTTGTTCAGGTCGAGACACATGCGCCATACCGTGTCGTTGCCGTGCCAGTTGCCGCTGCGCACGACCTTGCTGGTATCGCCGAAGACCGTCGCACCGGCACGGCGCGCCTTGCGCAGCAGCCAGGTCCCCAGCGAGGGCGAGCGCAGCGCCGCATGACGGAGAAGCCGTGAGGAGTGGTGCTCGATGCGACGGCGGATGGTCGCAGCAGGGTACTGATCGCCGCCGCATTCGGGGTACCCGACGGTGTGATGCGGCAGCCAGTTCTTGTCGCCGTTCACGCCGACCAGGTTCTTCAGGCTCACCGTGATGCCCGCCTTCTTGTGCGTTTTCAGCTTGGGCAGGTTGATGAACAGATCGCAGCGGATCACCGATCCGGAAATCAGGTACTCGTGCTTTCCCCCGTGATGATGGCGGTTGACCTCCCCTTCGTCGTAGTCGGCTCCGTAGTAGCGCCCTTCACCGCGGTGACCGACGAACTCGCTGTCCGCCCCGAGATCGAAGGCGACGTAGCCGGACGGATCGCCCGGTCGGGCTCCGCGCTCGACGATGACCCCCTCGCGGCTGAGCCACTCTTCGCGCCGCAGGTCGACCAGCTCCAGCGGGAGTCCGTGCGCCGCGTAAAACGCCCTGAGGGAGTCCAGACCCAGGATGCGAACCATGCGCTGGAACGAGGAGTCGGTCTGCGGCGCGTCGGCGATCATGACGCGCCCGCGGCCATCGAGCGCTTTCCAGACGTAATCGGTCACGGCGCGGATGATGCTCCCGTGCGTGAGGGTGTAGATCCATCCCGACGGATCCCTTGGATGCTCCTCTTTGATGAGATTGGGCTTGAGGACCACGAACTGGCCGGGGCCGACCAGATCGCGCAGCGGGTTCCACGCCGGAGTTCCCCTGTGCGCCTCGTCGAGCCCCGCGAGCATGAGCGCGCCGCGGACCGCTTCGTAGGCGGGGTTTCCCTCGCGGCCGATCGCTCCCGGAAAAGGGGATTCGGGGTACGCCTCTGCGGGGTGGTACGGGGCTGTCGACGGGTAACCGGCGTGCGTGGAGCGATGCAGAACGACGGTGGTCTCGTCCATCCTACTTGACGGCGACGATCATGAGCCACAATCCGTGCCGGCGGAACAGCGTCCTGATCAGCCAGCGCGGCCACAGCGCCCTGGCGAGGGTCAGGATGGGGCCCCGGTGGTTCAGGCCGACTTCCCCCAGAAGCAGATCGCTCGAGGTCAGGAGGGTGTGGACATCCCGTACCTCCGAAAACTCCGAGAACAGCCGCCGCGCCTCGTCTGGCGTGTACGCCTTGGTGCCGGGGTTCTCCAGATGATGAGCGTAGATGTCCGCCAGCGAGCGGGAGGGTCGCCCCGCCAGGAGGGCATACCGCAGCCACAGCATGTATCCGACCATGGAATAGGTATGGTAGACCATCACGCGGGCGACACCTCCCGGTCGAAGCACGCGACGGACTTCTCGAATCGCCGTCGGCGTGTCCGGCGTGGCATGCAGCACCCCCCAGGAATAGACGAGGTCGAAGGAGTCGTCGTCGAACGGCAGATGCTCGGCGTCGGTCACCATCAGATTCGAGGACAAGCCGTGCATTCTCAGCCGCTCCCGCGTGAATCCAATGGCCCGGGGCGTCAGGTCGACACCCGTGAGGGTCCGAGGGTTTGCTTTGGCCCACTCGAGATGATCGGCGCCCATCCCCACGCCGATCTCCAGGACATCGCGTTCCGCCCCATCGTGGAACCGGGCGAATTCGAAAATGTAACTTTCGAACGCATAGCGCGCCGAGCGCTGGGCCTCGAGCCTCTCCTGGAGCGAGTCGCCGCGCGCGTAGACCTCCCCGCAGGAGTGTTTCTGAAAATACTCGCGCGTGGCGCGTTTGAGGGCCGTGTCCGTGTCCTCGACGTGTCGGTCCACCGCGCGGTCGCCAGACGTCATCATGATGACCTGCTCTCCATTCCTCGCTGCCGAGCCACCAATGTACCGCAGCGGACCGCCGTGATCTACAACGTTTTTAGTGCGCGGCATGGACGCTCGATGTCCCGCAGGGGTCCGAAGACCGCGCCCGGCCGGGGTCCTCGGGCCGGCGCTTCTCAGCGGCGGCGCTTCTATGCGATCATGAATTGTCCGTGTCGTTCGGCCGGGAGGTTCCCATTTGAAGGTCGCGATCCTGATCGATGCGCTCAACCGAGGCGGGGCCGAGCGTCAGGTGCTGAACACGACCTGGGCGCTGTCCCGAGAGGGCTGCCCGGTCGAACTGATCCATTATTACGCGATCGACGGCCGCTCCGGGTATGACCATCCGGCTTTCCACGAGGCCCGCGTCGTCTGCATTCCGAAACGCGGCCGGCCGCTCGGATTCGTCTGGCGGCTGGCCGGATATCTCCGGCGCGGCCGGTTCGACGTCGTGCATGCCTTCAAGTCGGTGCCGACGCTGTACGGCTGTCTGGCGGGGAAGCTGGCGGGGGTGCCCGTCATTCTCGGCGGATGCCAGGGGGAATACGAGGATCGGGGCCTCGCCCGGCTGGGGCATCGCATCGCGAAGCCGTTCCTGGCGGGCTGGATCACCAACACCCGCTCGATCGTCGAGTCCCTGGTGAGAGAAATCGGCGTTGCCCGGGAGGACTGTCACGTCGTCTACAACGGGATCGATCCCCGCTCCTTCGCATCGTCGCTGTCACCGTCCGGAGCGAGGACCAGGCTGGGCCTGCCGCCCGACGCGCAGACGGTGGTCATCGTCGCAGGGCTCCGGCCGGTCAAGAACCACCGCCTGTTCCTGGACATGGCGCGCCTCGTCCTGGCCCGGCTCCCGGAGACCCGTTTCCTTCTCGCGGGGGACGGCGAGGAGCGGCGCGCGCTGGAACGTTACGCGCGCGAAATCCAGGTGGCCGACCGCGTCCTCTTCCTGGGGAGCCGCTCCGACATACCGGACGTGCTGGCGGCAACCGACGTCTCCGTCCTGACCTCCCATTCGGAAGGCCTCCCGAACGCGCTGATCGAATCGATGGCCGTCGGTGTTCCGGTCGTCACCACCGATTACGCGGGCGCCGCGGAATTCATGACGGACGGAGAGGAAGGGTTCATCGTGCCGCGCGGCGACGCCCGCGCGATGGCCGACCGGGTGTGTCACCTCCTCGAGGACCCCTCGCGAAGGAAGACGATGGGCGAGAAAGGGACGCGAACGATCGGCGGGCGGTTCAGCATGGAGATCATGGCCGCGGGATTCCTGGAGGTCTACCGCAGGTGCCTGGAGAGGGTCGCCCCGGTGACCGCGTGATCAGGAAGCCCGCCGCGCTGGCCATCGTCGCCGGCTACCCGCCGCCCTACGGCGGAGTCACGGTCGAGGTGCAGCGGCTGCGATCGCTGCTGGACAGGCGGGGCGTGGACTACGTGATTTACAACGCGGTATCGGCCAGCGAAGACGGCGACCGGGTCCGATCGGTCTTTCGCCGCAGGACGCTCTGGACGCTGCGCTATCTCCTGGGGGGACGTGAGCCGGCCGTCTATCTGATGTCGGGGAGGCTCATGGCCTGGCTTCTGGGGGCCTTCGCCGCGCGCTGGCGGGGCAAGCGCGTGCTCGTGCAGCTGCGCAACTCCTTCCTGGCGGATTGGATCGCTCGTTCGCCGTGGCGGCGTTTCTGGGCGGGTCTCGCCCTGCGCCATGTGACGGGCGTGGTCTGCGTCAGCAGGCTGCTGATGGACTGCGCGGTCACGGTGGGAGTCGATCCGCAGCGGCTCCTGTGGTCTCCGGCCTTCCTGCCTCCCGAGCTGGCGCCGGAGGACCGGCGGAATGTCGCTCCCGAAGTCTGGTCGTTCACCTCGGCCCACCGGCCCCTCATCGCGGCCAACGGCAAGGTGCTCTGGTACGAGGGGCAGGATCTCTATGGTCTTGATCAACTGGTGGAGCTGGCAGCCCGCCTGAAGCCGGACCTTCCCGAGGTCGGCATCGTCGTGTGCTTCTGGGACCACGTTCCCGAGGATGAGGCTTACCTGGCACGCCTCACGCGCCGCGCCGAGACGCTCGGGGTATCGGGGCACGTGCTTTTCAACACGAAGAAAGGGGCCTTCGTGCCGGTGCTCGAAGTGTCGGACGTCTTCGTCCGCCCCACCAATACCGATGGCGACGCGGTCTCGATCCGCGAGGCCCTCTATCTGGGCGTTCCGACCGTTGCCAGCGACGCCGTGGAGAGGCCGCCAGGGACGACGCTCTTTCGCACCCGGGATCTCGATGATTTGGAGGCCAAGGTGCGCAGCCTGCTCCGTGGCGGCCCGCGTCCTGAGCCACGCGTGCGGGGCCGGCTGAGCGAGCCGGATCGGACGCGTATCGAGGCCTACGTGTCCCTGCTCTCGTCCGTCGCCGCGGGTGGGGGTGCAAGGACGCGAGCGGCGCGCGCCGACTGACCCGCCTGCGGGGGCCGACTTGAAACAGGTCCTACAGAATCTCAGGACAGGAGAGATCGAGGTCGCCGAGGTTCCGTGTCCTGCCCTGCTCCCGGGCCATCTGCTGGTCCAGACGCGGGCGTCCCTCATCTCGTCCGGCAGCGAGCGAACGCTCCTGACGTTCGGGCAGTCCTCCTGGCTGAACAGGGCGCGCAGTCAGCCTGACAAGGTGCGGCGTGTCGTGGAGAAGATCCGCGTGGACGGCCTCGTGCCGACCCTCGAAGCCGTTTTCGCGCGGCTGGACGAGCCGCTCCCGCTCGGGTACTGCAATGCGGGCGTCGTCGTGGAGACGGGCGCAGGCGTGGAGCGATTCCGCCCGGGCGACCGGGTCGCGAGCAACGGACCCCATGCGGAGATGGTCTCGGTGCCGACCAACCTCTGCGCGCGCGTTCCCGACACAGTCCCGGACGAGCGCGCGGCCTTTGCGGTCCTGGGGTCCATCGCGCTGCACGGAACGCGTCTGCTCGAGCCGACGCTGGGCGAGTCGGTGGTCGTGTTCGGGCTGGGTCTCGTCGGGCTCCTCGCGGTCCAGGTGCTCCGAGCGCACGGCTGCAGAGTCCTGGGGATCGATCCGAACCCCGCGCGGCGCGATCGGGCGACCGTCCTCGGAGCGGACTCGACGCAGGATCTGGCGCCAGGCGGCGACCCCATGGCCGCGGCCTCGGCGTTCTCGTCACGACGTGGCGTGGACGGAGTCCTGATCGCGGCTTCCGCTCCCGGTAACGAGATCATCCGTCAGGCCGCCAGGATGTGTCGCAAGCGCGGTCGGATCGTTCTCATCGGTGTGGTGGGGCTCGATCTCGACCGGACCGATTTCTACGAGAGGGAGCTCTCCTTCCGCGTGTCCTGCTCCTACGGCCCGGGTCGCTATGATCCGGAGTACGAATCCGGCGGCCGGGACTACCCGCTGGCCTACGTGCGCTGGACCGAGCAGCGCAACCTGGAGGCGGTGCTCTCCCTGATGGCGGACGGCCGCCTCGACGTCGGTCCCTTGATCACCACCCGGGTGCCGCATGGGGAGGCGTCGCGAGCCTATCAGTCCCTGACCACGGACGCTGACGCCCTCGGCATCGTCCTCGAGTATCCCAGGAAGCCCGCGCCGTTGCAGCGAGTCGTCCAGTCGTCGGCGAGCGTCCCCCGCCAGGAGGCCTCCGGCGTTTCGGTCGGCGTGATCGGCGCCGGCGATTTCGCGAGCTCGATCCTGCTGCCGGCCCTGCGTCGGTCGGGAGTCCATCTGGAATCGATCGCGGCGCGTCACGGTGTCTCCGCGGCGCGCGCGGGGCGCACCTTCGGATTCCGTCAGGTCAGCAGCGATCATCGCGTCGTTCTCGAGAATCCCGTCGTGAACACGGTCTTCATCGTGACGCGTCACGACAGCCATGCCCGACTCGCGATCGAGGCGCTCGAGGCCGGGAAGAACGTGTTCGTGGAGAAGCCCCTGGCGCTCGACCGCGACGAGCTGCAGGCCGTGGCGCGCGTGCATGCGTCAGCGGGCCGGCAGCTGGTGGTTGGATTCAATCGCCGCTTCTCGCCGCACGCGCGGGCCCTGAAGCGGCTCCTGATGGCGCGGCGGACGCCGGCCACCCTCATCATGACCGTGAACGCCGGCTCTCTTCCTCCCGGTCACTGGCTGCAGGATCCGCGACAGGGGGGCGGCCGCCTCGTCGGCGAGGCCGTGCATTGGATCGATCTGCTGCTGTTCCTCGTGGATCATCCGATCGTCTCGGTCGCGTGCGCGCGCCTGGGAGCGGGCCCACCAGATCCCCCGGGGGATTCCGTGACCCTGACCCTCGCCTTCGCGGACGGATCGATCGGCACGATCCACTACCTCACGGAGGGGAGCCGGCGCTTCCCGAAGGAGCGGCTCGAGATCGTGTTCGAAGGGCGCATCCTGCAGCTCGATAATTTCCGCACGCTGACGGGCTTCGGGGTCCCCGGGTTCTCCCGGCTGCGCACGTGGCGCCAGGACAAGGGGCATCGCGCCGAGCTGGCCGCGTTCATCGACTCGGTCCGACGGGGAGGCGAGCCGACGATTCCCTTCGCCGACCTCGAGCACGTCACGCTCGCCAGCTTTGCCGCCCTCGAATCGGCCCGCATGGGGAGCGTGGTCCGGCTGGCACCGGTCCATTCCTAGCGACATGGCCCATCCTCTCCCGCCGTTCGTTCAGGTTCCGTGCCGCTCGGGCTCACGTGACCTCAGGATCGTCGTGCTCACGTCGACGGCGGTCCGGATCGCCTTCATCCTGTGGGGCTTGTCGGGGGATTACATCAAGCCCTTTCACGGCATGTCGGACGTTGACTTCACGGGCGGGTATGCGATCGCGGCGGGATACGGCTATGTGACCGGTGCTCCCTGGGTGTCGGCCCGGCTCACCGACATGTACCAGCGGGTGACCGAGGGAACGCTGATGGCCGCGCCCGGGACGGTGGAGCCGATCGACCGGGGCGATCTCGTTCCCAGGACCATCCACCCGCCGGGATTGGCACTCCTCGTGGCCGGCCTGCATCGTCTGCTCGGGACGAGCGCCTCTCTCCCCGTGGAGATCCTGGGAGCGGTCCTGGACACCGTCTCGGCGGCACTGGTGTGGCGGATCAGCGCGTCGTGGCTCGGCGCGCGCGTGGCGTTTGCCGCGGGTCTATGCCATGCCCTGTTCCCTCCGTTCGGCTACTGGTCGACAGTCGCGAAGTCGTCGGACGGGCTGCTGGGCTTCTTCATCATCGCGAGCCTCGCCTGCGGCCTGCGGGCGACCCAGGCGGTCGGGCCGGCGGCCGCGGGATGGGTCGTGGCCGCCGGAGCCCTTCTCGGGGTCGGCTGCTACCTGCGGCCGGACTACCTCATGCTCCCGCCGGTCGTGGGAGCGGCGGCCGGACTGGCCACCCGCCGATGGCGGAGAGCGGCGATTGGTGTCGTGCTGGCCCAGGGGGTGGCCATTCTGTGCCTCGTTCCATGGGCCTATCGCAATGAGAGGGAGACGGGCTGGTGGATCTTCACGAGCAGCAGCGTGGGGGGCACGCTGGTGAGCGGGCTGGGGGAGTTCAGCAACTCCTGGGGCATCGGAAGCACGGACGACGATCGTGAGAGGGAGGCTCACGCGCTCGGATTCTCCGACCCGTTCCAGCCGGAAGCGGATGCCTATTTCCGCCATGTCTTCGCGCAGAAAATCAGGGAGCGGCCCGGGGCCTTTCTCCTCGCCATCGTCCGGCGCCTGCCCCTCTCCCTGGCGACGCCTTACACGTGGGGATTGATCAATCCCTGGAAGACGGAGACCTTCACCGAGGCGCGTCAGACCGGTCTCGATCAGTACGACGTGGTCCTGAAGCGTCCGCGATACGTGCTGGCGGCGTACTGGGACCGTCTGGCCATGGCGCTCGTGACCTTGGCGTGCACGATGGGAACGGCCGCCATGCTCGTCCTCGAACGACACCGCGCCGCCGATCTCCTCCTGCTCATCAGTCCTCACGTCTACTCGATGGCCGTGCATCTGCTGACCCACATGGAGCCGCGCTACCTGCTCCCGAGCATGTCCCTCTGGCTGATCGGGCTGGCCTACGTCATCGCGCAGGGATGGGAGTCGAAGCGAGTCGATGCGGGGCGCGTGAGTCGGGGCCTCGGCGCGTGAACGTTTGACTGGCGCGCGTGGGTCTGCTACCGTGCGGCGCTCATGACCGCGGGGTCCTTCAACCGCCCGTTCTTCCTCGTGCTGCTTCTTCTCGTCGGCACCGCCGATCCCAGGGCGGCCGCGGACAATCGTCCCAAGTCGCCGATCCTCGGTCTCGGTCACGAGTACGATCTCGGAGGCGACCGTGAAGAGTTCCTGCTTCCGGATCCCCTCGTCGATCCCTCGATCGCGCCGGACCATCCTTTGTACGTGAGAATCCGCGCCCCCTGGTCCCTGCTCGAGCCACAGCCGGGAACGTACGATTGGAGCGAGGTCGACCGGATCGTCGCGCCTTATCGCGACGCGCGCTACGTCGTCACGCTCTGCGTGTACGGCGTGAATCGTTCGGTGGACGCCCTGGGTCTCCCGCCGTCGGCCGCTCATCCACAGATCATGAAAGCCTGGCTCGAGCTCTTGCGCGCGACCGCGACCCATTTCAAGGGACAGGTTCGCACCTACGAGATCTGGGACGCTCCCAATCGCGAGAGCGGTTGGGCCTCGGGAGGCGCGGCGGACTTCGCCTACGTCCTCAAGTCGTCCTCCGTGACCATCCGCTCGGCGGATCCCGGCGCGCTGATCGCTCAGGGTGCGCTTGCGGTCGCGGCGGACACCATCGACAGCGATCTCGGGTGGCAGGAGGCGCTGTACGCGCGGGACGTGGCGACCTACGTGGATGTTCTGCCCCTCCTCCCCGCGTCGGGGGCGCCCTTCGCCACGATCCTGTCACGCGCCGACGAGATCCTCCTCCAGAGCGATCCGTCCGCCCAGCTTTGGGCGGTCGGGGTGGCGCTCGAAGGAGACACCGATCGCGATCGGGCGTCCGACCTCCTCGCGAAGTTCATCGTGGGCCAGGGCGAGGGCGCCGCCGTCGTCAGCTTCGATCTGGAGGCCGACGTCGAAGGTCGGCCGGAGTTTCCCGGCGTGCTTCTCGACATCCACAAGCTGTTTCTCCCCACTTACGGTCGCGTGACCGGCGCACCGGTCGAGCTCGAGACTTCGACGGGAGAGGGACCCAAGCCACTCCAGGGCGTTACGGTCTACCGATTCTTCGACGCGGCATCCTTCCAGGGATTGATCGGCTTCTTCGCCCACTCGGTCGTGACCGAGCCGGAGGTCCGTCTCCTGATTCCGACCGCGGCGGTCCGCGGCGTCGTCACCTACGACATCATCGGGGGAGCCGCCGGTCCCCCGGGAGGGGTCGAGACCGACCAGAAGAGCAACACCACGCGGGTGCCGGTGGCGGTGCTGCGACGGCCTCTCGTGGTGCAGTACGCCCGCGTCCCGATCAAGGGATTCGAAGCGGAAAAGCAGGAGGTCCGCGTCCACGGAACCTCGCTCATCACCGCGGAGGAGATCATCGCCGCGCACCAGGCTTTCATGGCGGACCAAAAATTCCGGCTGAAGAATTATCGCGCCGATGCCCTGCTCACCTACCATGCGAAAATCGCCGGGAGCAACACGATCGACATCAGCTTCGACAACGCCTTCTTCTGGGACACCGGCACGGGCGCCGAATGGCAGCAACGCGCGTTCTACTACAACGGGGTGCTCTGGAGAGGGAAGAAGCTTCCGGAGCTGCCGATCCCGCAGCCCGAAAAGGTGTTCACCCTTCCGCTCGATATCAATCTCAACAAGGATTACACGTACCAATACGTAGGCCAGGACAAGGTCGGGGAATTCGACTGCTACGTCCTGGACTTCAAGCCTGTCGATCGCATGAAGATCCTGTACGAAGGCCGGGCGTGGATTGAATCGAGGACCTTCGCTCCGATCAAGACGTCCACCGTGGAGACTCACCTGTCGGCGCCGGTGACCTCCAACCAGGAACAGGACGTCTACGCGCCGCAGACGGGGCCCGACGGCTCGACGTTTTGGATCCTGTCGAGGGTCGAAGGGCAGCAGATTCTCTCGGTGGCGGGGGAAAACCTTGTCCTCTTGCGCGAGATCGACTTCAAGAATCTACTGATCAACGATGCCAATTTCGCTCGGGGCCGGGACGAGGCGTATCGCTCGGATCGTCCGATGCTGCGCGACACCGACCAGGGGCTTAAATACCTGGAGCGCACGCCGGGCGGTGATCGGATCGTCAGGGACAGGACGCGCAAGTCCGCACTCCTCGGCCTGGCGGGCCTCTACCGGCAGCCCGGGATCGAATACCCGGTCCTCCCGCTCGCGGGCGTGGGGTATTTCAACTTCGATGTGGGCGGACGCAACGTGCAGACCAACGCGCTCATCGGCGGTGTCATCAACCTGTTCTCGATGACCGACCCGCACGTGTTCGGCAAAAAGCTCGATGCGACGGTGCAAGTGGTGGGCCTGGCGGTGAACATCACGGACCAGCTGTACGTGGAAGGCCGGAAGATTCCGGAGAGCAACGTGGATGTCCGGACCCAGAGCCTGTCGGGGGGGCTCGGGACGCCGCTGGGGAACTTCATGCGGGTCAAGCTGACCTACAACTTGAAGTACGCCAACTACAGCCGCGATCGCGACACCGAAGGGTTCATCGTTCCTTCCGACACGTTGATCCAGTCACCCGGACTCGAGTGGGAATTCAATCGTGCCGCCTGGACCGTGACGGCGGCGGGCGAGAAGAGCTTTCGCAACCACTGGAAGCCCTGGGGCGACTCGGACGCGGTCTGCCCCTCGCTGGGGTCGTGTCTGGCGGACTTCGACCCCGACCAGAAGGATTACCTGACCTACGAGTTCACGGCGGCGAAACAGGTGTTCCTGCCCCTGTTCCAGAAGCTCCGATTCGAGGCCATCTGGCAGACCGGCTCCCATCTGGATCGCTTCAGCGAACATCAGTTTACCTTTTTCGGGAACAGACTCCGGGGGTTCTCGGGCTCCGGCGTGCGCTACGATCGCGGTGCGATCGCTCGGGCGGAGTACTCGTTCAACATCGCGGACGTCATTCGATTCGAGGCGGATGTGGATCGGGCTTACGTCAAGGACACGCTGACCTCACAGGATTTCCATTCGTTCACGGGGTTCGGGATCTCGGGCAACACCGCCGGACCCTGGGAGACCGTCCTGCAGTTCGATATCGGAGTCGCCGTGCAATCGGACATCAGCCGGCTGACCGGCGACACCGAGTTCCAGATCGGGATCCTCAAGTACTTTTGAGAGGGGCGTCCGCCGAAACGTCGGCGGAGATCCGCTGTCGCACCGCTTCGATCAGAGTATCGCGCGTCTCCATCGTATAGGCACTCGTCGGGATCGGCGCGCCGAACACGACCTCGATCGTGCCCGGCCTGGCCTTCAGGCTTCCCTTGGGCATCAGGGCGTGCCCTCCGCGGATGGAGACCGGCACGATCGGCACGTGCGCCTGGAGCGCGAGGACGAACGCGCCCTTCTTGAAGGGCAGGAGCCGTCCGTCGGGGCTGCGGGTTCCTTCGACGAACACCACGATCGATGTGCCGCTCTGGATGCGGCGGGCCGCCTTGTCCAGGCTCCGGATGGCGCGCTCTCGATCCCGTCGGTCGATGAAGATGAAACCGGCAAGCCACAGAGCCCAGCCGAAGATCGGGATATAAAACAACTCGCGTTTGGCCACCATGCGGAAATCGACTGGCATCGCCAGAACCAAGGCCGGGATGTCCAGCTGGCTCTGATGGTTGGCCACATAGACGCAGGGCCGGTGCGGGTCGACTCCCTCGTCGTAGTGGGCGACAAAACGGACCCCGAGCGTCTTCAAGGTGAGTCGCGACCAAAGCCTTGCCAGAGTCATGAAGACGCCGCTCCACGGGAGCAGCAGGGAACCCACAATGGCGACGGAGCCGAGAAGCGAGGTATAGACGACCACGAGAAGGGCTTGCAGAACCGGCATGGGGCGCTCCGAACCCCGGTGGAGTAAGCCGAGTATAGAGCCGGGTTTTCTTGACTGTCAATCACCTATTCGCTAGAATCACGGGGACTTAGCGCGTTTCCGCGATCTCAGGGGATACCCTTCCTCTAATCATGAGCGACGCTGGATGAACGGACCCGTCGACATTGCGCTCGGTCAGGCTGGAAGCATCGCCATCCTGTTCGCCCGGACGGTCCGACAGGGGCTCGGACGGAAGCCGGAGTGGTCGGTGGTCCTGGATCAGATGCACCACCTCGGCGTCCGATCCCTGGCGATCGCCACGGTCACCGCGCTCTTCACCGGCATGGTGCTCGCGCTCCAGACGTCGTATTCGCTGGCGGCCTACGGTGCCAAGCTGTTCGTCGGAGACATCGTGGCCCTGTCGCTCGTGCGCGAGCTCGGTCCGGTTCTCACTGCTTTGATGGTTGGAGGTCGCGTGGGAGCCGGGATCACGGCCGAGATCGGCAGCATGAAGGTCACGGAACAGATCGACGCCATTCGCGCCATGGCCGCCAACCCGGTTCGCAAGCTGGTGGTCCCCAAGGTCCTGGCGATTGTCATCATGCTGCCGATTCTGGTCGTGTTCGCGGACTTCGTGGGCACGATGGGGGGGCTCATCATGGCCGTGACCACCCTGAATCAGCCTGCGGCTTTCTACATGCAGCATGTCGTCCAGGCGCTCAGCGTGCACGATGTGTTCAGCGGCGTGGGAAAATCAATCTTCTTCGCCCTGTTCATCTCCCTGATCGCCTGTCACAGCGGTCTGACCGCTGAGGGCGGCGCGGATGGCGTCGGTCGCGCGACCACCCAGACGGTCGTGGCCTCGTCGCTGGCGGTCCTGGTGTCCGATTTCTTTCTCACCAAGTTCTTCCTGGCGTTCTGAGAGCGGACGTGGACGACGCCTTCGTCAGGTTCGACGACGTGCACAAGGCGTTTGGAGAGAAAAAAGTGCTCGATGGCGTCAGCTTCGAGATCCGCCGCGGCGAGACGATGGTGGTTCTGGGCGGCAGCGGCAGCGGCAAGTCGGTGCTGATTCGGCATATCATCGGCCTGCACCGCCCGGACCGGGGTCACGTCCTGGTGGATGGCGAGGATGTGGTCGCGTATGACGAGGAGGATCTGATCCCCGTCCGCAAGAAGGTCGCGATGCTGTTCCAGGGGGGCGCCCTGTTCGATTCGATGAGCGTCCTGGACAACGTTGCGTACGGTCTCCGGGAGCACACGGAAATGGAGGAGCGCAGGATCCGCGAGGTCGTTCGCGAGAAACTGGGGCTGGTGGGCCTGGAGGGGGTCGAAGGACTGATGCCCGCCGAGCTCTCAGGGGGCATGAAGAAGCGCGTGGCGCTCGCCCGATCGATCGCGATGGATCCACGGTGTATCCTCTACGATGAGCCGACGACGGGTCTCGACCCGGTGACCGCGAACACCATCAACGGGCTGATTCGTGATCTGCAACGCGGTCTTCAAGTGACGTCGGTCGTGGTGACCCACGACATCGCGAGCGCCTTTTTCGTCGGTGATCGGATCTCCTATCTGTACGAGGGCAAGATGGATTTCGTCGGCACGGTCGAGGACGCCCGGCTCTCCAGGGAGCCGCGTCTGCGTCCGTTTCTGACCGGCGGCAGGGAAGGCTACCGTGCCACCTTCCAGGGCGACGAAGGAGGTCACCGGTGGGGCCTTCGTCTCGATCGGCATGATCCTGTTCGCCGTCGGGGTGATGGCCATCAGCAAGGAGCAGAGGCTGTTCGCGCGGAAGGTGAAGTACTGGACGCGCTTCGACAACACGAGCGGTCTGGCGGAAGGCTCCCCGGTTCGCCTCGTGGGAGTGCAGATCGGCACCGTGTCCGAGATCGCGTTTCCCGACGACGTGCGAGAGACGAAGATCAAGGTCGTGTTCTCGGTCGACCGGGCCTATGCCGGCCGCATCCGGGCCGGCACGCAGGCGCTGTTGAAGTCCATGACCTATCTGTCGCAGGACAAGTACATCGAGTTGACACCCGGGGATCCCGACCAGCCGGTCCTGCCGGCCAGCGGCTTCATCGAGCCGGGCGTGTCGGTCTGGGAGGAGACCATTCAGCAGAGCCAGGGGATCGCGGACGACGTCAAGGAGATCACGGCTTCCTTGCGGGACCTGCTCATCGCCATCAATCGCGGCGGCGGCATCATGCAGGAGATGATCCACAACCCGGAGTTCGGCCGGCAGGGGGTGGCCAACCTCGAGGGTAGTCTGGCCTCGTTGCGCCGAACTCTCGAGGGCGTCGAGAAGGGCAAGGGTCTGGCGGGGTCGCTTCTAACCGACGAGCGATTCGCCAAGAAGGAGGCCGACAACATCGACGCCGCTCTCACGCACCTGCGCGCCATGATGGAGAAGCTGGACAGCGATCAGGGTTTCGTGTCGGCCCTGAGCTCGCCGGACGGTAAGGCGTCCCAGGCGATGGACGATTTCCGGGCGACGGCGGCTTCGCTGCGGAAATCCACCGAGAAGCTCAGGGAAGGGAAGGGGCTGATGGGCCGGCTCATGAACGACGAAGTCTATGCGGACGGCCTTCTGAAGAAGCTCGACAGCGCGGTGGGACATGCCGATTCGATCCTTCGCAAGGTGGATACGGGCAAGGGCACGCTGGGAGGGATCGTCAACGATCCCGCGGTCTACCAGGGCCTGAAGGACGTCGTCGCCGGTATCGGGAAGAGTCGTATGGGGAAAGGGATCATCCGGCATTACGGAAAGAAAGGGGCGAAGGACCAGGGGAACGAGGAAGGTGATGGGCAGGACGGAGAAAGCGGGAAAGAGGGAGCACCGGCGGAGGCCCCGCGCGGAGGGCCAACTCCGGAGTCCACACCCACTCCCTGACGGATCGATGACTCCGGTCGCGCTGGCGACCTCGTCTCCGACCGCCCACGCGACGGCGCAGGGGCTGATCGAGAAGATCCGCGCGCGCCGCGCCGTGCTGGCCGTCGTCGGCATGGGATACGTCGGCCTGCCGCTGGCGTGCGAGTTCGCCCAGGCCGGCTTCACCGTGCACGGAATCGACGTCGACGCATCGAAGATCGCCGCCCTGAAGCGGGCCCGCTCCCACGTGCAGGACGTGAAGGACGAGGTCCTGGCTTCGTTGATCGAGCGCAATGCGGTTCGCCCGACCGGTGACTTCTCCGTCCTGACCGACTGCGACGGCGTCGTCATCTGTGTCCCGACGCCGCTCCGCAAGACGCGTGATCCGGATATTTCCTATATCGTGGCCGCCGTCGACGAGATCGCGCGGCGCGTCCATCCCGGCCTCTTGACGGTCCTGGAAAGCACGACGTATCCCGGGACCACCGAGGAGGTGTTGCTTCCGAGGCTCGCGGCCTCGGGCTTGAACGTGGGGCGCGATTTCTTCCTGGCGTTCTCTCCGGAGCGCGTCGACCCCGGGAACGCCCGATTTCACACGCGCAACACTCCGAAGATCCTCGGCGGAGTCACGGCCGACTGCACACGTGTCGCCCGGGTTCTCTACGAGCAGGCGATCGAGCGCGTCATCTCCGTGTCGGGAACCCGCGCAGCGGAGATGGTGAAGCTTCTGGAGAACACGTTTCGCAGCGTCAACATCGGTCTGGTGAACGAAGTGGCGCTGATGTGTGATCGGCTGGGTCTGGACGTCTGGGAGGTGATCGACGCCGCGGCCACCAAGCCGTTCGGGTTCATGCCCTTCTACCCCGGACCGGGCCTCGGCGGCCACTGCATCCCGATCGATC
>CAYLND010000002.1:0-65691 GCA_964384905.1 uncultured Acidobacteriota bacterium
TTGATGTCAACGCGGAGAGCGGGGCCGCGGCGGCCGGCCCCGGGGCGGACCGGTGGCGCGGCGGTCTGGGAAGCGCGCCCGCGCTGGCGCGTAGTAGGCCGCGGCGGCATCGCCCTGGGACCGGGGAAGGCCGACCTCCTCGAGGCGATCGAGACGACCGGCTCGATCACCTCGGCGGCGAAGAGGCTCGGGATGTCGTACCGTCGCGCCTGGGTCCTGGTCGCCACGATGAACGCCAGCTTCCGCCGTCCGCTCGTGACGACCAGCGCCCGCCGGCGCGACGGCGCCGCGCTCACTCCCGAAGGCCGCGCCGTCCTCGCCCTCTACCGCCGCATCGAGACGCGCAGTCTGGCCGCCGCGAGCCGCGAGCTGTCGGCGCTCCGGCGTCTCCTTCGGCGCTCATCGTCGTGAGGGAATCCTGACCGGCCGGTCCCGCCTGTCATCCGCCGCGCTGTTTCGAAAATGAAACACCCCTGGGCTCGCCGCCGGCTTGCGCGCGCGCGGCCTCCGGCCGATATTGGGTCCTCGTGAACACGCGGCTCCACGACCTGCTTCCAGCCGGCCTGCTCGGTCTCGCGGCGCTCGCCCTGCTGGCGGCCCCCGCCGGGGCGTTCGATGTGCCGCAGACGCGGGCGGAGTTCGTGCGCGCGGTCGCCGCCGGCCGGCGCGGCGTGAAGATGGAGACCTCCGTGGTCGATCGCGGCTTCGAGCAGGTGATGCGGTCGCTGCAGGCCCGCACGACCCCCTGCCTCGACGTCGTGGTCAATCGATCGGGGTGGGTCGGCGACCACACGGAGGTCAGCTCATCCGATTACAACCCGACGCTGAAGCGGGTCGGCGACGGACGTGGGGAGTTCAGTCTGCAGGTGGTCAATCGCCCGCGCGGTCTCGGCGCCAAGCCGCCGGCGGGCGGACTGTATGTGATGGCGGCCGACATCCGTCGCGCCGGCGCCGCCAGGACCGAGGTCGTTCTCTACAGGCCTTCGATGGGGTACAAAGCAATCACGAAACAGTTCATGGCCTGGGCCGACGGCTCCTCCGAGGATTGCCCCAAGCTAAGATGAGAGGGGAGAGCCGCGTCCTCGTCGGATGACAGACCGAAGCCGGCCTGCCTGAACGGTGCCTGGGCCATCACCCGCGGCCACTGCCTATCTGGTTGATCTGCAGCGGGTTTTTACGGCCGCCTGCAAACCGAATGCATGGCATCACGTTTGCTCCTCCAGGAGCCGTGTGCCTTCGTGAAAGGAGGTCACCATGACTCGTCGTGGCTCGCGATTCTTCGGACTCATCCTGGCGCTCGCCCTCTGCGCCGTCCCGCTCCCGGCGCGCGCCGGAGCGTCGTTCGACTTCCTGTTCAGCATGGACCACGTCAGCAACGATCGGCAGATGTTTCTGAACGTGGCGGTCAGCAACTACGGCTACGACCGGGTCGCCCTCGAGCCGGTCCTGCCCAGGCTTCAGTACGTCGAGGCCGACCTTCCGGTGGTCCTGCTCCTGGCCCACGAATGCGGCCGCCCGCCGGCCTACATCGTGGATCTGCGCGCCGAAGGACTCTCCTGGTCGGTCGTCTTCAGCAGGCTCGGGGTGCGCCCCGACATCCTGTTCGACGGGATCGATCGCGATCCCGGCCCGCCCTATGGACGCGCCTGGGGCTACTGGAGAAAGAATCCTCGTGGGGTCCGGCTGAGCGACAGCGACATCGTCGGCCTCGCGCAGGTACAGATCGGCGCGCGCGCGGCGCGCCTGGCACCGTACGACATCGCCCGCGCCCGGGCGCGCGGCACGCCGATCGAAGTGACCGTCGCGGAGAAACGCGGCCGCCCCTATCGCTCCAGGCACGGGTGGAATGACGACCATAGTCGTGGGAGGTCGTGGAAGAACGGCCGTGATCAGGACCATCGTCACGACCACGACCACGATCATGACCACGGTCACGATCGCTGAGACCGGTTGGCTTGCCGGGGGGCGGCCGAGAGCGAGGGCGGCCGCCTGACCGGCGCCGGCCGGTGACCGCGAGCCGCGAATCCCGCCGACCTCTCCCTAATCCGCGAACATCTGATGTTGCGGCAGACCGTCGTGGAGCTCCAGCCAGGGGACCCGGCTGCGGATGAAGATGTGGTACTCCGGCTTCAGATGGAGCGGCGTGTCGAGCGTTGCGGCCGCGACGTAGACGTTCTCGGGCTCGCTCGCCGTCGAGGCGGTCACCGACGAGCCGCACTGGCGGCAGAAATTGCGGCGGGTGCCCGCCTCGGTCGTGTGGCCGGCGATCTCTTTCTCGCCCTTCAGGAAACTGAAGCGCGCCCCCGCAACCCCGATGTAGGTGGCGAACGCCGCGCCGTGCGTCTTGCGGCAGTCGGTGCAGTGGCAGTGGGTGAACGTGCCGTACGGTCCCTGCATCCGGTAGCGCACCCGCCCGCAACAGCACGAGCCCTCGTGGACCTCCTCCCTCGTTCCCATCGTCAGCCTCCGGTCGCGGCGACCGCCGCGTCGCCAGGCGACGATAGCACACCCTCGGCTTGACTGATTTGACCCGCGTTCCGCATGGTGGCGGACGACGGCCGCGGCGTGCCGCGGGGGATCCTCGACGGCTCGGGCGGGGCCGACGCCGCGCCCGGCATCGGGATCCGCGGGATGCAGGAGCGCATGCGGCAGCTCGGCGGCCGCCTCGAGATCGACTCGGGCAGCCGCGGCACGCCGGTCCGCGCTCGCCGTCAGCGGTCGAGGAACGACTCGATCCGTCGATCCGGCACGAGCCAGATGAGCGCGACGAGGGCGTACAGACCGATGGCGATCCAGGTGGCGACGAACGAAAGCGGGATCGCCGCGGCGTAGCCGGCGAGCGAGATCTTCCCTTTCACGTCGCTCCCCACCGCGTCGCGCAGCTTCGAATGCGCGCCCTGGCGTGAGACGATGGCGCCCTGCAGAATCGTATAGGCGGTGCCGGCCATCAGGAGATTGACGCCGTAGAGCGCGGTCGGAAGCGGAGCGGCGTGGTTCTGCCCCATCCAGCCCGTGCCGAACGGGATCAGCGACAGCCAGAACAGCAGATGCAGGTTGGCCCACAGGATGCCGCCGCTGACGCGCTCGACCATGTGCAGCATATGATGATGGTTGTTCCAGTAGATCCCGAGAAAGACGAAGCTCAGGACGTAGCTCAGGAACACCGGGATCAAGGGGCGCAGCGCCTCCCACCCTGTTCCCTGCGGCACGTGCAGCTCGAGCACCATGATCGTGATCAGGATCGCGATCACCCCGTCGCTGAACGCCTCGAGCCGGTTCCGGTTCATGCCGCCGCCATCTCCGGACGTCATATACGACGTGATCCCGCGCCGGGTCAATGGCGCGAGCGCGCGGGGACGCCGGTCGACATGTTCGACCGAGCGACCTGATGCTCCGGTGGGTCGAACGGGGCAGCCCCGCTCAGAAGTTGACGACGAGCGAGGCGGTAAAGATCGTGTCGAGCGTGTCCAGCTCGTCCAGCACGGTGCCGGTCTTCACGCCGGCCGGAGGCGGCGCGTCGAGGAGATCGATCTGCTTGAAGGCGGGCTGGTGGTCGTACAGCCACTGCAGGCTGACCTTGAGCGCCAGGCGCTTGCTCATCGACACCGCGACCGAGTTCACCATGTTGGCGCGCAGGTCCGTGGTTTCGTCCAGGTTCTCGTCGATGGCGAGGTCGTCCACGAAGGTCGTGTTGTCCCCGATCTTGCGCTCATACTTCGAGGACACCCGGAAACCGGCGAACTTGTCCTTGACGTTGGGCGCCTGGACGAGATCGTCTTCCTTGGTGTACGACAGCGCGTAATCGGTCCTGAACTTCGTGCGGTCGGTGTCGATCCAGAGGTTGCCGAGACCGCCCGCCGTCTCGTAGCGGTTCTCGACGCCGGCGAACCGGTTGCGGCTCCACCCGGCGCCGGCGAACCAGAAGACGCGTCCGGAGATCGTGTGGTCGAAGCGCCCGCCCAGGAAATAATTCTCGGCGCTCACGGCGGTGTCCTTCTCTTCGATCACGCTGAAGCTGCCCGGACTGGAGCCGACGGCGATGCGGGTCTTCGTCGTGGTCTCGGCGCGCACCCCGCCGGTCTTCAGCTCGAACGAGGACTTCGCCCACTTCCGCCCCAGCGTGTCCTTGAATCCCAGGGTCGTCGCTTCCGAGTTCCCGGCGGTCGCGACATAGCTGAATTCGGCCGTGTCGGACCACACGTCGTCGGCGGGCTTGTCCTGCGCCCGCGCCGGAAGCGCCGCCGCGATCGGCAGGCCGATCAGAGCGACGAACAGCACGCCGGCGCGCTGGGTGATGCTCACGTGAACGCCCCCCTTGTCGAGTTGGCGCGCGAGTATACCGCACGCGAGCGCCGGGACGGCGGGTCGGGGCCGACAGGACGAGAGCACCCCGTGTGTCCGTTCAGGGTCGGGATTTGCTCAGACGATCGAGGTCGGCTTCGAGCTTGCCGAGAAGCGTGGTGATCTGGGCCCGCAGGTCCTGGTTGTGGACCTGCTTCACGAGAGCGTCCAGCAGGGCGATCGCCCCCTTGAGATCGCCCAGATTGGCGCGCGCGACCGCCTGGTTGTAAGCCTCGACCTGTTTGTTGTAATCGGCGACCGATTCAGAAGCGCCGCCCCCGCCGACTTGCGGCGGGGGGACGGGTGCGGGAAGGGGCGGTGGCTCGTCGGTCACGGGCTCGGTCATGTCAACGGCCTCCTGTCGCGCCGAGGCTTCCCGGGAGGCTTCCGACTTCAGAGCCTCGCGATAGTCCTGCTGGGCCCGGATCGCGCTTCGGGCCTGCTCCAGCGCCTCGCGGTCGTTCATGCGCGCCAGAACGTTGTCGACGAGATCGAGCGCGGCGTCGATGTCGCCCTTGCGCGCGTGCAGGATCGCCAGGTTCGCCACGATATCGGTTCGGGAGCGCAGGAGAGGGCGGGCGACCTCGAGCAGGTGGATTGCGGAGCCGGGCTCGCCTCCCTGCTTCATCAGGAGCCTTGCGTACTCGACATACGCTTCGGCGAAATCCGGTCGCAGCTGGATCGCCTTCCCGAACATGTCCCCGGCCCGGTCCAGATCGGCGCCCGCGACGCTGCCTGAGCCCGACGACGTATCGGACGTCGTGCGCCGCGCCAGGCATTGACCGAAGTGGAGGCAGGCGATCGGATGGCCCGGGTCGAGCGCGATCGCCTTCTCGAACAGCGCCGTCGCTTCGTCGTACCGTCCGGTCAGACACTCCACGTTCGCGAGACCCGCCGAGGCCACGGGGTCCTCGGGGGCCAGCCGCAGCGCCTCCCTGTAGTACGCTTCGGCTTCGGCGGCGCGGTCGAGATGCACCAGCAGGTCCCCCAGGCGTGCGAGGATCGTCTCCCGTTTCATCGGTGCGACCCGAATCGTCTCGTCGATCGCGAGATCCGACAGCTTCAGGACCGTGTAGACGAAACGCCCCTGGCGCACATAGTTCTGCAGCTCGTTCTCGATCACCTGATACGAGGTCTCGAAACTCATGGGAAAGGCCGTGTCGGGATCTTCGCCATGGTCGAGGCGCGCGAGGAACCGGACGAACTGGGGCCGGCGCTCGGGCTTGTCCCAGAGCAGGTAGTGCATCAACGCCCAGGACTCGGCGTAGAACACGCCGCGGCGCTCCCCTTCGTTGTACTCCTCGGAGTCTTTCGTCACGGCAAACAGGTCGCGTAGCGGCATCAGGTCGTGCTGCCGCAGAAGGCGGACGTGGTCTTCCTGCGCCAGGCCGATCGAGGCGGTCGTGTCGTCCGCCCGGAACTTGCCGTAGCACTCGGCGAGCCCTTCGCCGAACCAGGTGGGGATGTCGTGCAGGTTGTTGCCCAGGAAATGATGGGTGTACTCGTGATAGACGATCTCGAGCGGGTCTCCCTGGCGCTCGCCGTTCAGGACGATGTCATAACCGTCCGGCTGGCCGATGAACAGGCCGGCCATCTCGATCGGGCGGCCGTTGAAGCGCGCCTTGTAGGGAGTCATCGAGGCGTCGTCCTTGAAGACGTAAATCGAGGTGGTGACGGGCGGGTCGACCTTGAACTTCGTGTTGAAGCGCGAGAGCGCGCCGCGGAACCGCTCGAGTCTGCGCCCGAGGTCGAGCGATCGTCGTTGCGACGCGTTGCTGTAGATGAGAAAGTGCGCCGTCTGGATCTCGGTCCACTTGTCCGTCTCGGGCGGGAGATTGACCTCGCCCCAGGCGCTCCCGTGCAGGAGGGCGAGCAGGACGATCACCGATGCCGCGGACAGCGCCCGTCCCGTCCGCCGGCTCACGAAGACCTCGCGTGCTGCGACGACACCTCTTCGATCCGCTCCTGCTGCTGCAGACGCCACATGCGGGCGTAGTGCCGTCCGGCGGCCAGCAGCTGCTCGTGCGAGCCGCGCTCGACGATGCGGCCCTCATCCATGACCAGGATCTGGTCGGCGCCCATCACGGTCGACAGCCGGTGGGCGATCACCAGGGTCGTGCGGCCGATCTGGATGCGGTCGAGCTCCGCCTGGATCGCCTTCTCCGATTCCGAGTCGAGCGCCGAGGTGGCCTCGTCGAAGATGAGGATCGCCGGATTTTTCAGGAGGGCCCTGGCGATCGCGACGCGCTGCTTCTCCCCGCCCGAGAGCTTCAGGCCCCGCTCGCCGACCTGAGTCTCGTAGCCGTCCGGAAGCCGCGTGATGAAATCGTGGATGTGCGCGGCGCGCGCCACCGCCTCGACCTCCTCGCGGGTCGCCTCGGGACGGCCGTACCGGATGTTGTAGAAAATCGTGTCGTTGAACAGGACCGTGTCCTGCGGAACGATGCCGATGGCGGCGCGCAGCGATTTCTGCTCGAGATCGCGAAGATCCACTCCGTCGATGCCGATCCGTCCGCCGTCGACGTCGTAGAAGCGGTACAGGAGGCGCGCCAGGGTCGACTTCCCCGAACCGGAGTGGCCGACGACGGCGACCGTGCCGCCCGGCGGAACCTCGAAATCGACGCCGTGCAGGATCTCGCGGCGGGGGTCGTAGCCGAACCGGACGCCCTCGAAGCTCACGCGCGGACGGTGCGCCACCAGCGGCACGGCGTCGGGGCGGTCGCGCACGTCCGGACGCTGATCGAGCAGCGCGAACAGCCGCTCGAGGTTGGTGAGCGCCTGCTTGACCTCGCGGTACATCATGCCGAGGAAGAACAGCGGCGACGACAGCTGGAGCAGGTAGGCGTTGACCAGCACCAGGTCCCCGACGGTCAGACGGCCGGCGACGACGCCGGCGGCGGCGCGCCACATCATCGCGGTGACGCCGATCGCCACGATCACGGTCTGGCCGAGGTTGAGCAGGGCCAGCGTCTTCTGCGCCAGGACGTTGGCGTCCTCCAGCCGGCACAGGCTCTCGTCGTACCGCGCCGTCTCGTGCGTCTCGTTGTTGAAGTACTTGACCGTCTCGTAGTTGAGCAGCGAGTCGACCGCCCGCTCGTTGGCGCGCGTGTCGGCCTCGACCGCGGCGCGGTAGTAGCGCGTCCGCCACTCGGTCACGAGGAAGCTCCACGCCGCGTAGGCCGCCAGCGTGACCATGATGATCCCGGCGAAGCCGACGTCGTACTTCCACAGCAGGAGGAGCGTGACCAGCAGCACCTCCACGGCGGTCGGCACGATGGTGTACAGCGTCCAATCGAGCAGATCGGACACCGCCGTGCTGCCGCGCTCGACGTCGCGGGCGACGCCGCCGGTGCGCCGGTCGAGATGGAACTTCAGGCTCAGAGCGTGCAGGTGGCGGAAGACCTGCACCGTGATCCGCCGCGAGGTCCTCGCCATCACCCGGGCGAACACCACCTGGCGCAGCTCGGTGAACAGGGTGACGCCGATGCGGGAGGCGCCGTACGCCAGAAGGAGCGCGACCGGCAGCACCAGCAGGCTGCGCTCGATGTTGAGACGGTCGACGAGCTGCTTGAGCGCCAGCGGCACGAGCAGCGTCGCCACCTTCGAAGCCAGGATCAGGGCGAGGGACAGGACGATGCGCCCGAGGTAAGGGCGCAGGTACGGGAGGAGCGTGGCGATCACCGAGAAATCGCCGTCGCCGCTCCGGCGTCCGGGCGCGTGGTCGCTCGCCGGATCCTGGGCAGCGGACGTCGTCATGCGGTCCGGGTCGGCCGTTGCTGTAGGGTCATGACCCCTTATTCTCCGCCGACGCGTCCATCCACTACAAGCAGGGGGGCCGGGGCCCCGCACGCGGACCGTCCGGGCGGCGACGCCGCCGGCGCTCCGGCGCGCTACAATCGCACGGTCCGTTGCGCGTGCGGGAGGTGACTCGGATGACGCAGACCGACACGAGGCAGTACGAGGTGGGCGCCCGATCGACGGAGATGTTCGGTCGCGTGCTCTGCAGCGCCCGGAATCACCACTTCATCGCCGACGGCCCGGTGCAGAACGGCTGCCCCGGCGAAGCGCTCACCCCGCCCGAGCTCTTTCTCGCGGGAATCGCCGCCTGCGGCGTCGAGCTCCTGCAGGTCCTCGCGCGCGATCAGAGCCTGCCTCTCCAGACCGTCAGCGTTCAGGTGACGGGCGTCATCGACCGGGCCAACCCGGTGCGCCGCGACCTGACGGTGTTCAACTCGGTGCGGCTGAAGTTCCGCCTGCGGGGGGTAGGCGAGCAGGAAGGAGCGCGGCTCGTCGAGGGCTTCAAGGGCCGGTGACCCCTGTACGGCTCGGTCGCGGTCGCGACCCCGGACGTGCAGGTCGAATTCGTCGCCGAGGCCTAGCGGCTCGATCGACGGCCGCCGGTTCTACCTGCAGGTCCCGCTCGAGCAGACTCCATTGGACGTCAGGCACACCGTCGGCAACGTTCCGGTGGTGCACGTGTTCTTCGGCGTGCAGGTCCTGAAGCAGTGCGGATGGCTCGCGGCGTAGGCGTCGGCCGCCGTCAGGGCCGACAGAGCCGAGACGTAGGGACCGACGACCGGACCCGGGGCCGGCATGAGCGCCGGGGCCAGGCCGACGATGGCGATGATCACGAAGCACCGGAGCGCGAGCTGGGCTGGTCTGCTCATCGGAATCCTCTCCTCTGCCCGGCGGATGGGCAAGTTCTTCGGGCAGCCGGGCCTCGCCCGAAGTGCAAGGCGCCCCAGGGGGTGAAGAAAGAAATACGCGCATCTCTCGCCGCCGTCAAGCACGATCCGCGGCGTCGATCACCGATGGGTCGACCGGCATCAGTCCGACGTATGATCCCGACCCCCTGAAGGAGGGAACATGAAGAAGACCGTGGTACCTGTCGTCGCGCTGCTTGTGCTGACCGGCGGTTTCCTCTTCGCCGCCAGACCGGCCCAGAACGTGGGCCCCGGCCGTCATCCGAATCTCGCCGCCGCGCAGAGGCTCGTGCGGGAGGCGTTCGAGAAAATCAGCGCCGCCCAGAAGGCGAACGAGTGGGACATGAGCGGACACGCACAGAAGGCCAAGGAGCTTCTCGACCAGGTCAACGCCGAGCTGAAGGAGGCGGCCGAAGCAGCCAACCAGAAGTAGACGACGAGGGAATGGCCGGAACCGGGAAGAGGGTCAGGGGCGGGCCCTCAACAAAATCCCGCGGCGCTGGTCCGCCCCGGGTTCTCTCGAGAGCCCGCCCTTGGACTGCGTGCTGCGCTGCGGGCTTTCTGACGGGATAGTCAGCCCGAGCGCGCCTGCGCCGGGAGACGATCGCTCCCGAGCAGGCGACGGCGTCGGAAGAGACCTACGCCGCGCGATACCTTCTCTGCAGCTTCTTGAAGGCAGAGACCAGCCGGGCGTGCCGCTTCCGAGCCTGCACGGCCTGCCGAAAAGCCTGCCTCATCTTCGCCTGCAGCTTCCTGCGTGTTCTCTTGGTCATCATCCACCTCCTGCCCGGAACATAATTCCCTGTGCAACCGGAGTCCAGCATCCGGGCACTCGACGCAGCCGGGTCGTGGTCATGGAGAGTTGCAAAGGGGTCAAGGAGCGGAAAAGAGTCAAATTTCCGACACGGCGGAGAACAGGCTGGCGCGGGATCACTCGAACCGGTGTCCGTGCTTGACCTCGAAGACGGGTCTCATCGATCATGGGAATCATGCCCGACACGCGCGCCGACCACGACCTGAAGCAGCGCAACCTGGAGCTGGAGACGCTGCGCGAGCTGTCGGAGCGGATCCAGGACCGGCACGGCGAGGAGGAGATCCTCCAGGCGGCGCTCGATCTGGTGCTGGACAGGCTGAGGCTGCAGGCCGGATGGATCTTCTGGGGCGAGGCAAGCCGCGGCGCCATGGAGCTGGCGGCGAGCCGCGGACTGGCGGAGGGATTCCTCCGACAGGCCCGCGAGCGCGGCGTGGGAGACTGTCTCTGCAAGGACGTGTTCGCGACGGGACGGCTGCGGGTGGCGCGCAATACTCTCGAGTGCCCGCGGCTCCCGGATCTCGTCTGCGGGAGCGCCACGCAGACGCATGCCTGCATCCCGCTGAAGTTCGAGCGCGGCACGCTCGGCGTCCTGAACATCGCCAACCGGCCCGGCGAGCTGTTCACGCGGCAGGAGCTGCAGTTCCTGGAGACGGTCGGCTACCAGGTCTGCCTCGCGGTCGACAAGGCGCGCTCCAGTCGCATCGAGAACCGGCGCAACGCCGAGGCGCGCGCCCTGGTCGCCCTGACCCGCGCCATCGGGGGAAGCCTCGATCAGGAGCGCGTCCTCGCCGCCGTCGGCTCGTACGGCCAAGAGCTGCTCCAGGCGGATCGGTGCGCGATCTTCCTCGGGGACGGGATGACCCCTCCGCGTCTGGCCTACCTTTCGGGTCCGCCGATGGCAGGGCTCGAGGTCGGCGCCACGGTCGACTTCGCGGCCCTGGGATCCAAGGCGGTTCTCGGGGCGCTGACCTCGCGCCGGACGCTCGTGATCCAGGACGCCAGCAGCGACGAGCGCGTCAACGCCGACCTGGCGCGTCGCTGGGGGATCCGATCGGGCATCCTGGTCCCGCTCCTGGCGCACGGCCGGATGGAGGGGCTGCTCGCAGCCGATCGGGGCCAGGCGTCGACCTGGAGCCGGGAGCAGATCGAGCTCGCGGACGCCCTGGCGGCGCACGCGGCGGTGGCGATCGAGAACGCACGTCTCTATCGCGAGGCCCGGGAAGCGCTCCTGCAGCTGCGGGCGGCGCAGCACGGGATGCTGCGGGCGGAGCGCCTGGCCGCGGTCGGCACGCTGGCCGCGAGCCTGGCGCACGAAGTGCGCAATCCCCTCAACTCGATCGGCCTGCAGCTCGTGCTGTTGTCACGCCGCGTCGCGCGGCTGGGGAGCGCCGCCGATCCGGACATGATCTCCCTGATCGAGAGAGCGCGCCTGGAGATCGATCGGCTGGATGGTCTGGTCGGAGAGTTCCTCTCGCTCTCGACGATCGACAGGGTCCGACTGGCGGAGCACGATGTCCGGACGATCGTGCACGAGATCCTCGGTCTCATGGTCCAGGTCGCCCAGCAGAAAGGAATCGAGCTCGAGGAGCGCGCCGCGCCCGCTCAGGCCCACGTGATGGTCGACGAGGAGAAGATCAAGCAGGTCCTCATCAATCTGGTGCGCAACGCGATCGAAGCGACCCCGAAGGGCGGGTCCGTGGTGGTGTCGACGCGGGTCTCGAGGGACGCCGTGGTGATCGAAGTCGCGGACACCGGCGTCGGGATCGGCCCTGATCTGGACGTGTTCGACTTCTTCACCACGACCAAACGAGGCGGCACCGGTCTCGGCCTGCCGATCGCGCGTCGGATCGTCGAGGCCCATGGGGGACGATTGACCTACGAGAGCCGGCCGGGGCAGGGCACGCGGTTCCACGTCACGCTCGTGCCGCCCGACGAGGACGGCGCCGGCACCCGCACGGGGGAGCGGCGATGACGCCGGGCAGAGGGCGCATCCTGATCGCGGACGACGAGGAGGCGGCGCGGACCACCCTGGGACAGATCCTCAGCGAGGACGGCTACGAAGTCTTCCAGGCCGTCGACGGCGAAGAGGCCCTCCGTCTCGTCGCCGAACTGTCACCCGACGTGCTGCTGAGCGACCTCAAGATGCCCCGGCTCGACGGGCACGAGCTTCTCCAGCGCGTGCGCCAGGGTTATCCCGACGTCACGCTCGTGATCATGACGGCGCACGGAACGATCGACAGCGCCGTCCGGGCGGTCAAGCAGGGGGCCGAGGATTACCTGACCAAGCCGATCGACGTCGAGGAGCTCGAGCGGATTCTGGTGCGGGTGATGGACAAGCGGCGTCTGGTGGCGGAAACCCGCATCCTGCGCGAGCGCGTGGACGAGAAGTACCGCTTCGAGAACATCATCGGCCGCAGCCACGGGATGCTGGAGGTGTTCCGTCTGGTCGAGCAGGTCGCCCCGAGCCAGGCCTACATCCTGATCACCGGCGAGACCGGCACCGGCAAGGAGCTGATCGCGCAGGCGATTCACCAGCGCAGCGCTCGACGCGACGCGCCGTTCGTGAAGGTGGCCTGCGCGGCGCTGCCGGAGACGCTGCTGGAGAGCGAGCTGTTCGGGCACGAGCGCGGGGCGTTCACGGGGGCGCTGGCGCGGCGGTCCGGGCGGTTCGAGATGGCCGCAGGCGGAACGCTGTTCCTCGATGAGATCGGCGACATCACGCCCGGCGTGCAGGTCAAGCTGCTGCGCTTCCTGCAGGACCATCAGTTCGAGCGGGTCGGGGGCAACCAGACGCTGACGGTCGATGCGCGAGTCATCGCGGCGACCCATCGCAATCTCCAGACGCTCGTCCGCGAAGGCAAGTTCCGCGAGGATCTGTTCTACCGCCTCAACGTGATCGAGATCGCGCTGCCGCCGCTGCGCGCCCGCCCGCACGATCTCCCGCTCCTGGTCGAGTTCTTCCTGCGCCGCTTCGCCGCCGCCAACGGCAAGGAGCCCCTGTCCATCGCCGACGACGCCCTCGCCGCTCTCGCCGGCTACGACTGGCCCGGGAACGTCCGAGAGCTCGAGCACGCCATCGAGCGCGCCGTCGTCCTGGCGCGCGGTCCCGCGATCGACCGGTCGCTGTTCCCCGCGCTCCCCGCGACCACACCGCCGCGCCCCGGCAACGGGCCGATCGTGCCGGGCTCCAGTCTCGAGGAGATCGAGCGCGACGCCATCCGCAAGACTCTCGAATCGGTCGGTGGCTCCACGTCGCGGGCGGCCGCCATCCTCAAGATCAGTCCGCGGACGATCCAATACAAATTGAAGGAGTACCGGCGGGGCGGTGCGGTCGACAGGCCGGCCACGACGCGGGGGAGGGAATGAGAATCAGAGAGGTCGCTTGACGTCCGTGATCCAGGTCGTGACCGGCCCCTGGCGTGGATCGGACGCGTCGCGGTACGCGAGTCGGGCCGCGATCGCCCGGGCGCCCTGTGGCACGGACACCGTCAAGCGCTCCACGCGCGACTCACCCGGGCGGATGCGGGTATCGGCTCCGACCGAAGCCGATTTCAGGAACATGTCGGAGACCAGCTCCAGCACGCTGCCTCGATCGTCTTTCAGCTCCCTGCGATAGATCCGCTCCTGGCGGAGCTCCAGCCGGCCGTCCGCGGTCTCGACGCCCACCTCTAGGATCAGGCTCTTGCTGGCCAGACCGCCCGGGATCGAGTGGCCGGCGGCCGCGTTGGTCACCGAGACGGTCACCGAGGCGGAACCGCTCCCTCGTGCGACCGAGTCGATCGTCAGGTCCAGCCCGCGCGCCAGCTGGCTCACGGCGCTGCCACCGACCAGCCGATGCAGATTGACGACCCGCAGCCCGCTCCGTGGCGGCGCTCCGGCCGCCCTGGTTCCCGGCACGAGCGCCATGTGACAGTCCTGGCACGCGACGCCGCGGGCTGGATAGCCGCTGGCCTTCCACTCGCTGTAGTTCGAGAGTACGGCGACGCCTTGGGCGTTCCTGTACTCGTGGCAGGCGGCGCACAGGAGCGGGTTGTTGCGGTGCAGAGTCGAGTAGGCGGTCTCGTGCCCCTGCACCCGGCCGCCGGCGTAATCGAAGGGGCCTCGCTTCACCGCCCCGGGCCGCGAGACGAACGGCGATCCCTGGGCATCCATCGTGACGTCCGCCACCGTGTGGCAGAAGTCGCAGGTCACTCCTTCGCGGGAGATCGGCTCCTCCATGCCGACGTCGGAGGTCAGGAGCGTCGTCGGCGCATGGCACCAGACGCACCCCTGGCGCGCGGTGGGGCCGGAGATCCGTGACAGAGATTCGCGGTAGGCGGCGCTCTCGGCCGAGCGCGCGTGGGCGGAGTCGGACCAGGCCTTGTAGATCACGTCGTGGCAAGCGCCGCACCTCTTCGCCGCAGTGTAAAGAGGCTCGGACGGTCGGGCGCTTTCGCTCGCGGCCGATCCGGACATGCGCGCGGACGTCAGGAACAGGAGCGTCAGGAGAACGGCGTGCCGGACATTCTCGCGGCGCATCAGCGGCACGAATCGTTCAATGGATCGTGGGCTCGGTGCGATGGGTCAGATCCATCGTCTCGAGACGTTCGAGATAGCCGCGCGCGATCGTTCCGGCATCCTCCCACTTGCCGTTCAGGACGAGGCGGTTGAGACTCGAGAGCATCACCAGACAACCGCCGAACTCCTGGAACACGCGGCAGAAAAGGCACCGGGTGCCGATCGATTCGGCGCGTGGATCGAACTTGAGCAGGCTCCGTTGGCGCGGCGCCTGTCCCTTGAGGACCGCGGCGCGAGTGACGTCCGCTTCGTCGCAGAACTCGTCCATGACGTTGGCGAGGCCGAGCACTCCAGGCTCGTCGCGCGCCTCGATGCGGCTCACGATCTCCCGCCAGCGCGCGATGACATCCGCTCGGGCCCTGTCCCAGGCGTTCTTACCGTCTTCGGTCACCTCGGGTCTCCTCGGAGGGCCCGGCCCGATCGCCGGGATCCCTTCCCTTTCCACTCCTTTGCGAAATCCATGCTCAGGGACGCTCTGTCCGGAGACGGCGGTTTCGAAGCCATCGGGCATGGGGTCCGGCGTCCGGCCGCAAAGATTTCCGCGCGTTCCCGCCGCCGGCGCAAGGGTTGCGTCCGCCCGCACGAGCGCGTCTCGATCCACCGGAGGACGGCCGAGTGAGTCATGGCACCCGACTTGCTTGAACGTCGGCGGGTCCCGGGAAGCGGGCGTGGCCGGCGCATCGTGGAGGCGGAACATGAAGCAAAAGCGTACGGGATCGGAACCTCGCTGGATTCTGGTCGGCATGGATTTCTCGCGGGCCGCCCGGCAGGCGCTGGTCGCGGCGCGCGGAGTGGCGCGGGAGCGCGATGCGACCCTCCTCGTCGTCCATGTGATCGACGGACAGGGTCTGGAGGAGGTGGCGCGTCTGGCGGAGGTCTCCGAGCGCGTTCTGCGCGAGCGGATCGGGCGCGAGCGGCGCCAGCGCCTGGCCGAAGCGCTGCGCGCGATGGAAGACGATGCAGACCCGGTTCCGACGGAGTCGATCATCGCCTGGGGTCGTCCGTTCGAGGCGCTCCTGAAGAAGGCGTCAGAGATCTCCGCCTTTCTCATCGTTCTGGGGACAGCGGGGCACTCGGCCGATCTCGAGAAGGCGCTGTTCGGCAGCACCGCGGAAAAGGTGCTGCGGTCGGCGTCCTGCCCGGTGCTGTGCGTGCCGGCGGAGTGAGCGGGTCCGAGGCGATGCTTTCCAGGCTGGCCGTTCCGAGGGCTCTGCGATCCGGGCACCTGTGGCTGCGCCAGGGGCTGGCGGGTGCGATCGATCGGGGCGGGAAGACGGGGGTCGCCGCGCGCCGCGTCGTCGAGCTCCTCGAGCCGCACGTCGCCAGGGAAGAGGAGTTCGCGCTTCCGCCGCTCTCCCTGCTTCCCGTGCTCGCGCGGGGCGGGACGGTGTCCGACGAGGCGGGCGCCCTGGCGATGACCGACCGCCTCAGGGCCGAGATGAGCCGGATGATCGGCGAGCACGACGAGATCGCGGTCGCCCTGCACGCGCTCATCGTCGCGGCCCAATCGGAGGGGCACCCCGGGATCGCGGATCTGGCGAAGGAGCTCGTCCATTATGCGGAGACGGAAGAAGAGGTCCTGTATCCCGCGGCCCTCCTTGTGGGCGAGCTCCTGAAGTCACGCAGGGCCTGAGTCGACGGAGGCGCCCGTTCCGGCCCGATCGCCCGGCCGGGCGCCGAGAGGCAGAATGCGCGACCTGTTCGTTGCGCTGACGCGGAGCACGATCAGTCTCGCGGGCTCGGCGCTCACCACGGCGAGCGCCTGCGTCTTCCTGGTGCTCCTGGGGATCGATCTCGCCGGCCGGCTCCACAGCCCCTATCTCGGCATCCTCGCCTATCTGCTGATCCCCGCTCTCTTCCTCCTGGGACTGGCCCTGATTCCGATCGGCATCGCCTGGGAGCGCCGGCGGGCCCGGGGCGGGCCGGTGTCGTCGCTTCCGATCCTCGATCTCAACGTGGCGCGGACCAGGACGATCGTGCTCGGCTTCCTGATCCTGACCGCCGCCAACGTGGTGCTGATCGCCACGGCGACCTACAAGGGGGCCGTGATCATGGACAGCACGCGGTTCTGCGGGACGACGTGCCACACGATCATGGCCCCCGAGTACGCCGGCCACGCACGCAGCGCGCACGCGTCGGTGCGCTGCGTCGCGTGCCACATCGGTCCGGGCGGGACCTGGTTCGTGAGAGCCAAGCTGTCGGGCACGCGGCAGGTGCTGGAAGCGGCGCTCCATCTCTATCCGCGCCCGATCCCCGCGCCGGTCCAGGTGCTCCGGTCGGCGCGCGAGACCTGCACGGAATGCCACCAGGCGGCCAGGGATCTCGGCGACCGGCGTCGCGCGATCGGCCATCGCTCCGACGACCGCGGCAGCACGCGGCAGGAAACCGTCCTGCTGATGCACCTCGGTGGGAGGCGAGGGGACCGCGCCGTCGGGATCCACTGGCACGCCGACCCGACCATCCGGATCCGCTACCGCTCGGATCCGAAACGCGAGGCGATCGACACGGTCGAGCTGTCGGAGGCGGACGGCCGGGTCACCACCTTCGCCCCGAAAGGCCGCGAGGTCGAATCCGCGGGCGCCGGCGCGGCGGCAGGTGAATGGCGCGTGATGGATTGCGTCGACTGCCACAACCGCGTGGCACATCCCTCCCGCTCGCCCGAGCGCGAGGTCGACGAGGCGATGGATCGGGGGCTGATCGACGCCACGCTGCCGTTCATCCGCCGTGAGGCCGTCCGGCTGCTCGGGCAGGCCGGTGGCGCGCCGGACCAGGCGCGCAGGGATCTCGCCGCGGGCCTGCGGGCGTTCTACGGGACGAGCGATCCGGCGCTGGCGGCGGCACGCAAGGAGGCGATCGAGGCGGCCGGCCGAGTCCTCGGAGATCTCTACGACCGGAACGTCTTCCCCGCCATGAAGGTGAGCTGGGGCATCTATCCCGATCATCTCGGTCACGTCGATTCGCCGGGCTGCTTCCGGTGCCATGACGACAGCCACGTCTCCGCCGACGGCAGGGTGATCTCGCAGGACTGCGACACCTGCCATCGCGAGGAGACTCCGTCGTGACCATCGGACGCATCGACTACGAGCGCGCTCCCTTCCTGATCATCTGGGAGACCACCCAGGCGTGCGACCTGGCCTGCCGTCACTGTCGCGCCTCCGCGCGTCCCTGGCGCGACCCTGCCGAGCTCAGCACCGCGGAGGGGGAGGACCTGCTCGGCCAGGTCGCGGAGCTCGGCACGCCGATCGTCGTCCTGAGCGGCGGCGATCCCTTGAAGCGCGACGATCTGTTCCGCCTCGTCGAGGTCGGCGCGGCGCTGGGGATCCGGATGGCCGCGATCCCGGCCGCGACGGAGCGTCTCACCGAGCGGGTGATCGTCGAGTTCGTCCATGCGGGGCTCAGCCAGATGGCGCTGAGCCTCGATTTTCCGAGGGCGGCGCTGCACGATCGCTTCCGGGGGGCCCCGGGAGCCTTCGAGCGCACGATCCGGGCGGCGGCCTGGGCCCGCTCCCACGCTCTGCCCCTGCAGATCAACACGACGCTCCATGCGGCCTCGGCTCCGTTCATCGACGAGATGATTGACCTCGTCGGCCGCCTGGGGGCCGTCTTCTGGGAGGTGTTCTTCCTGGTGCCGATCGGTCGCGGCTCGGAGCTGCAGGGGCTGACGCCGGCGGGGTGCGAGGAGATTTTCGCCGTCCTCTACCGGGCCCAGAAACGCGTTCCGTTCCTGATCAAGGTCACCGAGGCGCCGCACTACCGCCGCTTCGTCGCGCTCAAGGAGCGCTCCGGGCGGGGATCCGAGGCGGCGCGACGACCGGTCCGCCGGCTTCCGGCGCAGCTCATCCGGACCGAGGGGCCGGGCCACTCCATCGGCCTCGCGCCGCGCGGGGTCAACGCCGGGAACGGCTTCCTCTTCGTCTCGCACACGGGCGACATCTACCCGAGCGGGTTCATGCCGCTCACCGCCGGAAACGTCCGGACCGACCGACTGGCGCGTGTGTACCGCGACTCGGAGCTCTTCCGGCGGCTGCGCCAGCCGGAGCGATTGACCGGCGCCTGTGGTCTCTGCGCCTTCAACCCGATCTGCGGTGGCTCGCGCTCCCGCGCCCTGGCGCTGACGGGTGATTATCTGGCCAGCGATCCCTGGTGCGGCTTTCGGACGCGGGTGAACCGGCTCGCGGGCTCGTGATCGAGGTCGAATGTTTCGCGCGTCTCGACGCGCCGCGCATAAATTGCGCCGCGCTTGTGGTCCGGATGGCGAAGGGAGCGACGGATTGAGGTCGTCACGCGCAGGGCATGAGGATTGCAGTGGCGAGCGATCGATGAGGGAGCGAATGGACAAGCCCCTATCCTCGAGAGACCACTCCATGTCGAGAGCACCGATACGCATGATTCTCGGCTTCGCGGCGGTGTCCGTCATCGTGCCGGCAGGGTGCGCCGTCTCGATCGCGTCGGAGCAGGCGACGCAGCAGGTCACCGAGACGAAGACAAAGACGGCCGCCGGATCGGGGTACGCCGAGCCGGGCGCCTGCGCCGCCTGCCACGAGGCGGAGGCGGCGGCACTCGCGGCGACCAGGCACGGCAAGACCGGGAAGACCAACTGGGAGGGTGCGGCCGGCTGCGAGGCCTGTCACGGTCCCGGCGCGGCGCACGTGGAGGCGGGGGGCACGAAGGAGACGATCCGCAATCCGGCGACGCTTCCCGCCACCGAGCTCAGCGCCGTCTGCCTGAGCTGCCACGAGCGCGGCGATCAGTCGCACTGGAGCGGCAGCGCGCACGAGGGACGCGGTCTTGCGTGCACCTCCTGCCACAGCATCCATCACTCCGCCTCGCCGACGACCAAGCTTCTCCTCAAGAAGACCGAGTTCGAGACCTGCACGTCATGCCACCTGAAGCGGAAGGCGTCGCTCTATCGCTCCGCCCACATGCCGATGCGGGAGGGTCAGGTCACCTGCACCTCCTGTCACAACCCGCACGGCAGCAACGGGCCGTCGATGCTGAAGCAGTTCTCGGTCAACGAGAACTGCTACGCCTGCCACGCGGAGAGACGGGCGCCGATGCTCTGGGAGCATCCACCGGTCAAGGAGAGCTGCACCAACTGCCACGATCCCCATGGGTCGCTGCACCCGCGACTGCTGATCGCCAAGGTCCCGCGTCTGTGCCAGCAGTGCCACGACGAGACGCGCCACCCGACGCAGCCGTACTCGGACGCCTCGGTGGCGCCCGAGTTCTTTCCGAACAGCCGGATGTTCGACCGCGGCTGCGTGAACTGCCACTCGATGATCCACGGCTCGAACCATCCTTCGGGGATGCGATTCCTGAGATAGGAGGGACGGTCATGACGTGGCGCGGCATCGCCATCGGACTCGTGATCGGAGCGTGCTTCTGGCCGTCGGTCGCGTCCGCCGCCGACAAGGAGCAGAAGGGGAGCGTCACGGGCGAGGCGCTGGTCGGGGTCACCGGTCAGGATCAGGACCCGGTCGACTCCGCCAAGTTCCACGAGTTCCGGGACGTGCCGAGCGGCTTCACCGCCGACCGCCTGTTCCTGAGCTGGACGCCCAGGGAAGACTTCTTCTTCGATCTGCGCGCGGCCGACGTGTCGCAGCGCGACCAGAGGATCGGGGTGACGTTCGGCAGGACTGATCTCTGGCAAGGATCGATGACATGGACGGAAAACCCCCGCCTCTGGACCGATCACGCCCGTCAGCTGTATGCCCGGCAGGCGGGAGCCGTGTTCACTCTCGACGACTCCCTGCAGTCGGCCATCCAGGGCGGCGCGGCGAACGTCGACGCGGACAGCAACGGTCAATGGGACGCCGGGACCAAGGGGGCGATCCTGAAGAGCGCCATCAACAGCTCCGCGCAGGAGATCCCCGTCGGGTGGCGCCGCGAGACGGGCGGCCTGGGATTCAGGCTGACCCCCGGACGTCACTGGACCTTCACCGCTTCCGGGCAGCGCGAGCGCCGCGCCGGCGCGATTCCGCAGTCGCTCGGGATGTACTTCGCGCTGTCGCCGAGCGAGGTCGCCGCGCCGCTCGATTACCGCACCGACTGGGAGTCGGTCGGGGCGGAGTACACCCGGCGAGGCTTCAACGCCGGCGTGCAGCTCACCGCCTCGCAGTTCGCGACCGGCTACGATTCGGTCACCTGGGACGATCAGCTCTTCCTCAACGACACGGCGGTGAACGCCACGACGGCCGACCCGGCGCGCGGGCGCCTGTCCTCCGCCACCGGCAACCGGATGGCGCAGGGCACCCTGTTCGGCGGAGTCAACCTGCCGGCGCACACGCGCATCGACGCGACGGTGTCGCGCTCGCAGACGACGCAGGACGATCCGTTCCTGCCGACCACGACGAACACCTTGCTGTCGCCGGCCGCCCTGCCGGCGACGAGCTACGACGGAAAGTACGACGTCGACTTCGCCTCGTTGAGGGTGTCGTCTCGGCCGACGAAGCTTCTGCGCTGGTCGGCCTGGGCCCGCGACTGGAAATACGACAACAAGTCGCCCGATCCGACCTTCGCCGACTATGTCATGACCGACTACCAGATCCCTCTCTGCCAGAACGCCAACGAGTGCGGCGCGACCACGAACCACATCGCTCGCCGCAGCCTGCCGTACGGCTGGCACCGCACGAACTTCGGAGGGTCCGCCGGCATCCACCCGGTGTCCTGGCTGGACGGATCGCTCTCTCTCGAACGCGAGGACATCCGGCGCGATTTCAGCGCGGTCACGCGGAGCCACGACGACACGCTGAAGGTGACGCTCGATTTCGACGTCGCGGAGTGGCTCAGCATCAAGACGACTGCGCGCCGGCAGGAGCGGCGGGCCGACGACTACGACGCCGAGTACAACCTGGCGTCGTTTCCGATCGGCGAGGCGTTCGTGGCCGCCTCCAACGAAGGAGAGCGGCGCTTCATCTGGACCGACCGCGACCGCGATCAGTACAGTCTCCTCCTCGATTTCAACGCGACGAAGACGATTTCGATCTATGCCGAGACCACCTACACGCGGGATCTGTATCTCGATCCGAACACCGGAAAGCACATCGGGGATTCGTTCACCGTCCAGGAGGATCGCAACTTCGATACGGTTCCCGAGACCATCGACCTGCTCCTGGCGGGCCGGACCGACGACAAATACCTGTCCTACACGCTCGGGTTCGGCATCGCGCCCGGTCCGCGCTTCAGTCTCTACGCCGACTACACCTGGGAGGACAGCACCTACGGTCTCGAGAGCCGCTTCCGCACGCCCGTGTCCGGCATCGGCTCCGACAATCCGCTGGACAACTGGGGCGCCGACACGGACGACAGGTACAAGACCGCCACGCTCGGCTTCTCGGCAGATCCGTCGGGGGACGCACGCTGGAAGATCGACGTCGACGCCTCCCGCTCGGAAGGGACCGGCAGGATCGCCAACCATTTCGTGCCCGGCGGGAACGCTTCCTCGGACACCACTCTCCTCGAATTCCCTCTCCTGAAGACGACGCTGACGATCGCGCAGGTGGGTTTCACGCGGACAATCAACAAGAGCCTCGACTACTCCGTTCGCTACTGGTATGAGTCGTGGCACGAGGACAACTTCGCGAGCGATTTTTCACAGCCTTACATGGGGGATCCTGGAAACGATCCGGGGTCGGGGACTTCGATCTTTCTGGGCCTGGATTTCGCGAACTACACGAACCATCTCCTGACCTTCTTCATGCACTATCGGTTCTAGGCGCATACCTGAAGCGCATGGAGGACGTCTGACCATGCCCGAACAGGATCAGGCACACGCGGGGCTCTCTCCGTGGTGGCGGCACGCCGCCATCCTGGTGATGATCTTCGGGTTCACCGTCCTGACCATCGTCACGGTCAGGACCTATACCAACGCGCCGCCGATACCGGCGGTCGTCGTCGATCAATCCGGGGCCCCGCTGTTCGGGCGGGCGGACATCGAGCACGGCCAGGAGGTCTTTTTCAAGTACGGGTTGATGGAGCACGGGACCCTCTGGGGGCATGGCGCCTACCTGGGCCCCGACTACAGCGCCGAGTACCTGCATCGTCTTGCGGAGATCACGCGCGACACGCTGGCGACCTCGCGGTACGGTGTCGCGTACGCCGATCTGCAGCCTGCCGCGGCCAGCGACGTGAACGAGGCGGCCCGGCGCGAGCTGAAGGAGAATCGCTACGACGACGGGAAGGACAGGCTGACCTTCTCGCCCGGAGAGTCGGCGGCTTTCGCCGTCCAGAAGACGGAGTGGCACGACTATTTCGCGGGTCGCACGCCGGCACCCGGCTTGCCGGCCAACTACATCGGGAACACGGACGAGCTGGCGGCGCTGACCGCTTATTTCGCCTGGGCCGCTTGGGCGGCGGTCGCGAACCGTCCCGGCAAGGACTATTCCTACACCAACAACTGGCCGTACGACCCGGCGGCGGGCAACACGCCGAGCGCCTCGACCTATCTCTGGAGCGGGCTGAGTCTCGTCACGCTGCTCTCCGGTCTCGGTCTCGTCCTGTTCGTGTTCGGCAAGTTCGACTATCTCGGGTGGCGCGGCGAGAAGGGCACGGACCACACGCACGGCAGCAACCTTCTCGGCTGGCGGACGACCCCGAGCCAGCGGGTCACCGCTCTCTACTTCGTGGTCGTGGCCCTGCTCTTCCTGCTCCAGACGCTCGCCGGCGGCGCCCTGGCGCACTATCGGGTCGAGTCGGGCGCGTTCTACGGGCTCGATCTGGCGCGTTTTCTGCCGTACAACCTGCTGCGCACCTGGCACCTGCAGCTGGCGATCTTCTGGATCGCAACCGCCTGGGTGGCGGGCGGGCTGTTCCTGGCGCCGATCGTCGGAGGCGGCGAGCCACGAGGCCAGAGGGCCGGTGTGGTGATCCTCCTCGGCGCCCTCGCGGTCGTCGTCTTCGGGAGTCTCGCCGGCGAATACCTCGGGATCAACGGCCGGCTCGGCGGGCTCTGGTTCTGGCTGGGGCATCAGGGCTCGGAATATCTCGACCTCGGCCGCTTCTGGCAGCTCCTTCTGGCGGTCGGCCTCGTCCTGTGGCTGGTGCTGATGTTCCGCGCCTTGCGCCCGGCGATGAAGCGAGGCGGTCGGGACTCGCTGGCGGCGCTTTTTCTCTACGCCGCGGTGGCCATCCCGGTCTTCTACCTGCCCGCGCTGTTCTACGGACCGCACACCAACTACGCGGTCATCGACAACTGGAGGTTCTGGATCATCCATCTCTGGGTGGAGGGGTTCTTCGAGCTGTTCGCCACGGTGCTGGTCGCCGTCATCTTCTTACAGATGGGGCTGGTGAGCGCGCGCACGGCGACGCGCCTGGTCTACCTCGACGCCATTCTCTATCTGGGCGCGGGCGTCATCGGCACCGGACACCACTGGTACTTCACCGGCCAGGGGACGCTCAACATGGGTCTGGCGGCCTGCTTCTCCGCCATGGAAGTGGTGCCGCTGACGCTCCTGACGCTGGACGCGTGGGACTTCGTCCGGCTCAAGGATCGGCGCTGCGACGATTGCGGGAAGCCGTTCGCCGCGCGCCAGAAGTGGGCGATCTACTTCCTGATGGCGGTCGGATTCTGGAACTTCGTCGGGGCGGGCGTGTTCGGCTTCCTGATCAACCTGCCGATCATCTCGTATTTCGAGATCGGAACGGTGCTGACCAGCAACCATGGGCACACCGCCATGTTCGGCGTGTTCGGCATGCTGGCGCTGGGCGTTCTGGTGTTCTGCCTGCGCGCCCTGACGGACGACGAACGGTGGGCCCGCAGCGAGCCGCTGGTGCGGGTCGGCTTCTGGGGGCTCAACGCGGGTCTGGCGCTGATGGTGCTCCTGGACCTTTTCCCCGCCGGGGTCGTTCAGCTCTGGGACTCGTTGGAGAACGGCTACTGGCACGCTCGGCGGCTCTCGTTCACCATGACCGGTATCTTCCACACCCTCGAATGGCTGCGAATGGGCGCCGACCTCTGTTTCCTGCTCGCGGGCGTCGTCCCGCTCGTCGCCGCGACCCTGCGCGCCGCAATCGGCGGCCGCATCGAATCGGGCGCCCTGCCTGCCTCGGCGACCCATCCTCGCTGACGACCTGCGGCAGCCGTGATTCCGGCTCCCGACATTGCGCGGCCGCGACCCGGACCTATATTTGATGTTCGTGCCGACCATCGGCAGGTACGAGATCCAGCGCGAGCTCGGGCGTGGCGCCATGGGGGTGGTCTATCTGGCCCACGACCCGCGGCTCAACCGGCAGGTCGCAGTGAAAACCTACGCCCTGCCGGAGGGGATCACGGCGGATCTGGCCAGGGAGTTCCAGGAGCGCTTCCTCCGGGAGGCCCGCGCCGCCGCCTCCCTCTCGCATCCGGGCATCGTCACGATCTACGACGCCGGCGAGGATGCGACGCGGAAGCTCCCCTACATCGCCATGGAATTCGTCCAGGGGCACAGTCTGAAGCAGATCCTGGACGGGGGACAGCGCCGGGATGCGTCCTGGGTTCTGGCCATGGGCGCGGTTCTGGCGGACGCCCTGCACGTGGCGCACCGGGCCGGAATCGTCCACCGGGACATCAAGCCGGCGAACATCCTGATCCGCGACTCCGATGGGGCGGCGAAGATCGCCGATTTCGGCGTGGCGCGGCTGGCCTCCTCCGAGCTCACCCGATCCGGGGCCGCCATCGGGTCGCCCGGCTACATGTCGCCCGAGCAGGTCCGCGGCGGGACCCTGGACGGTCGCAGCGACCTGTTCTCCCTGGCGGTGCTTCTGTACGAGGCGCTCTGCGGCAAGCGCCCGTTCCACGGCGACGATCTCGTCTCCCTGGCGTACTCCATCGCCCATGACACGCAGGTGCCGCTCAGCCGACAGCTCCGAGGCTGCCCCGCCGGCCTGGATCGATTCTTCGATCGAGCGCTGTCCAAAGACCCCGCCAGGCGCTTCGCCGACGGGGCCGCGTTCCGGGAGGCCTTCCTGGAAGCGGGCGGTCGGAAGAGCGCCGATCTCTCCGATCAGACGGTGCCGGACGCGGTGACGCTGCTTCCGGTTCCGCCTGCGGGCGCGGAGCGGGCCATCGCAGACCGGGCGGCGTCACCCTCCGGGGCCGGACGGAGCGGGCGCGCGCGCCGTCTTGTCGTTCCGATCGTCGCGCTGGCGCTTCTCGCCGCCGGTCTTGCAACCGCCGCCTATCTGCGCCTCGGCCGTTCGGGCCGCCCGAGCATCGACGCTCGTGCCGAGGTCGCCGACGTCCGCCCGGCCGCCGCCGGCGTGGGCGGGCAGCCGCCGGCACAAGCGGCGCCGATTTCGCCGGAAAAGTCCGGGCTGCCGGAGCAAACGGCCGAGCACCAGCGCAGGAGTGTGCAGCGGGAGGTCGAGCCGGTCGTCGTACCGCCACAGATACCACGGAGCATCCAGCTGACGGTGCCGGCCGGAGCGGAGATCCATCTGGCCCTCGACGTGCCGGTCGGCTCGTCCGCCAGTCGGCCCGGAGACCCGTTCACGGCGAAGATCACGGACCCGGTGGTGACCGGCGACCGCGTCGCTCTCCCCGCCGGGAGCGTGGTGCACGGCCACGTCAGCGACACGGTCCCCGCCAGGAAGGGTCTCAGACAGAAAGGGGGGTCGCTGGCGCTTTCCTTCGACAAGGTCGTCACGCCGTACGGGGCGGGAGCGCCGATGTCGGCGGCATTGACCAGCATCGCGCCGAAGTCGACGAGGAGGACCGCGGGGGCGATCGGAGGGGGAGCCGCCGGTGGCGCCCTGCTGGGCAGACTCCTGGGAAAGGGCACGAAGGACGCGGCGGTGGGCGCCCTCATCGGCGGGGCCATCGGCACGGGAATCGCGGCGGGCACGAGGGGCGAGGACGTCGAATTTCCCGCCGGGTCGCCCTTGACCATCAAGCTGGATCGGGCGCTGACGGTCTCCACTCAGCCCTGAGAACCCGCCCGCTTGCTTTCCCTCGTGGTGGAGACCAGATTTCGCGCTGCGGACGGGACGAGTTCCGCCTGGAGGAGCTGAGCCATTCGTCGCCCACGCGTGCTTCTTCTGGTCGGCTCGGTGCTGGCAGCCGGGCTGACCGGATGGGCAGCCCAATCGGAATTCGTGATCGTGACGAACGAGGACAACGGGGAGATTGCGGTGTCCTCTTACGTGCTGCAGGAGGATGATTTTCTCAATCCGCGGCTTCGCCTCCTTAGAAGCCGCGAGAAGCTCGACGATGTGGTCGCTGCCGGCGCGACCCAGTTCGACAAGATCGTCCTCCTGCGGCGCTGGGTCAGGAGCCAGTGGCAATCGAGCGGTGACTTCTACTACCCTCCCTGGGACGCCCTCGAGATTCTGGATCTCGCGAGACAGCACGGAAACCGGGGGTTCTGCGCGCAGTACGCCGTCGTCTTCCTGCAGGCCTGCCAGTCGCTGGGCATCCACGGGCGCTATGTCGATCTGTCCGGGCATTTCATCGTGGCCGTCTGGTCGGACGATTTCGACAAATGGGTGGTGATGGATCCGAGCCAGGACATTCATTATGAGAAGGACGGCGTTCCAGCCGGTGGCGCCACACTGTGCCGGGCGTACTGGGGGAAGGACGTCCGGGGGTTCGCGCAGTGCGACTCCTCCGGCCACCGGAACCCGGTCGCTCTGGGCGACTTGGCCAATTACCGGCTGTATTCGATCGACCTGACTGCGAACCAGCTCTCGGTCCCGGTGCAGGTCCAGGTCAACGGCGTCTGGAAGGCGCTCGTGCATGCGAACAACTACCGCAGCTACCCGCGGATCGGCAGGGACGCCGTGATCATCGGTTCGAATTTTCTCGCCTGGCGCGTCCAGGAATCGGAGGCATGGTCGACCCCGCGCCCGGAGACCCGCGACCAGGACGAGTTCCGCTACGCGCTGAATCAGACCGTCATCCTGCTCGCCAACGAACGCGTCCGGGACAGGATCATGAAGGTCGTGCTGATGAGCAACAACAGCCCGACGTTCGAGAGGTTCCTGGTCCGATCCGACGGCGGCTCCGACTGGGTGCCGAGCCCGGCCGCCAAGATCCGGTGGCAGCTGCACGCCGGGATGAACGAGCTCGACGCGCGCGTCGAGACGCGCTTCGGATGGCGGGGGAATGACAGCTCGATCCGGGTCCTCTACAAGCCGCCGCTGTTCGGATTTCTCCCTGCTCTTCGAGGGAACGTCGTCCGGCTGACCTGGCATCGGCCGGCCGCCTGATCCCGCCGCAACCGCTGCGCGCTGCTCATCGCCTGCCAGCCGCCCGCGAGCGGTAGACGCGGGGGCTGACGCCGAACTCGGCGCGAAACGCGCGGTTGAAGTTCGACACGTCTCCGAAGCCGGAATCGAAGGCGATATCGAGGACGCGGGCCGAGTCGGCCGCGAGATGGATCGCCGCTTCCCGCAGGCGCGACCGGAGAACGTACTGATGCGGCGTGGCGCCGGTCAGCCGCTGGAACGTGCGCAGGAAATGATACGGACTGAGACCGGCCTCCCGCGCCAGGCTCCCGAGCGCGAGCGACCCGTCCGGTCGCCGCTCGATCATCCGCACGCACCGCGTCACACGCGCCACGGCGCTGGGCGGAGCCGCGTCCGCGCCGGGCGCGACGCCTCCCAGGACGCGGAGCGCCCGCGCGGCGAGAAGGACGCCGATCTCCTCCCAGGGTGCGGGATTCGACCCGGCCAGACCGGCGCACGCCTGGGCGACGAGCGGCGACAGAGCAGGCAGAGGAGGCAGGCGGAGGATCCGGAATCGATTCCTTCCCCTCGACGCGCCCGCATCGCTCGCCAGCTCGTCGAAATAGTCCGGAGCATAATGGAATGACACGCAGCGGTCGCCCGCGCCGTGCTCGTGCCCGCACTCGAATCCCTGACCCGGTCTCCCGAGCAGGAGGGAGCCGGGCGTCATCAGGTCGCTTTCCCGGCCGGAGGCGTACTGGAAACTGCCCGAAACCACGATGGCGATCGCGACGTTCGAATGACGCTCCTCGAAACGGCGGTCCTGCGGTCCTGAGGTGCACACGACGTCGGCGGCGTACCAGCCGTCGCCGCTCGCGAGCGGGCGCGGCGTCGCCCGACCTGGGGAGCCGGTGAGCGCCCGATCGGCCAGAGCGCCCTCCACCTCGACCGCAAGTTTCGCCAAGATTCCGTCTCCCGTGGCGGCGTATAAGCGTCTCAGTATAGCGGAGCGGCCGGCGGCCACCGAGCGGGTCGGCGGCCTCCGGATGCGCTCGTCAATCAGGGAGGATGAGGATGTACGATCACGTGTCGCTGAAGGTCAAGGATGGCGCCAGGAGCAGGAAGTTCTTCGAGCGCGCGCTCGCGCCGCTGGGTTACAGGCTTCTGGACGAATCGGGAGGCGGCGCCGGGTTCGGAGCGGAGGACAAGTCGGCGCTCTGGATCGCGCCGGGTGCGGCGCACGCTCCGGCCGTTCATCTTGCTTTCGTGGCAACCGACCGCACCGGGGTGAACGCCTTCCACGAGGCGGCGCTTGCGGCGGGCGGCCGGGACAACGGAGGCCCGGGAATCCGCGAGAGCTACGGCCCGAACTACTACGCCGCCTTCGTTCTCGACCCGGACGGCAACAACATCGAAGCCGTCTGTCTGAAGCCGCAAACCTCCAGGAAGTGACCACGAGGGGGCCGCGCGCGGCGTCTGCCCGGGCCCTGCGCGGCCTCATCGTGCCCGCCGTCGAGTGAGGTGACAATCCGGCCCGCGCGAAAATGATAGAATTCCGCACTCGCCGCGTCGTTCGTGCGGTCGGAGAGCCGGTCCGGTGAAAACCTCATACCGCCTGTTGAGTGCAGGTCTCGTCGGGTTTGTCTGCCTGGCGGCGGCGCCGGCCGCCCCGGAGCAGGATCGGGACGCGGCGCCGGCGGAGAGCCCGCCCGACGCGGGCAAGCAGGGGCCCGGCGTCGCCAAGCAGATCTTTCCCACGGAGATGCAGTATCGCATCGGCGTCGAGGATGTCCTGCTCGTCTCGGTCTGGAGGGACGCGGATCTGACCCGCGAGGTCCCGGTCCGGCCGGACGGCAAGATCTCGCTCCCCCTGATTCAGGACATCGTCGCTGCCGGGAAGACACCCGCGGACCTCGGGCAGGAGATTCAAGTCCGGCTCAAGGAGTACATGAGCAACCCGTCCGTGACCGTCATCGTCAGGGAGATCAACAGCATCAAGATCTATCTCCTCGGGGAGGTGGCTCGACCTGGGCCGGTCATGCCGAAGACGCAGATCCGTCTGCTCCAGGCGATCGCCATGGCCGGAGGGCTCACCCCGTTCGGAGGCAAGAAAAACATCGTCGTCTTTCGCAAGACCCCTTCGGGGGAGAAGGTCATCGAGGTGTCGTACCAGAACATCGTCTCCGGAAAGAAGCCGGACGACGACCTGATCCTCGAATCGGGCGACACGGTCGTGGTCCGCTGAGTGAGCGCGCCGGGGAGCGGAGGCTCCCGAGGCCCGTGCCTTTTCTCCTGCATCGATCGCGTCTCTCCACTCCCGTCCTCAGCGCGGCGACGCATGACCCTTTGAGCGCCGACCGGGGCATGCTCGGTCTTCGATAAGGGACTCGGGTCCGTGACGTACCGTCTTCGCGATCTCGGCTGGGACATTCGGAAGGCCATGTCCCTCTCGCCGGGCGAAGGCGTGCGCCGGCTCTCGGGGCGAGCGGTGCGCTACGCCCGGCGTGTCCGATATCGCAGCCGCGCGACCCACCTGAGCGATGCGGACCTGCTGCGTTCCCTGGCGTCCCCGGCCCCATCGGTCGAGGAGCTGGTCGCGCGGCGCCTGGAGGGCGCGCCCCTGGTGCCCGCGGCTCTGTGCGGCGCCGCCAGCGCTGACAGACTTCGAAGAACGGCACCCGCATCCTGCGAGGCGATCCTGGCGGCGGGGCGGGCCCTCATGAATGGAGACTTCGACCTTCTCGGATCCGGTCCGGTCCGCCTCGGTCCCGAACCCGACTGGCACTGTGACTTCAAATCCGGCAAGCGCTGGGACCGCGGAGTGTATTCCCTCGACATCACCCAGACGCCGAATCGTGGGCACGATTGCAAGGTCCCCTGGGAAATCTCCCGGCTGCAGCATCTCCCGATCCTGGGCATGGCCTCGTGGCTCGGCGGCGACGTCGCGTTCCGGGAGCGGGCCGTGTCCCACGTCGCCTCGTTCGTCGCGGGCAACCCGGCCTATCGCGGCATCAACTGGAATTGCACCATGGATGTGGCCATACGCGCGGCGCAGATTCTGGCCTCCGAGGGGTTCCTGCGCGGGGCGGGCGACGATCGGTTCTGGGCCGCGCTTCTCAAATCCCTGCTCCTGCACGCCCGCTTCATCCGCGACAATCTGGAGAACGGTCCGGTCCGCGGGAATCACTATGTGTCCAACCTCGCCGGGCTGTTCCTCTGCGGTCTGGGCCTGACGGAGTTCCGGGAGGCCCCGAAGTGGAGGGAGTACGCCCGGGTCAGGCTCCTCGCCGAGATGCGGCGACAGGTCACTCCGGACGGGCTGGATTACGAGGCCTCGCTCTCCTATCACGCGTTCGTCACGGAAATGTTCCTGTTCCCCGCGCTTCTGGAGTCCGAGCGCGGCGGCTCGTTCGGCACGCCGTACCTCGAGGGGTTGAGGTCGATGATCGAGGCCGTGGCGATCCTCATGCGCCCCGACGGGACGCTGCCGCAGATCGGTGACAACGACGACGGTCGGTTCCTGATCTTCTCGCAATACCGTCGCACGCGTCGTGACTGGAGGCCGCTTCTGGTCCTCGGCGCGTATCTGTTCCGCCAGCCGAAGTGGCTCCCGCTCGCGGGCGACGCCTGGGTGGAGGGCGTGTGGGTCCTGGGCGAGCCGTTCGTCCGCTGGCGCGACTCGCTGCCGCCGGTCGATCCGCCCGCCGGCTTCTCGAGCCGCGCCTTTCCCGAGGGAGGCATCTACCAGCTGGGCGCCGGCAGCGTCCAGATGGTGGTGGACGCCGGGGGCGTCGGCCAGAGGAACAACGGCAGCCACGCCCACAACGACACTCTGGCGTTCGACCTGTATGCCTTTGGCCGCGAGATCCTTCCCGATCGGGGCACCGGCGCCTACACCTCGGACCTGACGATGCGCGACGGCTTTCGCTCCACGCGGGCGCACAATGCGCTGCAGGTCGACGGCCAGGAGATGAATCCGTTCGCGGAAGAGCCGTTCCGGCTGATCCCGGCCGATCACCCCCGGGTGCTGCGCTGGCGTGCGGGAAGGCGGTACGTCTATCTGCGCGGCGAGCATTCGGGCTACCGGCGGCTGCCCGCGGCAGTCGTGCATCGCCGAAGCATCCTGCTGGATCGCCGGACCGGGACCTTCTGGATCGAGGATCGGCTGGAGGGGCGCGGCCGGCACCGATTCGTGGCCAGTTTTCATCTTGCGCCAGGCTGGACAGTCGAGTCCCGGCAGGACGGATGGACGGCTCGCGGCTCCGAAGGAGGGGTGATCCTCAGCGTCCTGTGGACAGCGCGTCCCGAGCTCTGCCGGACACGCGTGGAGGAGGATCTCCATTCGCCCTCCTATGGCGTCACCCAGAGTGCCCGAACGGTGCGTTTGGAATGGGAAGGCCCGGTGCCTTGCAGGCTGCGCTACAGGCTCACCGTGCTCGAGCAGAAGGACGTGCAAGGGGGAACGACCCCGGGCAGATGAGACGCAGGCGCGATCGCCGTTGTGCGATTTTTGCGCACCGTCCATCTGGTGCACACGCGCGTTACCATACTGTGAAAAGTGAGAGTTAACGGCTTCACGCCTTGAGATTTGCCCTTGACACCCCGCTGGATTCCAGTATATTCGACGCAATCTCGAAAGGTTCTCTGATCCCCTGCAAGGGGTTGGTGGGGGCGATCAAGTAGTAGGGTGGACTTTCGGAAAACCCTTCCGCGAGGTCAGTGCTTCCGAGATTAGTGAGAGGTCATACGCTTCGTGTCGCTTCCGGTCGGGATACAGGAATTGTCTATCAGAATTACGGATTCATTGATATCTCTAGTAACATTTTTGTGTCTGGTTCAAATAACTGCGGTCCGATTCAAGATGCTTGCGAAATCGCCAGTCCGAAAGCCCGAAGCACGGGGTCGCCGTGTCGACACATTTCGATCCACGGCCGTCTCCGTCTGGCACGGCAGCTTCCGGGTTGTCGGGAACAGTGCCGAGCGAAACTCCCGGTGTCTCCGTAAGCGGAATTTGATCATCACAGGCGGGATCGAAGTATGGATCCCTCCCTTTGACCCGGGCGACACGGTTGTCCTACCGTGACGTCAAGAAGACCGGTTGTTCCCGCCGCAGGACGGCGGGTCCTGATACTGCTCCTCGGGACCTGCTTCATTCCCACACTGCCGATCCGCGCCCAGGTCCCCGCCGTGACCGGGCCGACACGCGGCGAGCTCAAGCTCAGCCTGGGTCTCGGCGGCGGGTACACCAGCAATGCGGCTCTGCGCTCCGACGCAGCGGCCTCGGGCGATTCCATCGCGAATCTTCGCGCCGATCTCTCCGAACGTAAGACCAGCGCGCGAACCGACTGGTCGGCCTCCTACGATTCCTTCTACACGAGTTACGGCACCAACAACCAGTTCGACAGCCTCAATCACGCCGTCAACTTCGACGGACGCTACCTGGTCACGAGCCGGAGCCACCTCGCGCTCTTCGAGCACTTCTTCTACAGCCGCAATCCTCTTCAGATTGCGAGCACGACGCCGACCACCGAGACGGTCATTCTGACCCAGCAGACCCACCGCTGGCGGAGCGTCTCCGACGTGGGGTTCGACACCAGTCTGTCCCGGTCGTTGACCCTGCTGGCCGGTGTGACGTCCCGGATCGAGCGGATCGATCTGCGCCCGTCCGTCGACACCGACACGTATTCCGGTCGCCTCGGGATCCAGAAGCAGATCGGCAAGAAGGACAGCATCGCATCCAGCTACGCCTACTCGCGATTCGACTTTCACGACGCGACGATCCCGAACTCCGCAGCCAATGGAGTGGACGCGTCGTGGACGCACGGCGCGCCGGCCGGTCCGGCCTGCACGTTGTCCGCCGGCGTGTCGAAGGTCACGCGGGAGGGGGCCAGCCAGAATCTGGTGGTGGCCGCGGCGAGTCTGCACCATCCGTTTCGTCGGCTCGATTTCGTGTCGGATTACCGCCGAAGCCTGATGGCCGACATCGGAGTCGCGACCCTCACGGTGGCGCAGAACGCCAGTGCCGGCATCTCCGGAACGGTCGGGCGCTCGTCCACGCTCGGCGTGTTCGCGGAGTACGGAACCCGCGAGTCGGTCCTGGACACGGGAGACCGACAGGCGCTCCGGTACACCGGCGGCGCCGTGCGCGGCTCGATCGCGCTCAATCCATGGCTGAGCCTTTCAGGCGAGGCGCGGCGGCGCAAGCAGATCGGTCTCGAGGGCACGGTGGAGGATCTGACGGTCGACACGGTCTTCATGAATCTGGTCTTTCAGGTCTTCTGATTCGAAGCCGCCCGGGTCCCCTGGCGGGGACCTGATGAAAGGACAGTCGATGCTCTGGTACGCGATCCAGACGAAGCCGAACAAAGAGAGCGCGGTGCGCGCGACCCTGGACCAGGAGGGGATCGAGGTCTATTGCCCGCGCATCCGGAGACCCCTCCGTGGCGTGCGGGGTGCGTGGAAGGAGGCGGCCCTTTTTCCCGGCTACCTGTTCGCCCGTTTCGACTTCGTCCGGGATTACGCGCGGCTGCGTTGGAAACCGGGGCTGGTCAGAGTGGTGATGAGCGGCGCAACGCCCCTGGTGGTCACGGAAGCGACCCTGGGGTCGGTCCGGCAGATGGAGAAAGAGGGAATCCGTGGACTGTTCCGGCCGGTCCAATGGAAACCGGGGACCCCGGTGCGTGTGACCGAAGGCCCTTTCAGTGGGTTCGAGGGACGGGTCGACATGACCCTCAGGGGTGGCGACAGAGTTCGCATCTTGCTCGAGCTTTTCCGGCGGCAGGCCGCTCTGGAGTGCGCTCCCGAGTCGATCCAGCCGCTGGCTTCTGCAGGCGGTCGATAGAGGCAAGTCGTTTCGCCTCTATCAATTCGAATGGGGAGCAAGAGGCTCTCGATGGCGGAGCTCCATCCGGTGATGAACGGCACAGAGACGACGACCACGATGCCCGTGTCCATGACTGCGCCACCGAAGGCGGTTCCACAGATCGGCGGAGCTGGTCCCTTGTGGCGTAGCCTGCTTTTCCCGTGCAACGGCCAGCGGGCGGTTGAATTCGGCAGCAACGGCACCAGTCTGTTCGCTTCGCTGCGCCAGGCAGGAGTCCGGATCGAGCCGGGCCAGCCTGACGAGGGAAAGATCGCGGAGCTCACCTTCGACCTGGTCCTGGAAGATCGAACGAACGGCAACCGGCCCGTCCGAACCGAGCGGGCCCGGTCGCTCCTGGATCGTGGCGGTCGATGGGTCGTGGCCCTGGAGAGAAAACGCTGGATCGGTCTGGCGCGTCGGCGGGTCATGGGACGACTCCGTCGCGGCGGCTTCGAGGCGGTCGAGACCTTCTACGCCTACCCGTCGCTGCGGGCGCCGCGCATGCTGGTGCCGCTCGATCGGCCGGGGCCATTCCAATACTTCCTGGGTCTCGCGACCGGTGTGCGCGGGCCGCGCCAGCGCCTGCTGGCACTGAGCGCCCGCTGTCTGTGCGCCGTGCGTCTGCACCACCTGTTTCTGTCCAACCTGATCGTGGTGGCACGGAAGGCTCGATGATCGACGCGCTGTCCGAGACCTACAAGGAGCTGGCGGCCGAGGCGATGGGGCTGCCACGCCACAAGATCTCGGTGTTGATGGTGCACCGCCCGCACGACGACAAGAACTACGCCGATCAGTCGGTGTACTTCTTCTTCCTCCCGCGCGAGCGGTTTCCTTCGGCGGTCGGGAAGGTGGGGTTCGATGCGGCCGGCGCCCACTACCTCGAAAGAGAGCACCGAGGCCTCCTGTCGCTGAGCCGGCACGGTCAGACGCTCCCCGCGGCATCGGTGCCGCGTCTTCTCCTCTACCGGGAAGTGGCCGGACGTCAGGTGCTGCTGCAGAGCGCGCTGCGTGGCGAAAAAGTCTCGACCTGGCTGACACCTGGCATGCGGCTCAATGGACGCCTCGAGCGCTTCCTCGCCTGGGCCGCGGACTGGAGCTCCGCGCTCGGGCGCGCCACCCGAATCGATGGACCGGCGCTGGTACCGGGCTGGATCGAAGAGTTCTGCGTGAAGCTGGACCGGACGAATCGCTCTCAGGCGCTCCTGGACAAGGCGGCGAAAACGGTGTGGGACGGGTTCGGGCAGGCGTTCCCGACCGTCCTCGCCCACGGCGACTTCTGCGGCGAGAACATCCTGGGCGACGGCGAGCGTTACGGTGTGATCGATTGGGAGCTTTGCGACGAGGTGTCGGTCCCGACCTACGACATCCTGGATCTCTGCCTGTGGGTCGCGCTGCGGACCGAAGGGCACGTGGTGCCGGATCCCTTCACCGCGCTCGAGAGACTTCTGAACGGACGCGACCCGCTGGCACGCGAGCTGCGTCGCACGCTGGGTCGATACACTGCGGCGATGGGCCTCGAGCGGAAACTCCTGCCGCCGCTCCTGACCATTGCCTGGGCCGGTCATTGCCTGAAGAAGTTCCGCCACCTGCAGAGGGACGAGACCGGACACTTCGCGCGCGCCCGGGTCGCGGTGCGCAAGATCCTCGATACGCCCGCCGAGATCCTCTCGGGAGAACGCGAGGCGGGATGATCGTCTCCCGGGTGGCCCGGAACATCGGCTCAGGCTACGCCGGCGCGGCGGTCAACGGCGTCGTGCTGCTCCTGCTGACGCCGCTCGTCGTGCGACACCTCAGCCCGCGCGCCTACGGCATCTGGGTCCTGGCCACCGCCATCGGCAGCTATCTGGGGTTTCTCAACGCCGGCAGCGGCGCCGCCTGCGTCCGGGCGGTCGCGCGGAGCGCCGGGACCGGAAGGATCGAGGAAGCCAGCCGTGACGTCGGCTCGGTCTTCCGGATCTACCTGGCCGTCGGTTGTCTCGCGAGCGCGGCGCTGACCCTCGTCAGCTTCACGGCCCTGGGCCTGTTCCACGTCCCGGCGACGGAGCAGGCCGAGACCCGGGCTCTCCTGATCCTCATCGCGCTCAATTTCCTAGTCTCCTTTCCTCTCGGAGTGACGCGCAGCGTGCTGGCGGGGCTGCAGCGGTTTCAGCTGCTCAATGGGGTCGAGGTGTTCTGGGCTCTGTTCCGGCTGGGCGCCAGCGCGGCCTTCCTCCAGGCAGGCTACGGCCTCCTGTCGCTGGGCGGTGTTCAGCTGGGCGCCTCGATCGGAGGTCACCTGACTCGCTGGGTGGCGCTCCGGAAGGTCGCGCCTGCGATCCATCTGACCGGAGGGCCGGGGTGGCGCGGTCTTGCGGCGGACGTGTCGATCTTTTCGGCGCTCTCGTTCGGATACGAAAGTCTGCGCACGCTGTTCGACAGCGCCGATCTGCTCTTTCTCGGGGTCCTGGCCGGTCCCGCGGGCGTGGCGGTGTTCAGCGTGGGAGTCACCCTCCCCTCCCTGGTCTCGAAGGGACTGCAGCCGATTTCGGGCGTCCTCTTTCCCCTGGCCTCCGAGCTGGAGGCGCAAGGACATCGCTCGGGCTCGGCCCGGCTCCTCGAGGTCGGAACGAGAGTCAACCTGGCGCTCGCCCTTCCGCTCGTGACCGTCCTGCTGCTGGACGGTCCTTCCCTGCTGCGCCTCTGGGTGGGAGCGGGATTCGAGGAAAGCTCTCCCGTGCTGTTCGCGTTCGCCCTGGCGAACTTGATGATGGCGGCCTCTCTCGCCTCCTCGACTCTGCTGTTCGGGTCGGGCCGGATCGGGGTTCTCCTGCGCGCCGAAGCGTTCAAATACGTCCTGAACCTGATCCTGGCGTTCCTCCTCTACCGACGGCTCGGGATGACCGGAGTGGCGCTGGGCACACTGCTGTCGGTGCTGGTGGCGGACGCGGGCGTCGTGATCCTGCGCGCCTCACGGTGGGCGGGTCTCGACACCTCCGGATTCCTGCTGCGCTCGCTGGCGGCCCCGATCCTGGCCACCCTTCCCTGGATGATCCTGCTGGCCGCCTGGAAGAGCGTGTCGCCGGCCCCTTCGCCGCCGCTGGTGGCGCTGCGGGTCGTCGTGTGCCTCGCGGGCTTCGCGCTCATCTACGCGGTCGCGGGCGCGTTCAGGGAAGAGCGGCGACTGGCGGGACAGGTCTGGGCGGAGGCCCTCCGATGATCGCGCCGGCCTTGGGGGCGTCCGCCGGCTTCGGCCGCGTGCGCCGGAAAGAATGGCTGTTTCCGCTCCTGCTGGCGGCGACGCTCCTCGCTCTGGCCTGGGCGCCGTATGGCGTGGCTTTCCGAAAGTCGTCCGCATCGGAGCAGTTCATGGGGGTGATCGGTCGCGAGGCCATCGACGACAACAACGTCTACCTGGCCCTGATGCGCCAGGCGGCCGACGGCAAGGTGCTGTTCACGAACAATTTCACGCCGGAGCCGAACCGCCCCGCCCTGTTCAATTTCATCTACCTCGTCCTGGGACGCATGGCCGGCGTGACCGGCTGGAGTCTCGATTGCGTCCACCGGATCTTCGGCGGAGTCTCGATCGTGCTCCTGGTCGTGGCCGTCTATGCGTTCATCGCCACCGCCATCCGCGGGGTCTGGTACCGGCGCATGGCGCTGACGCTCGCCTGCTTCGGGACCGGGCTCATCTGGCTGGCACGTCTGGTCTACCGATTGACCGGAATCGGCACGAAGACGATCGACTCCTGGCTGGTGGAGACGAGCGTCTTTCACACGATGCTCGTCTATCCCCATTTCGTGTTCGCGGCGGCGCTGATGACCGGAGCCTTCGTCCTGCTCCTCACCGCGCTGCGGACGGGAAGGTCGGCCCTGGCCCTGTCCGGCGGGGTGTTCGCCGCCGTGCTGGCCGCCAGCCACACCTTCGAAGCGGTCGTTCTTCTGCCGACGGTCGTCGCCTTCTTCGTCCTGGACTGGCTGGCCCGCGAGCGCCGACCCGCCGCCGGGGAGTGGCTTTCTCTGGCGCTGGTCCTCGGACTGCCGCTCCCGGTCCTGGTCTTCAATCGCTGGACCCTCGGCAGGGAGCCGATGTGGGGGAACGTGGTCGCCCGTCTCGATTTCTACACACCCGATCCATTTCACCTGGCGCTCGGTCTGGGAGCGAGCTTCTTCATCGCCCTCCTGACCTTCGACGGGCTCCTCCGGCCCCATCGCAGCTCTGGAGAGCGCCTGGCGAAGGCCTGGCTGCTGGTCGCCCTGGCGCTCGCGTACTTCCCGAAATTCAACTGGCGCTATCACCTCCTCAACGGGATCCAGATCCCGCTCGCCATTCTGGCGACCCAGGGGCTGCGCCGCACCGCTTTCCGGGCCATGCTCCGGCACCGCCGGCGCGGGCCATGGCCCAGGTGGCCCGTGATCCTGCAGGGGAGGGCGGCGGTCGCGCTCGTCTCGTGCCTGGTGATCACGCTCTCGTGCCTCAGCAGCGCCAACCTCACTCTGTCCTACCTCTACGAGGCCGGACAGGTGACCGAGCCGACGTACCTTCCGAAAGACGAGGTCGCCGCCATGGAGTGGATGGGAAGGGAGCTGCCGCACGGCACGCTGGTCCTGGCCGCCTACCCCACCGGCAATTACATCCCGAGGCTCTCGGGGCAGCGCGTTTTCATCGGCGAGGACAAGCTGACGGAAGACCTGCGGGGACGCGAGGCGGACGTGGAGGGCTTCTTCAGGACCGCGTGGAGCGACGCGGAGCGTCTCGACCTCCTGCGCCGTTTCGAAGTGGACTACGTCTTCTACGGTCCGGAAGAGCGCAAGCTCGGCTCCTACGACGTCCCGCGGGCGCCTTTCCTCCGGTCGGTCCGCCAGGGGGCGGACGTGCAGATCTTCCGGGTGGTCGACCCGGCCCGCAGGGACGAGCGGGCCGCCGCCCTCGCTCGTTCCGAGGGAGCGCTCCCGTGACCACCGCCTCGGCGCGTCTGGACCGGTGGCGGCAGGCCCTTCTCCTGCCGGGCGAAACCGATCTGATCGCGTCCGCGATGAGCGAGCTGTCCGACTACTTCGGCATCAGCCGCGGCGAAGCGGAGAGCCGCGCCCGGGACGCCGTCCGCCGGACGCGGGACGTCTGGAACGCGGCCCCCCGTGGCACCCTTCAGGAAATCGAGGAGTTCTACAACACCTCCGACGACTACATCTTCGAGCTGGTCCACTGGCACGCGACGCTCTCCGAGGCGGAGACGCTGGCGAACGTGGCGGCTCTCGAGGTCGCCGAGCGGATGGGGGTGCGGCGGTCTCTCGATTTCGGCGGCGGCGTGGGGGCCAATCTGCTGCTGTTCGCGACCGCCGGAATCGAGGTCACCGACGCCGACATCTCGGATCCGCTCCTGGCGTTCTCGCGCTGGCGTCTGGGTCGGCGCGGCGTGCCCGCGTCCTTCATCGATCTCAAGACCGACGTGCTCCCGGGCGGACGGTTCGACATGCTGACCGTGATGGATGTCCTGGAGCACGTCCCGGACCCCGTGGCCACCCTCGGCTCCGCCCTGCAGGCGCTCGCGCCGGAGGGTCTGGCGGTCGTCGCGCTCGGGTTCGGCTGCGACCCCGATCATCCGATGCATGTCGTGCACTCGCCGCGGCGGTTTCTCTCCGGGGTGCGCGCCCTCGGGCTGGAGCGGGACGATCCTCCCGAGCTGCGAGAGTTCTCCTTCATCCGGACGTATCGGCGGGTCGACCGCAGGCCTGCGGTCAACCGCCTGGTGCTGGCCCAGGACACGATCCGGGAGGGAGCGCGCGGCATGATGCGCTTCGCGGCGACGGTGCGCCGCCGGATCTCGGGAGGAGTCGCGTGAGCTTCGGGAGGGAATCCCGGACGCCCTGGATCTCGGCGGTGGTCTGCACACGCAACCGCCCCGGCCTGCTCGATGCCTGTCTCGCCGGCTTCGCGCGACTCGACCCGCCGGCGCGGGAGCTGATCGTCGTCGATCAGAGCGACGGCGAGGACACGGCACGCGTCGTCGAGCGCTATCAGGGACGCATTCCGCGCCTGCGCCACCTGAAGACCCTTTCGAGAGGATTGAGCCGGGCCCGGAACGAAGCGATTCGGGCGGCCGAGTGCGATCTCGTCGCCTTCACCGATGACGACTGCGTCGTGCGTCGCGATTGGATCGGGGCCCTGGCTTCGGCCTACCAGGAAGAGCCCGCCCTGGCGGCGGTGACGGGCGGATCCCTGCCCGCGCGCGTCGAGATTCTGGAGCCCCGGCGCGTCGCGGTCACCACCTGGCATTCCGGGCACCGGCGTGATTTCCGCCGTCCGGTCGACCCGGCCGTGGTGGGAGGCGGGTTCAATCTCTCGGTGCGGCGGACGTGGGCCGAACGTGTGGGTCTGTTCGATCCGGATCTCGGTCCGGGCGCGCGATTCCGTGGCGCGGACGACACCGATTTCATTCACCGCATTCTCAGCGCCGGCGGGGTGATCCGGTATGACCCCGAGGTCGTCGTCGCCCACCTTCCGTGGCGCGACGGCGCGGCCCAATCCGAAGTGGAAGCCGAATACGGCCACGGCATCGCGGTCTGGGCGCTGAAGCGTCTGGCGCAAGCCGATCTCTTCCCTGTCCGGGTGGCCGTCGGGGTCCTGCTGGGGCAGGGGCGGCGCGCCGTCAGCGGTCTTCTCCGGCGGGACCGGGAGGCGGTCCGGACCGGGCGGGCGTATCTCTTCGGTCTGGCCCGCGGAAGCGCGCACTTTGTCCACGACCGGGTCTTCCCGCATAGGGCGATTGCGCAGAGGGTGGCGCCCCGTGCCTGAGACCGCCGGGGTGAAGGTGCTGGCGTATCACCGGATCGACCACGATCCGGGACGGAGGCTGCGCGCCTGGAGTCTCGCGCCGGGGACCTTCGCGGCGCAGATGAGCGCGCTCGCGCGCGGCGGATACGAGGTCCTGACCCTCGCAGACGTGATGCCGATCGTGCGCGGCGAGCGTCTTCCGGCGCCGAAGAGCGTGGCGCTGACCTTCGACGACGGCTACCGCGACGTCATCGATCACGTCCTGCCGGTCCTCGAGCGCTTCGGCTTCCGGGCGACCTTTTTCCTGGTGAGCGATCGGGTGGGCGGGTTCAACGCATGGGACGCGCGCCACGGCGATCCCCCGCGGCCGCTGATGGGATGGGACGATGCAGTCGCGCTGGCCGCCCGCGGGATGGAGATCGGCTCCCACAGCCGGACCCATCCGTTCCTGACGAGCCTGTCGGAATCCGAGATGGAGCGGGAGATCCGCGGGTCCAAGGAGACGATCGAGGATCGCCTCGGCAGGACGGTCCGGTTCTTCTCGTATCCTCACGGGCTGCACGATGCGCGCTGCCGTCGTCTGGTCGTCCAGGCGGGCTACGCCGGAGCGTGTACCACCCGGTTCGGTGTCAACGGCGTCCGCACCGATCCGTTCCGGTTGAACCGGAGCGAGATCACCCATGACGACAGTGTCTGGTCGTTCTCGTTCAAGGTCCGGACCGGCTTCGGCGTCAGGGCCTGGGCGCGCGAGGCGCTCGGGGAGATCCTGCCCCGGTCCCTGACGGATGCAGGCGGAGCGGCCTCGTGAGCGCTCCGGTGCTGTCGATCGTGGTGCCGACCCGCAACCGTCGGACGATTCTGAGCCGGACGCTGCCCCCGCTCCTGGCGCAGAGAGGAATCGAGGGCGATTACGAGGTGATCGTCGTCGACGACGGCTCCAGCGACGGAACGTCGTCGATGCTGCAGCGTCCGGATTGGGGGTCGCGGTTGCGCGTCGTCTCCCAGCCTCATCGGGGACTGGCGGCGGCCCGGAACCGCGGCGCGATGGAAGCGCAGGGCGCCATCGTCCTGTTCCTGGACGACGACATGATCGCCGGCCCCGAGCTGGCGGCGATTCACCTCGACGAGCACGGCGCCGCCACGCCGAAGGTGGTGCTGGGGGCCCTGGATCTGGCCGAAGAGGTCCGGCGGTCGTTTCTGAAAGAGGGGGTGGCCGCCTGGAGCCGCGACATGAACCGACGGCTGTCGGAGCCGGGCTACCGGCTGCGCTTCGACGACTGGTCGTTCGGGCACGCCTCGGTCGACCGCGCCCTGTTCCGGGACGCCGGAGGATTCGACGAAGCGTTCGTGTCCTACGGTAACGAGGATTACGACCTGGGCTGGAGGCTGATCCAGCGAGGGGTCGAGGTCCGGTTCACCCCGCGCGCGGTGGCCCGGCAGATCTACGACAAGAACTTGGCCGCTTGGCTGCGGGACATCCATCACGTCGGGCGGGCCGACGTCGTGCTGGCAGCGAAATACCCGGCGATCGCCGCGGAGCTGCGTCTTTCCCGCACGGAGACGCATCCGCTCAAGCGCCTGGCGCGCTTCTGCGGTCTGGCCTCGCCCGATCCGCTCGCCCCCGCCTGGACGGCGCTGGGCGGCGCCCTGATGGCGGCCGAGCGGCTGGCCCTGCGTGGCTCGTTCCTGAGCCACGCGCAGTCGCTTCTCGGCGAACGCTTCTACTGGCGCGGCGTGCGTGACGCGCGGCGTCCGGCTGTTCCCGCCCTCGCGCGGACGGTGAATCGGCCGGGGAGCGTGGCATGAAGACCCCCCGGATTTCCGTCCTGATCGCCACCGCCGATCGCCCGGCTCTTCTGGCCGGATGCCTCGAGAGCCTGTCGGCCACCGGTTTCGCCGACGCCGAGGTCCTCGTGCTCGATCAGAGCGCGAGCGAGCCGGAATGCCGCGCGAGGAACACGCCGGGTCCGTCGGTCCGCACCATCCGCTGTCCGCGCCGCGGCAAGAGCGCCGCTCTCAATCTCGGCGTGCAGGAAGCCCGCGCCCCCTGGCTGGCGTTCACCGACGATGACTGTCGCGTGGCGACCGACTGGCTGCAGGTGATCGACCGGTCGGCGGGGGAGTCGGGCTCCGGATGCGCCCTCACCGGGAGGGTCGTGCCGGGACGACCGGAAGAATCGGCGGTCACGGCTCCCTCGCTGCGGGAGAGCGAGCGGGAGCGAACCTACCGGTCGCCGGGCTTCCGGGATGTCCTGTTCGGCAACAACATGGCGATCCCCACCGAGCTGCTGCGGCGCGTGGGTCGTTTCGACGAGGCTCTCGGCCCGGGCACCGCGTCGCCGGCCGCCGAGGACAACGATCTCGGGTACCGGCTGCTGCGGGCGGGCGTTCCGGTCCGCTATCAGCCGGAGATGGTCGTGACCCACCGCTCGTGGCGAAGCGGCCTGGCCCAGGTGAGACTGTTCCACGCCTACGGGGTCGGGCAGGGGGCCTTCTACGCCAAGCATGTCCGTCGGGGCGACCTCCACATGGCGGCACGGATGGCGAGGAACATCTGGGACACGGGTCGGGACCTGGGGGGCGCGATCCTGCTGCGCCGCCCTCAGGACGTGCAGGCGACGCGGGCGTTCGCCGGCGGGTTGGTCAGTGGATTCCTGCGCACGATCTGGTCCGGGAACGGCGGTCCGGCCGGGGCCGCCACCCTGACGGGGGAGATATGAGCGCGCCGGCCGGACCGGGAGCGGAGTCGCGGGAGGCGGCGCGGGTCGCCCGAAGGATCTCGAGCCCCCGCCTCTGGCAGCACGACTATCTCATGCTGCAGGAGATCGCGCAGGGTCTCGCCCGCCAGGCAGCCGCCCTCAACGGACGGGTCGGCATCGACGTGCTCGACGTCGGGTGCAAGTACCAGCCGTATCGGAGCCTGTTCGAGGGCAGGGCGTCCCGCTACGTCGGGCTGGACCTGAACCGGTACTGGGGCGTGGAGGTCCGTTCGGACGCGTCGAGGCTTCCGTTCAAGAGCGACTGCTTCGATCTGGTGCTGTGCACGCAGGCCTTCTACCTTCTGGACGATTTTCGCAGGGCGCTGGCCGAGTTCGTCAGGGTCACGCGCCGCGGCGGTCGCATCCTGATGACCACGATCGGCATCTGGCCCTACCCGCCGAGCGTCCGGCTGCATCGCTGGAGCCGTCGCGAGCTGGAGGAGACCCTGGGCGAGTACGGCGAAGTCCGCGTGGAGGAGAACGGCGGATATCTCCGGCTCGTTCCGCAGCTGGCGAACTCGGTGATGGCGATGGGGGTGGAGGACTACCTGATCCGCCGGTACGGCCGGGCCGGCCGCGTCGCCGCCCTGCCGCTCAAGGGCCTCTACCTCGGTCTCAATCTGCTCGCCCTGTCCGGTGAGCGGCTGATCGGAACGGCGGCCCGGTCGGGACTCGGCGTGGCGCGCGCGCTCCAGAACCTGGACAGCCATCTCGCCATCAATTACCTGGCGGTCGTGACCCCGCGGAAATGAGACGTGAACATGTCGTATGACCTGGCCGCGCGACTCAAGGGGCTGCTCCTGAAGAGCGGGCCGGCGTTCATGCCGGATCGGTGGTCGGCGCCACGCGTGCTGACCTTCATGATGACCTATCGCTGCAACCTGCGCTGCAGCATGTGCTGGCAGTGGGGCGAGCAGGGCCTGTTCCACGAGCTGAGCCGGGATCACGAGATCCAGCAGCTCGACCTGGACACTCTGCGCTCGGTCATCGACGACGTCGCGGCGGAGGGCACCGGCGTCTTTCTCTGGGGCGGCGAGCCGTTCCTGCACCGGAGCCTGATGCGCTTCGTCGAGCACGTGAAATCGAAGGGCCTGTACTGCAGCATCAACACCAACGGCACCCATCTCCCGCTGGAGGCCGCACGGCTCGTCGCTCTCGGAGTCGACGCCGTGATGGTGTCGGTCGACGGTCCCCGGGAGATCCACGACCGGATCCGCGGGATGGACGGCTCGTTCCAGCGCATCGCGGACGGCGTGCGGGCCTTGCGCGAGGCCCGCAACGGCTCCGGCCGCAAGCCCGAGATCATCGTGAACACGACCATCTCGCCCGGGAACCAGCGCGCGCTCCTCGCCACCTACGAGACGGTGGAGTCGATGGGAGCCGACCGGATGATCCTGTCGCAGCTCTGGTTCACCACGGAGCAGATCGGTCGAGCCAACGAAGCCTACTTCCGTGAGAAGTTCAACGCCCACGCCGGCTCGTGGCGCGGTTTCGTGATGGACGTCTCGGTCCTGGACACCGAGCTGATCGCGCGGCAGATGCGCGACATGTCGCAGCGCCGGAGCGGGATGGAGCTGCGGTTCCTGCCCGATCTCGACGCGGGTCAGGTGGGCGACTACTACGCCCGCCCGCAGGAGGCCTTCGGCAAGACGCGCTGCCTCGTGCCCTGGCTGGAGGCGGAGATTCTCCCGAACGGCGACGTCACCCCCTGCTCCGACCGGCCCGATCTGATCGTCGGGAACGTGCGCCGGGAGCCCTTCAAGGCGATCTGGAACAACGACGCCTATCAGTCCTTCCGTCGCGCCATGCGGGAGGACGGGTTGTTCCCCTACTGCTCCCGATGCTGCGGTCTCTGGTCGCATTGAGGAGGAGATGACGGATCGATTGGACGTCTCGGTTCTCATCTGCACGCGCGACCGGAGCACCCTGCTCGAGGGGTGTCTGGACGCCGTGCTCGCCTGCTCGCCCGCCCCGGCGGAGGTGATCGTCGTGGATCAGAGCGCCGACGACGCCACCCGGCTCGTGGTCGCCGGCCGCCAGGGTTCGGCCGTGCCGGTCCGCTACGTGCGCGGCATCGGCACCGGGCTTTCGCGGGCCAAGAACCAGGGGATCGCCGCCTGCGGCGCCGCCACCATCGCCTTCACCGACGACGACTGCCTGGCCGGCGGCGCATGGCTCGGGGCGCTGGTCGGGCCGATCCTCTCCGGCCGGGCCGACGCCGCGGCGGGGCGGACGCTGCCGGTGACGGGCGGAGAGGCGTCGGAGGAGACGTCGTCGTTCTATGCGCCAGCGGGATCCCCGGTCTACACCAGGCGGACCCACCCCTGGCGTGTCGGGGGCGGAGGCAACTTCGCCGCCAGCCGCGCCGCCGTCCGGCGGGCGGGCCCGTTCGACGAGCGCTTCGGCCCGGGGGCGGCGCTCGAGAGCGCCGAGGACATGGATATGGTGCACCGGCTGCTGCGATCGGGCGAGAGGATCGTCTATGTCCCGCACGCCGTCGTCCGCCACCGATCGTGGCGCTCGGCGGCGCAGAATCGCCGCCTGTCCCGCGCCTACGGCATCGGCGCCGGCGGCTGCTTCGCGAAGCACTTCCTGGCCGGGGACTGGATCAGCGGCTGGCGATTCGCCGCCCGGCTGGGGATCCGGAGCGCGCATCTCGCGCGCGCCGTCCTCACCGGGAACCGGCGAGGCATGTCCGAGCAGTCCCGGTACCTCGTCGGGATGTTCCAGGGAGCCGGCCGGATCCTGGTGAAGGGCCGCCCGGCCGCCGGGCGGGTCGAGGACCTCAAGCGGGGCGTGGCATGAGGATCGCGATCCCGGGCCTGCGGCGCACGGCGGGGCAGGAGATCGTGATCCTGCTGCTGGCGCTGGCGGCGTTCGTCGCGGCGCTCGCCCCGGCCCTGCGTGAGACCGGAACGCCGCCGGGATGGGATCAATCGATCCACCTCCGGGACAGCCTCGTCTACGAGCGCATCCTGCGGCATCCGTCGGCGCTGGCGGGCGGCGTGCTCGGCGACATCCTGCACGGCTCCGAGGAGTTCCCGCTGCTGACGCCATCGGGGTATTACCCGCCGCTCGTCCCGGGGATCACCGCGCTCCTCTATCGCGTCGCCGGCCGCTCGTACGAGACCGCGATGGCGACGCAGATTCTGTTCCTGGTCCTGCTGGTCTTCGGCACCTGGGCGCTCGGGAATCGGCTTCTCGGCTCGCCGATCGGTCTCGCGGCCGGACTGCTCCTGATGGCGGCCCCGGGAATCCGGCTGAGCGCCGGGGAGTACATGCTCGATCTTCCCCTGGCGGCGATGGTGGTCGTGTCGGCGTGGGCCCTCCTGGAGACCGGCGGCTTCGTCCGGCGCGATCGCAGCGTGCTGTTCGGTCTTCTGGCGGGCGCGGGCATGCTGACCAAGTGGACCTTCTTCCTTTTCCTCGCGGTGCCGGTGATCCTGGCGCTCGCCCGGGAGCCCGCATCGGTCTCCCGGGCCCCGGTCCCGCGGAGCCGACGGTGGGGCCATGCCGCGCTGGCGCTGGTCGCCGCCACGCTCGTCGCGGCTCCGTATTACGTGCCGATTCTCCCCATCCTCGTCCGCAAGACGGTCGTCCATGCCGGTGGCGCCGCGGACGGGAGCCCGTCTCCTTTTTCTTTGGAGTCGGTCCTGTATCACCTCGAGGCGCTGCCCCGGAAGACGCTCGGATGGCCTCTCACGATCTCGGCGGCGGCCGGAATCCTGGTCTTCCTCCGGCGCGGAGCGGAGACGCGCGGAGCCCGGACGCTCCTCGCGACCTGGGCGTCGTCTCTCTATCTCTTCTTCACCTTCGTCGTGGCGAACAAGCAGTCGCGCTATCTCCTCCCGTGGATCCCGATCCTGCTGCTGATGGCGGCGGGCGGGCTCGCGGCGCTGTGGCGTCGCGCGGCGGCCGGCAGGGAGCAGGTCGCTATCGGCCTGCTGATGCTTCTTCCCGCCGCCGGTCTCGCCGGGGGATGGCGCTCGGAAAACGCCGGAGACTGGCACATCCGGCCGCTCGTCGCGGGTCTGGAGCAGGAGCTGGCCCGGCGCTCCGACCGGGCGCACCGGGTCCCGACCCTGGGGGTGATCCCCGACATGCGGGAGGTGAACGGCCCCACCATCGCCTACTACGCGGCGCGTCAGGAGCTCCCCGTGACCGTCGTGCAGCTGGTGAACCGGATGAAGCGGCACGTCGCGGTCGATGTGGGGCTGGATCCGTTCGGCCGGGACGATTTCTACCAGGCCTTCGAGCGCTACGATTTCCTGGCCACCAAGGACGGCGACAATGCGGTTGTGCCGTGGGAGGACGTGGTCCCCAGGATGCAGGCCTATTTCGAGAAGAGACGGACGGAGTTCGACCTGCTGGCGTCGTTCCGCGAGCCGGACGGATCGACCCTGGCGTTGTACGGAAGGAAGCGCGGATGAGCCAGGTCAGTCGCTCGCTGAACCACGCCCGCCTTCCCGTCGCCCGGGCCGGACCCGCGCTCCTGGGCGGTCAGGTCCTGGCCGGGGCGCTGGCCGCCTGCGCCGCGGCGTCGGGGCTCGTCGCGTGGAACATCCATTCGATCCTCGGGCGTTTCGACACGCTCGCCTACCTGCTCCAGGAAGCGCATGCGGTTCAGATCGCGCGGCTGCGCGCCGCGCTGCTCGTCGCCGCCCTCTCGTCCGCCGTCGTCGCCGTCGTGGCGCTCGTCGCCTGGCGCAGGGCGCTCACCCTGGCGGGCGCCGGGCTCGCCGCGGCCGGCCTTCTCGCCGGCCCCCTGGCGCGCGCCTATCTGGCGCCGCAAGGCGGGCTGGAGGAGAGCCTGATCTACCGGTTGCGCGGGTTCTCGGCGATCGGGATCATCGGCGGTCTGTATCTGATCGTCCTGTCGCTGCTCCCTTCGATCCTCGAGCGACCGGCGGGCGCCTGGGAAAGAGGGGTGACGTCCGTGGTCCGCCGTGGCATCGATGCCCTGCAGCGTACCCGCCTCTGGCGCCTGCGGATCGCCATCGGCGTGTTCGCGTTCCTGGCGGCGAGCGCGGTCGGGCTTCTCGTCCTCCAGGATTTCCCCAATTCCTCGGACGAGAACTCCTATCTCACGCAGGCGCGCATCTTCGCGGGCGGCAGGCTCTGGGTCGAGGCTCCGCCCCATCCGGAATTCTTCCTGGCGCGCAGCTTCATCATGGACGAGGCGAAGGGCCGCTTCTTCGCGAAGGCCTTTCCCGGCTGGGCCGCCATCCTGTCGCTCGGCGTCCGGGCGGGGGCGCCCTGGGCGATGAACCCGCTGCTGTCGGCGGCGACTTTGATCCTGGCCGGCTGGGCCGGAGGGCGCCTCCTGGGCCGGCACGGCGAGCTGGCGGTCGTCGCCATCATCCTGGGGAGCCCGTTCTTCCTGCTGAACGCCGCCTCCTACTTCAACCATCCGGCGACGGCGCTGCTGATCACGCTGTTCCTGGCGGCGGTGATTCGGGCGTCGGAGGGTGGCGGAATCTCCTGGGGGATCGTGGCGGGGCTTTCGACCGGCGCGGCTCTCTGGATCCGTCCGGCCGCGGCGGTCATTCTCACGGCGCCCCTGACGATCTGGATCGCTTCGCGGTGGGTGCGGGAGGGCCGGTGGGGACGCCTGGCGGCGGCCGCCGCGCCCGTGCTCGCCGCGGCCGCCGGGGTCGCCTTCTACAACCGACGGATGTTCGGATCGATCGGGCGGACGGGATACGGAGCGTACGACCCCAACGACATCCGCCCCGGCCTGGGTGCGGACCACCTGATGGTGACCGGGTGGTGGCTGCTCAAGCTGTGCTTCTGGCTCGCTCCCGGCGTGGTCGCGGGGCTGTGGCTCCTTGTCAGCCGGCGCCGCTGGTCCGAGTGGTACCGGCGCGAGCCGGTCCAGGTGCTGATGCTGGCGTCGCTGGCCGGCCTGCTGCTCGCATGCCTGGTGTTCCAGAACAAAGGAGGCAACGAGTACGGTCCGCGCTATTACTACGACGGCATCACCTATCTGGCGATCCTCGTTTCAGCCGGCTGGATGCGCGCGCCGGAGGCTCTCGACCGCGCCGCCGCGCCGTGGAGAGTGCGGCGGGGTGCCGCCCTGGCGCTCGGGTGCGGCGCCTTCCTGACGCTCGCCGGGTCGGTGCCCTTCCTGATGTTCCACTACCACGACAAGGTCGGCCACAACCGGGATCTGTTCACGTCGGTCGAGCGGGCGGGTGTCCCGTCGGCGCTCGTGTTCCTCGCGACCGGCAGCGGCCGGATGCCGCCCGGGGACCTGGTACGGAATCCTCTCGATTTTCGCAGCGGCGTGGTCTACGCGAGGGACCTCGGTCGCGAGGCCGATCGAGAGCTGGCCGCGCGGTTTCCGGACCGTCCGGCGCTGGTCTACGCCTACGATCCTCAGGTCCGCCGTTCCACGCTCCGGCCGCTCGACGTCGGGGTCCCGAAGTGACCCCATCTCTGACCGTGCTCGTCTGCACGCACAACCGCGCCGACCTGCTGCGGGGCGCTCTCGCAAGCCTGGAGCGCCAGACGCTCGATCGGAGCCGGTTCGAGGTCCTCGTGGTGGACAACGCGTCCACCGACGCGACCGCCGCCGTGGTCGCGGAGTGCGCGGCGCGCGGCGCCATCGACCTCCGCTCCGTCCGCGAGGACGAGCTGGGGCTCGACGCGGCCCGGAACCGGGGCATCCGGGAATCGGCGGGAGAGATCGTCGCCTTCCTCGATGATGACGCGCGCCCCCGGGACGACTGGGCGGCCGAGGTCCTGGCGGGATTCGCACGTCACGAGGCACCGATCCTGGGCGGCCGTGTCGACCTGATCTGGGAGGCGCCCCGGCCGGCGTGGCTCAGCGACGCGCTGCTGCGCTACCTGATCCATTGCGACTACGGGCCGGCGGTCGTGGCGGTGACCGCCCCGCCCTGGCTGTACGGCACCAACGTGGCGTTCCGGAGGAGCGTGTTCCAGGAGCTCGGGCTGTTCCGCCTCGACCTCGATCGGAAGGGTGAATCTCTGATGGGCGGCGGCGACACCGAGTTCTTCGAGCGGGCGCACGCGCGCGGCCACCGGCTGCTCTACCTCCCGAGCCTCGTGGTCCGGCACCTGGTGCCCGCCTCGCGACTGACGCGCGCGTTCTTCCGGGAGAGGCTCCTGTACTCCGGCTACACGCGCGCCGCCATCGGCACGGAGGGGACCGGAGCGATCGCGATGCACTGTCTGCTGTTCACCCTTGGCGGTCCTGTGTGCGCGCTGGCCGCGGCGGTTCTGCGGCTGGCCGGCCGTCCCGACCTCAGCTTCGCCCAGGAGCGCCGCGCGCTGCTGGGAGCGGGCTACCTTTATTACTGGTTCCTGCGAGCCGTCGGGAAGGTTCCGCCCCCCCAGCTGGAGGCCTGGACCTCGTGACACCCGCCCGAATCAAGAAAGTGCTTCTCCTCAACGGACCGGACGACCGGGTCGACTCGGTGATGATCCGCAGCGGCGACCGCTGGCCCCACCGGCTGCCGCGCAAGATCACCAAGCAGGTCCCACACGCCTATCCGTTCTGGTTCGCGCAGTGCGGGGCGTTGCTGAAGCGGCGGGGCTATCAGGTGGTCTACGTCGATTCGATCGGAGAGGGGCTGGGGATCGACGGGACCGTGGAGCGCTTCGCCGAGGAGCGTGCCGATATGGTGGTGGTCGCCACGTCGACACCCACGATCCACACCGATCTCCTCATGGCCCGGCTGGCGAAGGAGACGACGCGCGCCGTGACGGTGCTGGTCGACACGCACGTGACGGTGTTCCACCGCGAGCTGGTGGCCGAGACGTTCGTCGACGCCGCCGTGCGCGGCGAGTTCGAGGTGGCGGTGCCCGATCTGGCGGACGCCCTCAACGCCGGCGACGATCTGTCGCCGGTGGAGGGGGTGACCTGGAAGCGGGCCGGAGAGGTCGTGGTCAATCCCGACAGGCCGCTGATCAGGGATCTGGACGATCTGCCCTGGCCCGACCGCGACCTGGTGCCCGGGGACCAGTACATCGTCGGCCTGCGCACCCAGGATCCCTGCTTCATGGTGATGGCCAGCAGGGGCTGCCCGTTCCGCTGCACCTTCTGTCTCTGGGTGCCGGTCCTGTTCAACAACAAGGTCCGCTTCCGCGACGTCGAGCAGGTCGTGGACGAGATCGTCCACCTGCAGGAGAAGTACGGCGCGCGGGAGGTGTTCTTCCACGATGACACCGTCAACGTCACCGTCCGGCGGGTCGAGGAGATCTGCAACGCGATCCTGCGCCGTGGAGTGACGATCGGCTGGATCGCGAACTTTCGCGGCGACCAGACGACCCCCGAGATGTTCCGGCTGATGAAGAAGGCCGGCTGCACCAAGATCCTGCTGGGCGTCGAGAGCGGCTCGCAGAGGCTCCTGGACGAGACCATCGACAAGGAGATCACTCTGAAAGAGGTGGAGGACACGATCCGCTGGGCCAAGGAGGCGGGGATCCGGGTGCACTGCACCTACTCGCTGGGCGCGCCGGGCGAGACCCGGGAGACGCTCAAGGAGACTCTCGAGTTCATCAAGAAGACCGAGCCGGACGACATCCAGGTCAGCCTGATGACCCCGATCCCGGGGACGCCCTTTTACGAGAAGGTGAAGGACCAGGTGGCCGACTGGCACGACTTCGACGGCGTGTCCGGACGCTCCTGGTGCGATCTCTCCACCGCCGAGCTGAAGAACGCCATGAACCGGATCTACATCGAGCACTACCTGACGCCGCGGCGCGTCCTGAAGCGCGTCTTCAGCATCCGTAACGTCTACGACATCAAGGAGAACTGGCGGCAGTTCAAGGCGTTCCTCAGCCGCTACGCCGCGACCGGTCTGCCGCGGCCGATCGGAACGCGGTTCGAGGGGCAGGAGAAAGCGTGAAGATCACGGTCCTCTGCGGGCGGTATCCCTATTCCGGGGCCGGCGTCATCGCGCGCGAGTCGGCCGAGGAGCTGGCGCGCCGGCACGAGGTGACCTTCGTCCACGGTGGGGACGCGGACTTCGATCGTCGCGAGGGAGCGCTGCGGGTGATCTCCCTGGCGCTGCCTCCCGCGGAGGAGCAAGGGATCTCCCACCTGTACTGGAGCCCCGCGATCCTGCGCCGGCTCCGCCAGACGCTCCGCGAGGTCAATTCCGATCTGATCCACTTCCATATCATCCAGCGCCGCAGCTTCTCGCTGGCGTCGCTTCTCCTGTCGCGGAGCCGGCGGGCCTTCTGGACGATCCACGATCAATGGCCGCTGTGCGTCCGCTCGGTCCCGGAGCCGCCGGGCTGCGAGGGGATGAAGCGGTTCTGCCTGTTCTGCACCGCCTGGCCGGGGTTCTCCGTCGCCAACAAGGTGATCAAGGAAGCGGTCTTCGCGGCCTCCCGGGTGGAGGTGGTGGTGCCGTCTCGCTGGCTCGGCGACCTGCTCCGCCGCTCGTTCCTCGGGCGCAAGCGGGTGCACCTGGTCTACAACGGAATCGACCTGAATCTCTTCCGCCCGGGCGCGGGAGCGATCGACGGCGGGGAGAAACGACCGCCGACGGTTCTCTACGTGGCGGGTCCGAACGATCCCACCAAAGGGATCGCCGACCTCCTGCCCGCCTTCCTGGCGCTCCGGGAGAGGTATCGAGGGCTCCGCCTGCGGGTGGTCGGTGATCCGCCCGGCGGGCTCGCCGGCGCGGAAGGCGTCGAGCTCGCCGGTCGTGTGCCGCGGGAGGAGATGCCGGACGAGTACCGGCGCTGCGATCTCTTCGTGCTCCCCACGCTCTCCGACAACACGCCGGTCACCCTGATGGAGGCGATGGCGTCCGGCCTGCCGGCCGTGGCGACGGCGGTGGGCGGCATTCCGGAGCTGGTGACTCCCGGAGTCACCGGCCGTCTGGTCCCGCCGGGCGATCGTCCGGCGCTGGCGGCGGCGATGGAGGGCCTCCTGGCGGACCACGGCGCGCGGCGGCGGATGGGCGCGGCGGGCAGGAAGGTCGCGGAGGCGCGATTCGCGCGACAACGCATGGTTTCGGAGCTGGAGGACATTTACGGCGTGGCTCGCGGGCGGTCGCGCGATGCGGAGCGCGTGCCCGGCATGCCGGCACCTGCTTGTGGAGGTCAACGATGAAAGCGGTGATTCTCGCCGGCGGCCGGGACACACATCTGGTGCCGCTGGTGCGGACGATGCCCAAGCCGCTCCTGCCGGTGGCCAATCGCCCGATGGTGGAGTACCTTCTGGATCTCCTGAAGGACAACGGCATCCGTGAGGTCGCCCTCACCATCAACGAGGACGCCGATCGGTACGAGGAGGTTCTCGGTGACGGCCGCCGGCTCGGGATGCGGCTGCATTACTCGCGCGAGACCGTCCCGAGCGGCACGGCGGGATGCCTGCTCCCCCTGGCCGATTTCCTCGGGCGCAAGCCGTTCCTCGTCATCCACGGGAGTCTGTTCCTGAACGCCGATCTGAAGGGGCTGATCGACTCCCACCGGCTCCGCAGGGCGGTCGCCACCCTGGGCGTCCGCAGGACGTCCGGCGGCTCGCGTGACTGGCATCAGCTGGAATTGCGACTCGGGGAAGGGGACCGCGTCGAGGGGATCAAGGTTCACGATCTCTCCGATCGCGGGCGGCATGCCCCCGTGCCGGCGGGCGTGTACATGTTCGATCCGGCGGTCCTGGGCTCGATCGAGCCGGGGATCTACTACGACATCAAGGAGCAGCTGCTGCCCCGGCTGCGTCAGGAAGGGAAGCCGGTGTTCGCCTGCGAGATCCAGGGCTACTGCCGGAACGTTCTGGAGATGAACGACTACCTGAAAGTCAATCGGTCCGTTCTGCGTGCGGAGGTGAACGGATACCGCTTCGAGGGCCAGATCGCCGACGGCATCTGGGTTGGACGGGGAAGCGACGTCTCGCCGCAGGCGACCCTCCTCGGACCGGTGATGATCGGACGGGACTGCGTCATCGGGCCCGGCGTCCAGATCATCGGCCCCACCTGCATCGGAGACGGTTGTCTGGTGGAGGAGGGGGCCCTGTTGAGGGAGAGCCTGCTGCATCCCGGAGCCCGGGTGGAGCAGAATTCCAGGGTCGAGGGGTGCGTCCTGACCGCGGACACCGTGGTTACCTCGGGCCAGGCCTTGCGGGAGGTGGTGACGATCCCGGAAGGGCTGGACGTGGGCGAGCTCGACCTGGCCGACGCCGAGCTGCTGATCCAGGGAGTGGCGGCGTCCGCCGGCCGGTACGCGCAGAGTCATCTGCGCTACCTGCTCTATCGCACGTGCAAGCGCGGGCTCGATCTGGCGGCGGCGCTGGCCGGTCTGGTCGTGCTATCGCCCTTGTTCGTCGCGGTGGCTCTCGCCATCAGGATGACGAGCCCCGGTCCGGTCTTCTTCCGGCAAAGGCGGTGCGGTCGCCACGGGCGCGAGTTCATGATGGTCAAGTTCCGCACCATGGTGAAGGACGCCGAGAACATGCAGGCGCAGCTCCGACCGCTCAACGAAGTGGACGGGCCCGTCTTCAAGATGGAGAACGATCCGCGCTCCACGACCCTCGGGCGTTTCATGCGCAAGTACAGCATCGACGAGATGCCGCAGCTCTGGAACGTCCTGAAAGGTGAGATGAGCCTGGTCGGCCCCCGGCCCCTGGCCGCCAAGGAGATGCGGTTCTGCTCCGCCTGGCGCGACGTGCGGCTGAAGGTCCGTCCGGGAATCACCGGTCTGTGGCAGATCAGCGGCCGAAGCAAGAGCTCGTTCCACGATTGGATCCGCCTGGACATCGAATATGTCCAGGAGCGATCCCTGTTCCGGGATCTGCAGATACTCTTCAAGACTCTCAGCGTCGTCATCCGGGCGCTGGGGTCTTTCTGAGCCGGCGTCATCGGGCCGGCTGCGCGAAAGGATTGAATGGCTGACGCGGTCCACCAGGAAACACCGTTCGACCTGCAGCGCTATCTCCACCTTCTGTGGAGACGGAAGTGGCTCATCGCGGGCTTCGCCGCGGTCCTGACGGTGGCGGTGGGAGTCGGCACCTATTTCCAGCCGAAGCTGTACGAGGCCAAGGTGACCCTCCTCGCCGGTCGGGACAGCCCGCGTCTCTTGACCTCCGATCCGATCCCCGGCGAGCGGATCGGTCAGCGGGACTATCTGAAGACTCAGGCCGCGATCCTGACCAGCCGCAGCCTCCTCCAGGGGGCGATCAAGGACCTGATGAAGGAAGGCTTCTACGGTCAGGTGGACCCCGCGAAGATCGAGGAGAAATCCCTGGCCGCCGCCGCCGAGCTGCAGCGCCGGGTGCGGGTCGTGACCACGGAGGACACGCAGGTGATCTCCGTCATCGTGGAAGGAGGGCTGCCGGACCGGGTCGCCCGCATCGCCAACGCCATCGCCGACGAGTTCGTCAACAGCAACGAGGAATCCAGAGTGTCGATGGCGAACCAGGCGGTCGCCTGGCTCACCACCAAGCTGGCCGAGCAGCGCGTCAAGCTGACCGCCGCGGAGGACGACCTGAGGGCGTACAAGGAGAAGGAGAAAATCGTCGCCCCGGATGACGCCGATCCCTTCTCGACGTTGAACCTGAGCCGGCTCAACGACGACTACCTGACCACCCGGTTCCAGCTGATGGAGAAGCAGGCGCGGCTCGCCGCGATGAAGAAGAGCCGCGAATCCCATTCCGCGAAGGGCCGGGCCTCCGCGGCCGCGTCCCTGGACCTGGAGATTCAGCGCAAGCTCCGGGAGAGCCTGGAGGCCGAATACGTCCAGGCCCAGGTCGATCTCCGGAATCTGTCGCAGCGCTATGGTCCGGAGCATCCCGACATCATCACGCTCAAGGAGAAGGTGGCGAAGATTGCCAAGGAGCTGGAGAACGTCGGCGACACCCCCGCCCGCCCTGAAGAGGCGCCCGTGGTCACGCAGGCCCAGATCGCCGATCTCCAGGCCGAGGTGACTGCTCTGACCCAGAAGGAATCGGCCCTGGCGAGCACTCTCGAAGCGTACAAGGCGCAGGCCCGCAGCCAGTCGAAGACCGCGATCGGCTATTCGCTGCGCAAGCAGGCGGTCGACCTGAACCGCCAGACGTACAACGATCTCCTGGCGCGTCTCAACGACGCGCAGCTCTCCGGCCAGATCAAGGTCAACACGGTCAAGGTCCTGGACCGGGCCGAGCCGCCCAAGGGGCCGGTGGAGCCCCAGCCGGCGCGCAACCTGATGGTGGCGGTCCTTCTGGGACTGGTGCTCGGAGTCGGTCTCGCCATTCTCGCGGAGAACCTCGACCGTGGCATCAAGAATCCCGAAGAGGCGGTGCGCTACCTGCGTCTGCCGCTCCTCACCGTCATTCCAGGATTCGGTCTCGGCCGGGGCGTCGGGAAGGAGGAGGGGAAGGCCAAGCTCGTCACGATCGACGAGCCGCGCTCGCACGCCGCCGAGTGCTATCGGAACCTGAGGACCTCCATCCTGTTCTCGACCGGGCATCCCGTGCCCAAGACGATCCTGATCACCAGCGCGGTGGGCGGCGAGGGCAAATCGACCACCGCCGCCAACCTGGCGGTGGTGATGAGCCAGAACGGCCGGAAGGTCCTGCTGATCGACGGCGATCTCCGGAGACCGGCCCTGCATCGTTACTTCACGCGGCAGAAGGGCGGCGGCATCGTCCGCCTCCTGAAGGAGACCTGCCGGCCGGAGGAGGCGGTGCAACGCTCCTTCGTCGAGAATCTCGATCTTCTCCTGTGTCACGAGGCTCCGAGCAATCCCTCCGAGCTTCTCGGGTCGAGCCGGATGCTCAGCATGATCGCGCACTTCCGTGAGCGCTACGACGTCGTGGTGATCGACTCCCCCGTGGTCGTCTCGGTCGCGGACTCTCTCATCCTGGCGTCGAGGGCCGAGGCGATCGTCATGGTGCACCGCCCCGGCGCGGCGAGCCGGGAGATGGTGCGGCACGCGCGCGAGAGCCTCGACCAGGTGAAGGCCAACATCCTCGGTCTGGTCCTGAACAACGTCGACCTCGAGGCGCAGCCGTACGCCTATTCGCACCATCGCTACTACGGCTACGGCATGGAGGACGAGCCGAAGCCACGGAACGACCGGGTGGGGAAGAAGGCGTGAAGCTCGTCATCCAGATCCCCTGCCTGAACGAGGAGGCGACGCTGCCCATCACGCTGACCGGCCTGCCGCGCGCCCTGCCTGGCGTGGACTCCATCGAGGTCCTGGTGATCGACGACGGCAGCACGGACGGAACGGTGGAGGTCGCGCGGCGGATGGGGGTCGACCATGTGGTGAGGCTGCCCCGACATCAGGGGCTGGCCGCCGCGTTTCGCGTCGGGCTGGAGGCGAGCCTGAAGCTGGGAGCCGACATCATCGTGAACACCGACGCCGACAACCAGTACGAGCCCCGCGATATCGGGCGTCTGGTGCAGCCGATCCTCGACGGTCGTGCCGACATGGTCGTCGGCGACCGCCAGGTTCAGGAAATCCGGCACTTCTCGGCGATCAAAAAGCTGCTGCACCGGGTCGGGGACTGGGTGATGGTGCGGCTCTCCGGAATCGAGCTTCTCGATTCCACCAGCGGATTCCGGGCGTACAGCCGGGAAGCGGCGCTGCGGCTCAACGTCTTCTCGAAGTTCACGTACACGCTGGAGACGCTGATCCAGGCCGGCAAGAAGCATCTGACCGTGGCGCACGTGCCGGTGCGGGTCAACGAGAAGCTGAGAGAATCCCGTCTCTTCCCGGGCCTCTGGTTCTACCTGAAACGATCGGCCAGCACCATGGTCCGGATCTACTCGATGTACGAGCCCCTGAAGATCTTCTCGTATCTGGGTGCCCTCGTCGGTGGCGCCGGAGTGCTGCTGCTGGTGCGCTTTCTCTATTACACCCTGGTCTCCGCGGGACCGGTCGGCAAGATCCAGTCCCTCCTGGCCGGCGTCGCGCTGATCGCGATGGGGCTGCTGCTCGGTCTGATCGGGGTCGTGAGCGACCTGATCGCCGCCAACCGCACGCTGGTGGAAGACATCCAGTATCGGGTGCGCCGGATGGAGCTGCAGGCTCCCGGTCACGAGGCCGAAACATCCGGGACGGCGCGCCTGGAAGCCCTCCCTCCGAAGGCGCTCGCGGGGAGAGACCGATGACCCGCCGGACGATCCTGGTGACCGGCGGCGCCGGATTCATCGGCACGCACCTGACATCGGCCCTGATCGAGAAAGGCCATCGGGTGCGGGTGCTCGACGTCCTGGATCCGCAGGTCCACGGCTCCGGCCCCGGCCGGCCGAGCGCTGAAGACATCGAGATGATCCGGGGGGATCTGCTGGACCCCGACGCGCTGAGTCGCGCCCTGGCCGGCGCGGAGGTCGTGTTCCACCTGGCGGCCGCCGTGGGGGTGGGGCAGTCGATGTACGAAGCGGCGCGCTATACCCGCGTCAACAGCGTCGGGACCGCGATGCTGATGGAACGAATCACCGCGCCGGGGTCGCGGGTGGAGAAGGTGATCGTTGCCTCCTCGATGTCGATCTACGGCGAGGGTCGGTATCGCTGCGCCGCGTGCGGTCCCGTGGCGCCCGAGCTTCGCAGCCGGGAGCAGCTCCTCGATGGACGATGGGAGCCGCCCTGTCCCGGCTGCGGGGAGCGCCTCGAGGCCGTGCCCACCGACGAGTCCAAGCCGCTGAATCCGACCTCGGTCTACGGGGTGACCAAGCGCAGCCAGGAGGAGACCGTCCTGGTGATGGGCCGGTCGTACGGAATCCCGGCGGTCGCGCTCCGCTATTTCAACGTCTACGGCCCCGGCCAGGCCCTCTCCAATCCGTACACCGGCGCGGCGGCGATCTTCGCGAGCCGTCTCCTCCACCAGCAGCCCCCCTGCCTGTTCGAGGACGGGGAGCAGGGACGCGATTTCACGCACGTGAGCGACATCGTCCAGGCGAATCTTCTGGCCATGGAGAGGAGCGAGGCCGACGAGCAGGCGCTCAACGTCGGGACCGGGGTCCTGACCTCGATCCTGGATCTCGCGCGCGGTCTGACCCGGAAGCTGGCTCCGGACGACGGAGTGGCGCCCAGAATCCTGGGAACGTTCCGGGAGGGCGACATCCGGCACTGCTACGCCGACATCGCGCGGATCCGGACGCTGCTGGGGTACGAGCCCAGGGTGAGGATCGAACAAGGGTTCGACGGCCTCGCCGCGTGGGCCCGCACGCAGGAGTCGGTGGACCGGTTCGATCGGGCGGCCGCCGAGCTGGTTTCGCGCGGCCTGGTGATTGGAAGATGAAAGGAGACAACGGGACGATGTTCAGAGCGCTGGTGACCAACCCGCCCTGGCCGGGAGACGGCTTCGGGGCGCGATCCTCGGTCAGGTGGCCGCACAAGCGGAAGGACAAGAAGCTCGAGTACCCGATTTTCCTCTCGTACGCCGTCGCCCTGACCCGGGCGGCCGGCGTCGAGACCTCCTTCCTGGACGGCGTGTGCGATGAGCTGGGGACCGAGGCGTACGCGGCCGAGGTCGATCGACTCGCGCCCGATTTCATCGCCATGGAGTGCTCCACCCCCTCCATCGACCACGACCTCGCGTCGGTGCGCCGCATCAAGGAGCGCCGGCCCCGCGTCTTCATCGCCCTGATGGGATCGCACGCGACCTATTTCCACCAGCAGCTCCTCCAGGAGAACCCGGAGGTGGACGCCATCATCCGCGGCGAGTTCGAGATCACCATCCGTGAGATCGCCCTCGCCCTGAAGAACGGGGCGCCGCTTTCGGGAGTCGCCGGTCTGACGTTCCGTGAGGGTCCATCGATCCGGGTCAATCCGGAGCGGCCGTTCGACATCGACCTCGACACCTGGCCCTACCCGGCCCGGGACATCGTGCCGATCGGGAAGTACCAGACCGCCCAGTACCAGGGGCGCAACGGCACCTTCATGCTCTCCAGCCGTGGCTGCCCCTACCGGTGCACCTTCTGCCTGTGGCCCGGCACGATGGTCGGACGGGACTTCCGCGCCCGCCGGCCGGAGTCGGTGGTCGACGAGATGGAGCACCTGGTGAACCACTACGGAGTGGACGACATCTATTTCGACGACGACACCATGACCATCGATCGCGAGCGTCTTCTGGAAATCTGCCGGCTGATCCAGAAGCGCGACCTCAAGGTCCACTGGATCGCCATGGGCCGGGTCGACACGGTGGACGAGGAGCTTCTGAGCGAGATGCGCAAGGCCGGGTGCGACAACATCTATCTCGGGGTGGAGTCGGGCTCGCCGGAGATCCTGAAGCGTCTCAAGAAGGGCGTCCAGCTGCCCCAGGTCGAGCGCGCCTTCCGGATCGCCCGGAAGGTCGGCGTCAAGACCCAGGCCTTTTTCATGCTGGGTGGGCCTGGAGAAACCCAGGAGACGCTGAAGGAGACGATCGAGTTCGCCGTCCGTCTGGACCCCGACAACGCCCAGTTCGCCGCGGCGGTCCCGTACCCGGGGACGGAGATGTACGAGGAGTCCCTGCGCAAGGGATACCTGAAGGCCAGCAGCTGGGAGGACTACGCCGCCCGGGACATCGTGCTGGAGACCGAGACGCTGTCCCGTCTCGACCTGGAGAAGGCCCGTCTGGAGGCATACCGCCGCTTCTACCTCAGGCCCCGCTTCATCCTGCGCACGGCGCTGCGTCTGACGAGCCTGCGCGAGGTCCGTCGGGTCTTCCGGGGAACGCTGTCGATCGTCAGCCGGCTGATCTACTTCTCCAAGAACGTGAAGAGGAAGGCACGGGGGACGCCGCCCGGCGCCTTGGAGCATGCCTGAGGATGACCGTCTGCTATTGGGGAACCTACGACAGCGAGTATCCGCGCAATCGGATTCTCATGGCGGGTCTCAGGGCCAGCGGCGTCGAGGTGCGCGAATGTCACTTCCCGCTCTGGAAGGACACCGCGCAGAAAGTGCGGCAGGCGCGCTCGGGATGGGCGCGGCCCGGACTGATCCTCCGGTGGGCGCGGGCCTACGTCACCCTCTCGGCGCGCTTCCTGGTCTCGCCACGCCCGGACTTCTTGTTCGTCGGCTACTCGGGTCACTTCGATGTGTTCCCGGCCTGGCTGCTCTGCCGCGTGCGGCGCGTCCCGCTGATCTTCGACGCCTTCCTGAGCCTCTACGACTCGATCGTGCTCGATCGAGGCGCCCTGGCGCGGCGCGGATTCAAGGCGAGGCTCCTGGCCTGGGTGGATCGCAACGCCTGCCGTCTCGCCGATCGTGTCCTCCTGGACACGCGCTCGCACGCCGAGTTCTTCCGCGAGACCTTCGGCCTGCCCGCCGAGAAATTCTGGGTGCTCCCGATCGGCGCGGATGACCGCGTCTTCCGTCCCGATCGAGGCGCGTCGCGGAATGGCCGCCCCTACACCGTGCTCCACTTCGGACGCTATATTCCCCTGCACGGCCTGGAGACGGTGGTCCGGGCGGCCAGGCTGCTGGAGGACAGGGGCGCCGCATGCCGGTTCCTGATGGTGGGCGATGGCGAGGAGAGAGCGCGCATCGAGATCCTGGCCCGGCAGCTCCGGTTGCGCAGCGTGGAGTTCCGCGCCCCCGAGACTCCGGAGCGCCTGGCCAGGACGATGCGCGAGGCCGATCTCTGCCTGGGGATCTTCGGGGAGACCGGCAAGGCCTCCCGGGTGATTCCGAACAAGGTGTACGAGGCGATGGCGGCCGGGAAGCCGGTCATCACCGGCGACTCTCCCGCCGCCCGGGAGCTGCTGACGAACGAGGCGGACTGCCTGCTCTGCAGCCGAGGGGATCCCGGGGCGCTGGCGGACGCGATCCTGCGGCTCCGGAACGACGCCGCCCTGGCGGAGCGTCTCGCGCTCGCGGGCCGGAAGCGGTTCCAGGAGAAGGCCGCTCCCGACGTGATCGGCCGGCTGCTCGTCGAGCGGCTCGAGGGATGGAAAGGGCATCATGACCGCGCGGCTTGAACGAAGCACGCGATCGGAATGGACCTGGGTGATCCTGCTCCTGGGGCTGGCGCTCGCGTTGCGCGTCGGGTTCGTGTTTTTCGAGCAGCCCGGTTTCTATTTCGAGGACTCGCTCGACTACGACCACGCCGCGCGGGCGTTCCTCGAGACCGGGCACTTCTACGCCAAGTATTACCGGTTCCCGCTCTACCCGCTCGTCATGGCGGCCAGCTACAGGATGTTCGGGACGGGCCTGACCCCTTTCCGGATCATCCAGGCCCTGTTCGGGACCGCGACCTGCTTGTGTGTCTGGGTCCTCGGCCGCCGGCTCTTCGGCGTCCGCGCCGGGCTCCTGGCGCTCCTCGGTATGGCCGTCTTTCCGGTTCAGGTGGTCCTGGCTGGAATCGAGTATCCCGTGCTCCTCGGAACGTTCCTGATCTGGGGAGTCCTGACGCTGCTCGCTGGCGACCCGGCGGAGGCCGTCCATCGCACCGCCCGCCTGATCCTGATCGGAGCGGGAGTCGCCATCTCCGCCATGCTGTTCGAAGGGGGATGGGTGCTCGCTCTCTTCATCTGCCTGTGGAGCTATTTCCGGCCGCCTGCGGGACGTGTCGGCCGGCGCTCGGTGGGCATCGTCGCGCTCTCGTTCGTCGTGGTCATGTCGCCCTGGCTTTACGTCATGAGCGAGAGCGGCGACTACAGGCAGCTGATTCTGCGCCCCGGTCTTCACCTGCCCTCGGCCCCCGGGGTGGAGCCACCCCTCTGGGAAGGGAGCGGCGAGAACCTGCTCGTGTCCAAGCTGTCGGGCCTGGCGCGAAATCCGTGGTGGACGGTGCGGTATGCCTGGGGCGAGTTCATCCACTTCTGGAATCCTTATCCCGACCGGCTCACCTCGGCCGACGAGGCCTTTCGGGAGAAACTCCATGAGAGCGACGCGCGCATGACCGTCGACAATTCTCTGGTCAGCGATCGTTCTCGATGGCTCTACGCGGCGGGATTCGGGGCGCTGCTCGTCGCCGCGCTCATCGGGGGACTGGTGGCACTGCGAGCCGTTCCGGGCTCCGGCCTGGTGACCGCGTGGCCGGTCATGCTGGCGGCCTGCTACGCTCCGTTCTTCACGCAGATGCGCTACCGCATCCCCGCGGACCCCGCGTTCATTCTCCTGGGAGCCTTCGCAGCGGACCTGACCCTGAAGACGTCGCTGTGGCGCGAGCTTCTCGCGTCGCTGAAGGCCCTCTGGGAAGGATGGAAGCGGATCGCGGAGAAGATCGCGGCGGTGCAGACGCTGATTCTGCTGTTTCTCCTGTTCGTCGCGGGGATGGGTCCGATCTCCCTGTTGATGAGATGCTTCCGCAGGGACCCGATGCAGTCTCCGAAGGCTCCCGGATCGTTCTGGGCCGTGCGGGAGCGCACCCGCGAAAGGATGGAAGAGTGTCTGAAACAATTCTGAGCGAGAGGCGAGCGTGAACATCCTGGGAATCTCCTGTTTCTATCACGACTCCGCCGCGTGTCTCATCCAGGACGGCCGACTGGTCGCAGCGGCTTCCGAGGAGCGCTTCACCCGCAAGAAGCACGACGAGGGCTTCCCTCATCAGGCCATTCGGTACTGCCTGAAGGCGGGAAGGATCTCCGAGAAAGATCTCGACTACGTGGGGTTCTACGACAAGCCTTTCCTGAAGTTCGAGCGGCTCCTCTCCACGTATCTTTCGACGTTCCCGCGGGGATTCCGCTCCTTCTCCAAGGCGATGCCGGTCTGGCTGAAAGAGAAGCTCTGGATTCCCCAGATGATCAGGAAAGAGCTCAAGTACGAGGGGAAAATCCTGTTCACCGAGCATCATCTGTCACATGCCGCCAGCGCCTTCCTGGTGAGCCCCTTCAGGGAAGCGGCGATCCTCACGGTGGACGGCGTGGGGGAATGGGCCACGGCGAGCTACGGCGTCGGGAGGGATCGGGAGATCGATCTCTTCAAGGAGATCCGGTTCCCTCACTCCCTGGGACTCCTCTACAGCGCCTTCACCTACTATCTGGGATTCAAGGTGAACAGCGCGGAGTACAAGGTCATGGGCCTGGCCCCGTATGGCGTTCCCCGGTACGTCGATCAGGTGAGGAGGCTGATCGAAGTCAAGGATGACGGCAGCTTCGAGCTGGACATGCGCTATTTCTCCTACCACCACGGGCTCCGTATGGTGAACGGCCGCTTCTCGGCGCTGTTCGGCGGCCCTCCCCGCGACCCCGAGTCCAAGCTGGAGCAGAGGCACAAAGACATCGCCGCGTCGGTGCAGAAGGTGACCGAGGAGGTCATGCTCAAGATGGCCTCGTGCCTGCACCGCGAGACCCGGATGGACAACCTCTGTCTGGCGGGCGGCGTCGCCCTGAACTGCGTGGCGAACGGCCGGATTCTCAGGGAAGGGCCTTTCAAGGATCTGTTCATCCAGCCCGCCGCCGGGGACGCGGGCGGCTCTCTGGGCGTCGCGGCTTACATCTATCACTCCCTCCTCGGCAATCCGCGGATGCCCCCGATGGAGGACGCCTACCTCGGTCCGGAATACAGCGAGGACGAGATCCTCGAGACCCTCACGCGGTACGGCGCTCCCTACCGGCGGCTGGAGCGGGACGAGCTGGTGCGTGAGGTGGCGGCGCTCATCGAGGGGCAGACCGTCATCGGCTGGTTCCAGGGGAGGATGGAATTCGGTCCCCGGGCGCTCGGCAGCCGGAGCATCCTCGCCGATGCCCGGAATCCCGAGAACAAGGACGTGGTGAATCTCAAGATCAAGTTCCGGGAGAGCTTCCGGCCCTTCGCGCCCTCGGTGCTCGAGGAGAGAATCGCGGACTACTTCGAGATCGATCGGCCCAGCCCTTACATGCTCCTGGTGGCGCCGGTCCGCGAAGGGAAGCGCGTCATCCCCTCCGTGACCCACGTGG
>CAYLND010000003.1:0-40451 GCA_964384905.1 uncultured Acidobacteriota bacterium
GCGCTCCTGTCCCGGCGAGCGGGCCGTCGATCGCGGCCAGCGCCTCGCGCAGGAGCGCTTCGCCGCGCGGGTACCGGTCGTCGATCCCGAGGGCGCGCAGGATCTGCCCGAAGACCTCCTCGTTCGGCCGCGCCTCGCCGACCGGGGCGATGACCGGCTCCGACAGCATGACCGCGTAGGTCCCGTACGAAGTCGACAGCTCGGTGTGCTCGAGGAACGTGGTGGCCGGGAGCAGGATGTCGGCATAGACGCCCGTGTCGGTGATCACCTGATCGAACACGACCGTGAACAGATCCTCGCGCTCGAGGCCGCGGCGGATCCGGTTCTGATCGGGCACGGTGACGGCGGGATTGCAGTTGTAGACGAACAGCGCCTTCACGGGCGGGTTCGTCTCTTCGAGCAGGGTGCGGCCGAGGTGGTTCATGTTGATGACGCGCGTCGCCGCCTCGGGGGCTCCCGCCAGCCGGTCGTCGTCGACCTCGTAGGCGGGCGAGGACGTCAGAGCGTAGCCGCCGCCGGGAACGCCGAACTTGCCCGCCACCGCAGGCAGCGCGAGGACCGCGGCCACGGCGGCCTCGCCGTTGCGATTGCGCTCCAGACCCCAGCCGCACCGGATGAGGGCCGGCTCGGCCTCGGCGTAGGCCTCGGCGATGGCGGCGATGGCGCTGGCCTCCACCCGCGCCACGGCGGCCGCCCGCTCCAGCGGGTAGGCGCGCGCCCGCTCCAGCAGTCTCTCCCATCCGCGGGCATGCCGGGCGAGGAAGTCGCGGTCGACCCGGCCGATGCGGTCCAGGTGGCCGATCATCGCGAGCGCCACGGCCCCGTCGCTCCCCGGATACACCGGCAGGTGCATGTCGACGTAGGCGGCCGACATCGTCCGCCGCGGATCGATGAGCGCCACCCGCCCGCCGGCCGCGCGCGCCGCTTTCAGGTACGGCATCAGGTGGATGTTGCTGTGCTTCGGGTTGGCCCCCCAGACGATGATGAAGCGCGCCAGCCCGAAATCGGGGAAATCCACGCTCGCCATCTTGCCGTACAGCGCGCCCGCCGCGGCGCCGGTCGGCGCGGCGCAGACAGTGCGCGCCAGGCGTGAGGCACCGAGAGCGCGGAACAGCCGCTCGTCGGTCGTTCCCTGGGTCAGAAGGCCGTTCGAGCCGCCGTACGAGAACGGCAGGATCGCCTCTCCGCCGTGCTCCGTCCGGACGGTCTCGAGGGCGCGCGCGATCGTCTGGATCGCGTCGTCCCAGGTGATGCGCTCGAATCGGCCGGCTCCTTTCGGCCCGCTGCGCCGCATGGGATGCAGCAGCCGGTCGGGCCCGTACACCCGGCGGGTAAAATCGCGCACCTTGGCGCAGATGAATCCGTCCGTGAGAGAGTTGACGCGGCTGCCGGCGATCGACACGACGCGCTCGGCCTCGACCGTCACGTCGAGGCTGCAGCGATCCGGACAGTCGAGCGGGCAGACCGAATGAAGATGAGGCATGGCGCGGATCTTAGCACAGGCACGCGGGCCGGCCCGGCGCGCCCGCTCCCGTTCGATCGACGCCGGCGGGCCGTCAGCGTCCGGAAGCCGCCGGAGAGATCTCGAGACCGAGCTGCCACGCGAGGAACGTCCAGGTGTCGGTGGCCTCGTCGATCTGCTTGGCCAGCGGCTTGCCGATGCCGTGGCCGGCCCTGGTCTCGGTGCGCAGCAGGATCGGGCGCTTGGAGGACGAGTCGGCCTGCAGGCGCGCCGCCATCTTGCGGGCGTGCATCGGGTCGACCCGGCTGTCGCTCTCGGCCGTGGTCAGAAGGACGGCCGGGTACGCGGCGCCCTCCTTCACCCGATGATACGGCGAGTACTGGTAGAGGTACTTGAACTGATCGGCGTTCTCCGCCGAGCCGTACTCGGGGACCCAGAGTCTGGCGATCTGGAAATTGTGATAGCGCAGCATGTCGAGCAGCGGCACGGCGCACACCACGGCCCGGAACAGATCCGGCCTCTGGGTGAGCGCCGCCCCGACCAGGAGCCCGCCGTTGCTGCCGCCGTAGATCGCCAGGCGGTCGGGGCTGGTGTACTGGTTGTCGATCAGCCACTGGGCCGCCGCGAGGTAGTCGTCGAACACGTTCTGCTTGCGCCCGAGCATCCCGGCGCGATGCCAGTCCTCACCGTACTCGCCGCCGCCACGCAGATTGGCGACGGCGTAGACGCCGCCCCGCTCCAGCCACAGGACGAGGGCGCGCGAAAAGGCGGGGGTGAGGCTGACGTTGAAGCCGCCGTAGCCGTACAGGACGGTCGGCTCCCGGCCGTCGAGTCGCAGTCCCTTGCGATGGACCAGGAACATCGGGACCCGGGTGCCGTCCTTCGATCGATAGAACACCTGGTTGACGTCGAACCCCGAGAGATCGACGTCGGCTTTGACCTTCTCCCACAGCGTCGCCGCGCCGGTCTTCACGTCGATGCGGTAGACCGACGGCGCCACGGTGAAGGAGGTGAAGTCGAAGAACGCCTCCTGGCCGTCGTGGCGTCCGTCGACCTTCTCGATCGTGCCCAGGGCGGGCAGCGGGACCTCGCGGATCTTGCGGCCCTGAATCGAGTACACAACGAGACGCGACGCGGCGTCCTTGAGGTACAAGCCCACGATCTGCCCGGCGATCGGGTGCACCTCGCTGAGGACCGCGTCGCCCTGCGGGATGAGCACCTTCCAGGAGGCCCGGTCCGGCTTCTTCGGATCGACCGCCAGCAGCCGGTAGCGCGGCGCCTCGAAGTTGGTCAGCATGTACAGCGTGTCTCCGATCACCTCCCCCTGGAACAGGGCGTCGATCCCCTCGGCGACCGGAACGAAGGGCGAGCCCTCGGTCTTCAGGTCCTTCAGATAGAGGTCCGAGCGCGACCAGCCTTCGAGGACCCACACCACCATGTAGCGGCCGTCCGGCGACACACTCAGCTCGATGATCTCCTCCGGCTTGCGCTTCTCGCCGAAGACCTTCGGGTCCTTGGACCAGTCGGTGCCGAGCCGGTGGAAGAAGACGTGCCGGTTGTAGTTCTCCTGGCCGGCCGGCACGTCGCCGGGCGCGGGATAGCGCGTGTAATAGAAGCCGCTGTCGTCCGGCAGCCACCCGAGCGAGCAGTAGCGCGTGTGCGGGATGGCGTCGTCCGTCAGCCGACCGGTCTTCGCGTCGATGACGCGCAGAGTGCTCTTCTCGTCGCCGCTCGTCGACACCCCGTAGGCGACCAGGGCGCCGTCCTCGGAAGGGAACCACCAGTCGATCGTGGCGGTGCCGTCGGCGCTGAGGCCGTTGGGATCGACCAGGACCCGGTCCTTCCCCTTGAGGCTGTCGCGCACGTACAGGATCGGCTGGTTCTGCGTTCCCTCGCGTCGGGTGTAGAAGTAACGGCCGCCCTTCGGCGTCGGCGCCGACAGCGTGCCGATCGACAGGAGCTGCGTCAGCCGCGCGCGCAGCGTCTCCCGTCCAGGACGGGCGTCGAGCTGGGCGCGCATGTAGGCGTTCTGGTCCTCGACCCAGCGCCGCACCTCCTGGCTCTGGCTGTCCTCGAGCCAGCGGTACGGGTCGGCGACCTTCACGCCGAACAGATCGTCGGAGACGTTCTCGGCGCGCGTCACGGGAGGCTCAGACGCCTGCGCCGCGGATGGAGACGCGGGGACGACGAGCGCCGCCGCCAGCAGCCCGGCCCGGGCCGCCCGGATCATCGAACATGGAGCCGCCTCCGCCAGGCTCATCCGACCTCCCCGCTCAGGGTCACGTCCGCCAGGATGCCGTCCTCCAGCCAGGTCTGGATCATCCGGCCGGCGCGCGCCGTCGCCTTCGTCAGGCTGCGGCCGGCCGCCAGACGCTGGCAGATTCGCCCGATGCTCTCGCCCGCCCGGGCCAGCTCCAGGCAGTCGGCTTCGTCGTCGTCGAGGCTGCAATGATAGACGACCAGGTCCTTGCGCCAGACGCGCGCCGCCGCGCGGCGGCGGGCCGGCGCCGGCAGCCTGGACGGCCCGGCGCTCTCGTGAGCCCAGGACGCGTCATCGGCCGGCGCCTCGCGCGCGGCGTTCCCCGACCCGCCGCCGTGGATGGCGGCGCCACCCGAGGCCGCGCTCTCGCCGTGGCCTCCCGCGCTCTCGTCGAGTCGCCGCCAGAACCCGACCACTTCGTGGTCGAAGCGCAGCAGCGCGAACGCCGGGACGAGGGAGAATCTCGCGTCCCCGGCGCGCTCCTGCGGCAGACGGGTCAGGGCGTCGCGTGACAGGGGCGCGGCGTCGGGGGCGTCGAAGACGTCGGCGCGCATCCATTCCAGGCGCGCCAGATCGGCGAGGTACGGGAAGTCGCCGAGCAGCGGGTGCGCGGCGATGAATTCCGGAAGTCGCTGCCCGAGGTAGCGCAGCGACGGATGCCGCGACGGGTGGCGCAGGAGGTAGTCGGTCACCAGGTTGTGGAAGTGCGCCGGGCCGACCGCCGCCAGGGTCTTGGGGAAATCCTCCGCCAAGCAATCGAGCAAGCGGTAGAAGTACATGTTGGCGTAGATATCGAGACGCTCGAGCGCGGGCAGCCGCTCGTCTCCGGCGAACAGGGCATCGAGCGACCCCTCGTCCACCCCGCGTCCGGCGGCGCCGTCGATCGCGGCCCGCACGCCCTCCGGGGCCGTGATCAGATCCCAGAAAAGCTCCTGTGTCGTCTTCAGCCCGGCGGGCTCGTGGTGCCTCATGCGTACCTCGCCGGACCGTCGATCCCGACGGCCGTCTCCGGGACCGCGGCGCCTCCCTTCCCTGCAAGCACTTCGTCGTGGATCGCGCGGGCGCGCGCCGATTCCTGCTCGAGCCGCTCGAACGTGGGGATTCGGTCGTCCCACTCGATGAGCGACGACACGGCCCCGAAGCGCCGCACCGCCTGGCGGTAGAGATCCCAGACGGGATCGACGACCGGGTGGTCGTGGGTGTCGAGAAGATAGGGGCCCTTGTCGGAGTGTCCGGCGAGATGAAACTGCCAGACCGATGCCGGCGGGATCCCCTCGACATAGGCGCGCGCATCGAACCGGTGGTTGCGGGCGCTCACGTAGATATTGTTGATGTCCAGGAGTATGCCGCAGCCGGAGCGCCGGGCCACCTCGGCGAGAAACTCCCACTCGGTGAGCGCGGACTGCCTGTAGGCGACGTAGCTGGAGACGTTCTCCAGCGCGATCGGCCTCCGCAGCCGCTCCTGCACGTGCTGCACGCGGCCCACCACGTGCTCGAGCGCCTCCTGGGTGTACGGCAGAGGCAGCAGGTCGTGGGCGTTGCGGCCGCCGACGCCCGTCCAGCAGAGATGATCCGACACCCAGGCGGGCTCGTACCGCGTGGCGAGGGCGTCGAGCCGGTCCAGGTACGCCTCGTCCAGCGGGTCGACCGAGCCGATCGACAGCGACACACCGTGCAGCACGATCGGGTAGCGCTGGCGCAGACGCGTCAGCACGTCGAGCGGGCGGCCGCCTTCGACCATGAAGTTCTCGGACAGGGCCTCGAACCAGTCGACGCTGGTCGGAGCGGACAGGACGCGCTCGAAGTGATCGCGTCTGAGTCCGACGCCGTGACCCAGAAAGGGAGGACGGCCATCGAGCGGTTGGTGTGTCGGAGGCGTCTCGGGAGTCATGGAGCGGCGAACCGGTTCCGGTGCGCGCACAGAAAACCGGAGGCCCCGGGCCTTCGAGAGGCCCGGGGCCGCCCAGCAACTACTGGAAGACCGGCCTGTGCGGCAGGCCGGGGTGGACTAGCCCTTCGACTCCTCGGACTTCACCACCGTGCCGCCCTTGTCGGTGCACTCCTTATCGGTCTTCACCTTGATCCAGCCCTTGCCCTTGCACTCGTTCTTGCCGGCGCAGGCATGGCTGCCATCGGCGGAGGCGCACTCGCCCTTGCCCTTGCACGAGTTGGCGCCAGCGCACTTCACCGACTTGCCCGCGTCCTTCTTGGCCGCATCGCCGGCGAAATAGTGTCCGCCCGCGAGCATACCGACAACGGCAGTCGCCACGACGAAACCGAGAGCCTTCTTGCCAGTCATTCCGGTGTCCTCCTTGCTGTGATGCCTGCACGTCCGTCCGACCACCATGGTTTGACGGAGGGTGCGGGAGTATACACAAGCACCGGGCGCCAGACAAACCGGGGCAGCCCCGGTCGACTCTCCGACTGTTCTACGCCCGCACGGGTCCTCGCGGATGTCGATGTCGTGCCAGGAGATGCGCCTGCCCGTTGACAAGGCGCCGTCTGCCGGTGGATAACACGCTTTCGAGCCATTGGACGCCCTGCACCGGACCAAGCCCCGGGAGGCCAGGCGTGCGGCCGCCGCGCAACCTCGTATCCTTATTATGCGCAACCTCCCTGGCTGCCGTTCTGGACGCCGCCTGCCGGCGCTCGCCCGGCGTCACCTTCACCATCGCGCCTGCCGGGCCGCCCGGCCGGCCGGATCGCCTCGCGGTCACCCTGGAGATACGTGACGCCCCTCCGGATGGGCTGGACCTCCGGGGCTTCACCACGACCGACGTTTTCCGGGTGAGCGAATTCGCCGCCCATGGGGCGGACGGGACCCGCGTCCCGGCCGAGGCGCGCATCGAGACGACACAGTTCAACAACCGCCCGCTCGACATCCCGCGTTACGTCCTGAGGGGCCCCCTCCCCTCCCCGCTCGTCGTACGCTACACGATCACGCCCGGCGCCCGAGAAGGCGACGCGCACATGGGGTTCACCGGCCGGTGCCAGGGCTATCTGGGGAATGAGTTCGGGTTCGTCACCGGACGGGACGTGTTCCTCCTGCCCGATCCCGCCGAGACCCTCCGGGACATCACCGTCCGTCTCGATCTCCCGGAGCGCTGGAGCGCCGTCGTTCCCTGGCAGAAGGACGGCGAGGGCTTCCGACCGGGCGTCGACGGGGACCTGGCGGCCGAGCACCTGGTCTCCGCCGCCATCGGGATGGGTCGTTTCCGCGAGCGCTCGTTCGACCTGGGAGGCACGCGCATGCGCCTGGCGTACGCCGCCGGCATCCCCGAGGATCAGGAGGCGCGCGATGAGGCGGGGATCGAGGCCGCCGCGCGCTACCTGCACGAGCTGTTCGGCCGCGATCTCGGGGCGGAGTACCGGGTGGTGGTCCTCCCGAAGGCACCCACGGGCGACGAGATCGCGGGTGAAGGCTGGGGCACGGGCCAGGGCGAGACGCTCTCCCCCCTGACCGCAGACCGTCTGCACACCTTCGCGCAGTCCCTGATCGAGGCCTATGTGCGGCACGCGCCCTACCGCACCGAGATCGTCCGGCCGGACGAGTACTGGCTGGTGGACGGCGTCAAGCATCTCTACTCGTGGCGCGCGGTGGCCGCCGCGGGGCTCATGCCCGGGGACGAGGTGAGCCGCAGCCTCGCAGTCGGCTACTTGATCTCGCTTCCCGTCCAGGGTGTCGAGTCCGATCTCGAGAAGATCTACGCCACCGCCGGGAGCCACCGCGTCGAGACCGAGTCGCGGGCTCCCTTCGTCCTGCAGCACCTGGACCACGAGCTGCGTGGCGCGGGTGGCGAGGGCGGTCTGGATCCCATCCTCCGTCAGATGTTTCGCGAGCGCCGCGCTCCCTCCCTGTGGTCGCTCGTGCCGGAGGTGCGCTCCGGCTTCCGCGAGGAGTTCCGCGCCCGTTACGTGCGCGGCAAGGAGATCATCCCGCTCGGCAAGGCCTACACGATGACGCCCACGCGGCCCAGGCCCGAGCCTCCGGGCGGCCCCGTGGTGCGCCGGATCAATCTGCTGGTGACCGGCGACACCCAAGGCTACCTCGAGAATTGCGGCTGCAAGGTGAACCAGTCGGGTGGCGTCGCCCGCCGGGCCACCGCGTTCGAGCGCCTGCTCCGGAAGGATCCGGGGTCCCTCATCCTGGACGCCGGAAGCGCGTTCGTGCGGCCGGAGAAGCAGCTCGAGCTCGACTTTCTGACGCGCCAGGAGCAGGCGCTGTACCTGTCGACCCTCGACATGATGCACTACCGGGCGGCCGCCATCGGGACGACCGAGCTGACCTTCGGGCTCGATTATTTCCACGAGCAGACGCGCGGGCTGCGGGTGCCGTTCCTGGCGTCCAACCTCAGCCAGTCCGGGAAGCCGATCGCCCCCGCCTCGATCGTGCTGCGCTCCGACGGCGTGCGCGTCGGGGTCATCGGCGTCTTCGAGCCGCCCTATGGCCAATCGGCGACCGCCCTGTTCGAGGAGAATACGCGCTCGCTGACATTCGCCGATCCGATCGAGACCCTCAAGAAGGCGGCGCCCGAACTCAGGAAGAGGGCCGATCTCGTGGTCGCGCTGGGCAGGCTGACGCCGTTCACGGTGCGCACGGTCGCCGGCGCCGTCCCGGAGCTCGACGCCGTTCTCTCCAGCGACTACCGCGCGCCGGCGATGGTGGATGGCAACCCGGAGCACATCCATCCGGAGGACCAGGACGGGTTCATCGGCAGGACGCTCGTGGCCTACACGAGCCTCACCAATTACGGCCTCAGCAGCGTGCGCCTCGGGCTGGACGCCCGGGGTCGGATCGCCACCGCGGAGTTCGGCGACCATTGGCTGTACGAGGACACGCCGGACGAGCCGCGCGTGCGCGACGCGCTGAACCGGTTCTACGACCGCGTCGGCCGCGAGGTCGCCGCCCAGGAGGCGGTGCCGCCCCTGTTCGCCGGCGACCCGGCGCGTCTGAGCGGGCAGTACGTCGGCGCGGCGAAATGCTCCGAGTGCCACGCGCCCGAGATGGCGCAGTGGCGGCGCACCAAGCACGCCACCGCCTACAAGACGCTGCTCGATCGTCACCGGCACTTTCAGCCGAAATGCGTCGCCTGTCACGTGGTCGGCTATGGAACCGCGCACGGCTATCGTCTCGGGTCGCCCGAGGCGACGCTCGCGAACGTGCAGTGCGAGGTGTGCCACGGACCGGGCGGCGAGCACGCGGCGCAGCCCGCCAGGGAGAACATCAGGAAGGAGGTTCCCGCGAAGGTCTGTCTGGAATGCCACACGCCGGATCACTCGGACCATTTCGTGTACGAGGATCGGCTGCCGAAGGTGAAGCACGATTATTTCGACTGACTGCGTGGCCCGGCGCGCTCTCGGCTGCCAGACCAGCAAGTGGATCTAGGACCGGGGCCGTCCGTTCGGGCGGCCCTTGCTCTTCCCTCAGGAGCGGTCGAACCGGATCAGGAGCCGTCGCAGCGCCTCGGCGAAGATCTCCGGGTCGACCAGCAGGCTGAGGACGAGATAGGCTTCGCGGGAAAAATCGAAGAAGTAGCCCGGCTGGACCAGGACATCGTCCCGCGCCAGCAGGTCGAGCACCAGCTCTTCCTCGGAGCGGACCGCAGGCACCTGCAGGACGGCGGACCATCCGCCTTCGCGCGCCAGCACGCCGCAGGACGCGACGGCGCCGGCCTCCCCCCGCAGCCTCTCGGCGTTGGTCGCGATCCGCCTCTGGATCGAGAGGTGGATCCCGTCGCCGATCGACAGGAGCCGCGCCGTGGCGCGCTGCACGGGCGTGCCGACCGACAGATAAGTGTCGGCGATGAGCTCGAGTCGCTCCAGTGCCTGCGCGACTCGATCCTCAGGCCCGCCCACGACCATCCAGGCGAGCTTCATCTGCGGCAGACCGCACGCTTTCGACAGCCCGCCGAGCACGAACTTCAACGCTCCGGCGCCGGCGGAGTCGGGTCCCTCCGGCACCGCCGCGCGCGTCATGAGAGAGACGGCCCGGGCCTCCGGTCCTCGTGCAGTCGCTCCAGCCGAGGGCTCGCTTCCGATCGGCGGCTCTCCCAGGTAATCGAAGAACACCTCGTCCGAGACGATCGCCGCGTTGGCGCGCGCCGCGATGTCCTCGAGCCTCGGCCGCTCGTTCTGGCGCACGGGCGAGCCGGTGGGGTTGTTGGGGTTCACGACCACGATCGCCCGCGGCGGCGACCCCGTTCGTGATCCGCTTTCGAGCGCGTCGAGGTCGAGCGACCAGCGCGTGTCGTAGGTCAGCGGGTAGGACGACGTGCGCACTCCTTCGAGCGACGCGAGGTAGTCGAACAGCGGATAGCTCGGACGCGGCACCAGGACGCGATCGCCCGGGTCGGCCAGGAGCTTGAACAGGAAGGCGTAGGCCTCGCTCGTGCTTGCCGTCAGGAGAATCCGGTCGGCGGTTGCCGGCCGGCCGCGCCGCGCCAGCCACTCCGCCACGGCCACGCGCGCCGATTCCAGGCCGAGAGCCGACGGCTCGTAGCCGCTGGCCGCCGCGTCGCGCAGCGCATCTTCGATGGCGGCGCAGGGGTACTCGAGGCCGACCCGCGTCGGGTTCGACTCCGTCAGATCGAGGACCCTGGCTCCGCGCGCGCGCTTCTCTTCGAGAAGTCGCGACAGTCGGTTCGACGGGAAGGGCCAGCTCAGCCGGCGCGAAAACATGCGATCGAGTATACGCGGCGGGGCGCGCGCGTCGGCGCAGGCGACCCGGGGATTGCGGTTTTACTATACGCACTCACGTTTCATTTCTCTTGCGCGCCCCGCGTCGCGCTGGTATATTTCCCTGGCCGCGATTCTGAGGAGGGGACCATGGCGAACGCAACCGATGCCCCGACGCCCGGCGCGGACCTGCTTCACGATCGAGCCGCGCGGCCGTGGTCGGCGGGGCGCGAGCCGCTGAGCCCCGCCGACATCGAGCGCGACCTCGCCACGATCCGCCTGCCGCTCGAAGAAGCGACCACTCTTCCCGCCCGCTATTACCACGATCCGGCGGTCCTCGAGAACGAGCTGCGCAGCATGTTCACGAGCATGTGGCTGTGCGTCGGCCGGGAGGAGGACGTGGCGAAGCCCGGCGATTTTCTCACCCGCACGGTCGGCCGGGAGAGCGTCCTCGTGCTGCGCGACGCCGGCGGGGACGTTCACGCGTTTCACAACGTCTGCCGCCATCGCGGCTCGCGTCTCGTCACCGAGGCATCGGGCTCGGGTCTGAAGCACCTGCTGTGCCCGTACCATGCCTGGACTTACGACCTCGACGGATCGCTGCGCGTCGCGCCACACATGGAGGACGCGCGCCATTTCGAGAAGCGCCAGTTCGGTCTCAACCGGGTGCGGCTGGAGCGCTGGGACGGCTTCCTGTTCATCAACTTCTCGACCGCCGGGCCCGGGCTCGCCGAGTTCCTGGGAGAGATGGGCACGAAGTTCGCGCGCTACGGGATGGGCACGCTGCGCCGAGGCCGTCGGATCGGCTACACGGTGGAGAGCAACTGGAAGATGCTCTGCGAGAACTACTCGGAGTGCTACCACTGCTCCCTGATCCACCCCGAGCTGAACCGCGTCTCGCACTATATGAGCGGCGAGATCGATCTGATCAACCAGGCGACCGTCGGCGGCTGGATGGATCTGCGCAAGGACGAATACCAGACGATGTCGCTCAGCGGGAGGAGCAACCGTCCCCCCTTCAAGGGGATCGCGGCCGAGGATCACCGGCGCATCCACTACTACATCGTCTACCCGAATCTGCTGCTCAGCCTGCACCCCGACTACGTGATGACCCACACCGTCTGGCCGCAGGACACGGGGCGGTCCGAGGTCGTGTGCGAGTTCCTGTTCGACCCTGAGGAGGTCGAGCGGCCAGGGTTCGACCCGTCCGACGCCATCGATTTCTGGGATCTGACGAACCGGCAGGACTGGCGGGCGTGCGAGCTGGCCTACCAGGGCACCCAGTCGGGCGGGTATACACGCGGGCGTCTGAGCCCGCTCGAGTGGATGGTCCACATCTTCGACAACTTCGTCGCGGATCGCCTGACCGGCAGGGAGCGGCCGACTCCCGTCACGCGCACCACGATTTGAAACGCGACCGGCCGCCCGCCGGCCCGGCGTCGCGGAGGCCCTATCCGCCCACGATTTTTCAGAGCATCCCGAGCTGCAGCTTGGCCGCTTCGGTCATCTTCTCGGGCGTCCAGGGGGGCTCCCAGACGACCGCGACGCTCGCCTTGTGGACGCCCGGGACCGCCCGCACCTTGGCCTCGACCTCGGGCGGCAGCGAGCCCGCCACCGGACAGGCCGGCGACGTGAGCGTCATGCGGATGCCGACCTCCCCCTTCTGCTCGTCGACGTCGATGTCGTAGACCAGACCGAGCTCGTAGATGTTGACCGGGATCTCCGGGTCGTAGCAGGTCTGCAGCGCCTCGATGACCTTCTCGCGCAGGCCCGCGTCCGCGCCGATCCCGGCGAGCGGGCCGCCGTCACTCTTCGTGTCGCTCATGCGCTTTCACTCCGTCGTCGCGATGCCGTTCGTGTTGTCGAGGGCGGCGCGCAGCGTGTGCCAGGCGAGCGTGGCGCACTTCACCCGGATCGGGAATTCGCGCACGCCGGAGAACACCACCAGCTTGCCCAGAGCCGCCCCGTCGGGTGAGCCGCCATCTTCGGTGAGCAGGCGATGGAACTCGCGGAACAGCGTCTCCGCCTGGGCGCGGGTCCTCCCCTTCATGCTCTCCGTCATCATCGAGGCCGACGCCTTCGAGATGGCGCAGCCGGACCCCTGGAAACGAATCTCCTTCAGGATGTCCCCCTCCAGGCTCAGGGAGACCGTGACACGATCGCCGCACAGGGGGTTGAAGCCCTCGGCGCGGCGAGTCGCCCCCGGAAGGTCACCGAAGTTCCGCGGCTGCCGGTTGTGATCGAGGATCACTTCCTGGTACAGATCGCCCAGATCGGACGCCATCAGCGAAACACCTCCAGCACCTTGCGAACCCCCGACCCCAGCGCGTCGATCTCCCGGTGCGTGTTGTACAGCGCCAGGGAGGCACGCGCCGTGGCCGGGACGCCGAATCGCTCCATCAGCGGCTGGGCGCAGTGGTGGCCGGCGCGGATGGCGATCCCTTCCCGATCCAGGATCGTACCGATGTCGTGCGGATGCACCCCCTCGACGATGAACGACACGACCCCGGTCTTTTGCTTCGCTCTTCCGACGATCCGGACGCGCGGGATTGCCGCGAGTGTCCGCGTGGCGTGGTCGAGCAGGTCCTCTTCGTGCGCCGCGCGTCCCTCGGTCTCAAGCGAGGCCAGATAGTCGAGCGCCGCGCCAAGCCCGATCACGCCCGCGATGTCCGGCGTGCCGGCCTCGAACTTGTGCGGCAGCCGGTTGTAGATCGTCTTCTCGAAGGTGACCGAGGCGATCATGTCGCCGCCCCCCTGATACGGAGGCATCGCCTCCAGGAGCGCGGCCTTGCCGTAGAGAACCCCGATGCCGGTGGGACCGAAGAGCTTGTGGCCCGACAGGGCGTAGAAGTCGCAATCGAGCGCGCGCACGTCGACCGGGAAATGCGGCGCCGCCTGGGCGCCGTCGACCAGCACCGGGATGTTCCGCCGGTGCGCCATCTCGACGATGCGGCGGATCGGGTTGACGGTCCCGAGGGCGTTCGATACGTGCGCCATGGAGACGATGCGTGTCGCCGGCCCAAGGAGCTTTTCGAACTCGTCCAGGAGCAGCTCGCCGTCGTCGTTGATCGGCGCGACGCGCAGCCGGGCTCCCTTCTCCTCGCAGAGCATCTGCCAGGGGACGATGTTCGAGTGATGCTCCATGGTCGTGATCAGCACCTCGTCGCCGCGTCCGACCCGCGGGCGGCCGTAGCTGGACGCCACCAGGTTGATCGCCTCGGTCGTGCCGCGCACGAAGAGGATTTCCCGGTCCTCTGCGGCGTTCAGGAATCGCCGCACCTTGGCGCGGGTCTCCTCGTAGGCCGCCGTGGATCGCTCGCTGAGCTGGTGCAGGCCGCGGTGGATGTTGGCGTTGTCGAGCGCGTAGTAGCGCGTCAGCGCGTCGATCACCGCGCGCGGCTTCTGGGCGGTCGCGGCGTTGTCGAGATAGACGAGCGGCTTGCCGAACACCGTCTGGGCCAGGATGGGGAAGTCCTCCCGGATTCTCTCCACGTCGAACGTCGCAGGAGTCCCGGGTGCGGTGGGCGCGGCGCGTCGATCGGAAGGTCGCGTCACGACTCCACCCCCGCCCCGTGCCCCTTGCGCAGCCGGGTGAACAGCAGGCACTCGAGCCCGGCCCGGATCGGCTCGATCCTGACGCTGTGGAGGATTTCGCTCACGAACGCCTGGATCAGCAGGTTGCGCGCGGCTTCCAGTCCGATCGCGCGGGACCGGAGGTAGAACATCTGATCCTCGTCGATCTGCCCGATGGTCGCGGCGTGCGTGCACTTCACGTCGTCGGCCAGGATCTGCAGGCGTGGCGTCGAGTCCACCAGGGCGTTCTCGGAGACCAGCAGGTTCCGGTTCGTCTGGTGCGCGTCGCTCTTCTGCGCGTCCTGGCGGACGATGATCGTTCCGTCGAACACCCCGCGCGAGCGGTCGTCCAGCACCCCCTTGTACAGCTCGTGGCTCGCGCAGTGCGGGCTGGCGTGATCGATGAGGGTGTGGTTGTCGACGTGCTGCGTCCCGCCGGTGATGTACAGCCCATCCAACGTGACCTCGCCGCCCTCCGCACCCAGGAGGACGCCGAGATCGTTGCGGACCAGGGCTCCCCCGAGCGAGATGTTCCAGGACCCGAGCCGGGCGTAACGACCCAGCGCGCTTTTGACGACCGCCACGTGGTATCCGCGCTCGCTCTCGCGCTGCAGCTTGTAATGATCGACCGCGGCGTTCTCCTCCGCGACGATCTCCGTGACCGCGTCGGTGAAGTACCGGTCGTGGTGCGGCCCGACGTAGCTCTCGACGATCGAGACGCGCGCCCCCCGGCCGGCGACAATCAGGTTCCTGGGGTACGACACCACCGGCTCCCCGCGGGAGGTCGAGAGGAACAGCAGATGGAGGGGCTCCTCGAGCTCGACCCCGTCCGGTACGCGGACATAGGCGCCGTCCTGCAGGAACGCCGTGTTGAGCGCGGCGAAAGCGTGCGACCCGCCGTCGGCGTGACGACCGAGGTGCGGCTCGATCTCGTCGCGTCGAGGCTCGAGGGCGGCGGCGAGCGGCTCGATCACCACCCCCGCCGGCAGCGGCCGCAGACGCGAGAGCCGGGGCGCGTAGTGGCCGTTCACGAACACCAGGTGCGTGCAGTCCCAGGGCTCGAAGGTGTAGCGCTCGATCACGTCGTGCGTGAAGCCATTGGTCGCGGGCGCCTGCTGCGGAGCGAACGGGACCTGCAGGATCGGCGCCACGCTGGTCTTTCGCCACTCCTCGTCCTGCGCCGTGGGGAAACCGATGTTTTCGAACCGGGAGAGCGCCTCCCGGCGCAAGGGCAGCGTCCAGGAGCGCCCGACGGACGGCCGCTCCTTGACCTGGCAGGCGAAGGCCGTCCGATAGCGCTCCCTGTCCCCACCAGCGGCTCCGGTCGTCGAACGCGCCATGCCCTACGCCCCCGGTGCGGCGCCCGCGCCATCCCGCCGCGTCTCCTGCTCGATCCAGGCGTAGCCCCGCTTCTCGAGCTCCAGGGCCAGCTCCTTGCCGCCGGACCGGACGATGCGCCCGTTGTGCAGCACGTGCACGCGGTCGGGGACGATGTAGTTCAGCAGCCGCTGGTAGTGCGTGATCACCAGCATCGATCGCTGCGGGGAGCGCAGCCCGTTGACGCCGTTGGCCACGACCCGCAGCGCGTCGATGTCCAGCCCGCTGTCGGTCTCGTCCAGGATGGCCAGGCGGGGATCCAGCACGGCCATCTGCAGGATCTCGTTGCGCTTCTTCTCGCCGCCCGAGAAGCCCTCGTTCACGGAGCGGTTGAGGAACGCCTGCTCGATCTCGACCAGCCTGACCTTCTCCTTGATCATCGCGAGGAACTCGATGGCGTCGAGCTCCGGCTGGCCGCGATGCTTGCGGATGGCGTTCAACCCCGCCTTGAGCAGATACATCGTGCTGACGCCGGGGATCTCGACCGGATACTGGAAGGCGAGAAAGACACCCTCCCAGGCGCGCTCCTCGGGAGACATGGCCAGCAGGTCCCTGCCCTCGTACAGGACCCCGCCCCGGGTCACCTCGATCGATTCGCGTCCGGCGAGGACGTTCGCGAGCGTGCTCTTGCCGGAGCCGTTCGGTCCCATGATGGCGTGGACTTCGCCGGCCTCGACTCTCAGGTCGATCCCCTTCAGGATGTCCTTCTCGCCGGCCCGGGCGTGCAGATTGCGGATCTGAAGCATGCGGTCCTCTGTCCTGCGACATGACGAGGGCTCAGCCGACGCTGCCCTCGAGGCTGACACCGAGCAGCTTCTGCGCCTCCACCGCGAACTCCATCGGCAGCTCGCGGAACACTTCCTTGCAGAAGCCGTTGACGATCATCGAGACGGCGTCCTCGGGCTTGAGGCCGCGCTGCCGGCAATAGAACAGCTGATCCTCGCCGATCTTCGAGGTCGACGCCTCGTGCTCGAGGCGCGCCGTGCTGTTCTTGACCTCGATGTAGGGAAAGGTGTGGGCGCCGCAGGTGCTGCTCATGAGCAGGGAGTCGCACTGGGAATAATTGCGCGCCTCCGTCGCCCCCTTCATGATCTTCACCATGCCGCGGTACGTGTTCTGGCCGTGACCGGCCGAGATCCCTTTGGAGATGATCGTGCTGCGCGTGTTCCGGCCGATGTGAATCATCTTGGTGCCGGTGTCGGCCTGCTGATGGTTGTTGGTCACCGCCACCGAGTAGAACTCGCCGACCGAGTTGTCCCCCTGCAGGATGCAGGAGGGGTATTTCCAGGTGATCGCCGAGCCCGTCTCGACCTGCGTCCAGGAGATCTTCGAGCCTTCCCCGGCGCACTTGCCGCGCTTGGTGACGAAGTTGTAGATGCCGCCCTTCCCCTCCCGGTCTCCCGGATACCAGTTCTGGACCGTCGAGTACTTGAGCGTGGCGTTCTTGAGGGCAACGAGCTCGACCACCGCCGCGTGCAGCTGATTGGTGTCCCGCCGCGGCGCCGTGCAGCCCTCGAGGTACGACACGTACGACCCCTCGTCGGCGACGATCAGGGTGCGCTCGAACTGTCCGGTGTCGGCGGCATTGATGCGGAAATAGGTGCTCAGCTCCATCGGACAGCGCACCCCCTTCGGGATGTAGGCGAACGAGCCGTCGCTGAACACCGCCGAGTTGAGGGCGGCGAAGAAGTTGTCGTTGTAGGGCACCACCGATCCGAGATGCTCCCGCACCAGGTCGGGGTGCTCACGGACCGCCTCCGAGAAGGAGCAGAAGATGATACCCAGCTCCTTGAGCTTCTCCTTGAACGTCGTGGCCACGGAGACGCTGTCGAACACCGCGTCCACCGCAACCCCCGCGAGGCGCTCCTGCTCCGCCAGGGGAATCCCGAGCTTCTCGTAGGTCTTCAGGAGCTCGGGGTCGACCTCCTCGAGACTGTTCGGGCCTTTCTTCATCTTCGGAGCGGAGTAGTAGATGATCGACTGGTAGTCGATGGGGGGATAGTGGACGTTGGCCCAGCGCGGCTCCTTCATCGTCAGCCAGTGGCGGAAGGCCTTCAGACGCCACTCGAGCATGAACTCGGGCTCGTTCTTCTTCGCGGATATCATGCGGATGATCTCTTCATTCAATCCGCGCGGCACGGTCTCCGCTTCGATGTCGGTGACGAAGCCGTACTTGTACTCGCGCCGGGTCAGATCCTCGAGCGTCTTGGCCGCCGGGGTCGCCATCACTTCCCTCCCAGCCCGCAATCGGTGCAGCGGACGGTCGCCGTGCCGCCGTTGCAGGCGACCGGGGCCCTCTCGTCGAGCACCGCGTGCATCGTCTTCTCGCTGCTGATCAATTCCGACAGCATGGTCCGACCCAGGACCTTCTCCAGAAGCTCCTCGAGCACGCCCCAGAGCGACCGGATGGAGCAGTCGCCCATGTGGGTGCAGACCTTGAGATCTCCGGCATGCCGCTCGCAGTAAGCCCCGTCGTACAGGCGACCGCCACCGAGCGCCGTGAGGACCTCCCCCACGCTGATCCGGCTGGCGTCGCGGGTCAGGACGTACCCTCCGGTCCGACCGAGAGTGCTCTTGACCAGCCCCGCTTTGCGCAGGCTGCGGATCAGTTTCGCCACATGCGGGACGGTCAGCCCTTCCTCCCGGGCGATCTGGCCCAGAGTCAGAGGGTTGCTCCTGCCCCTCCGGGCGTGCAGTGCCATCTGCAGGATGCACCGCAGGCCGTACTCTTCCTGCGACGTGACTTTCATTTCCGTAAGACCCTCCGGGTGACGCCGACAGTCTACGAAATGTGTACTTTCATGTCAACTATAATCTGGACCCCGGCCCCGGGCGACGCAAGCCCTATTCGATTTGATACGATGGAGTCTCCTGCTTCGAGGGACCGCATGTCCGATACCGCGCAGTCGGTCAAGGGGTTCGGCGGATTGCTCGTCGGAGCCTTCGAGAGCCGGATGGCCGGGGAAATGGCGCGCCTCATCGAAAGCCACGGCGGCCGCGCCCTGGTCGCCCCGTCGATGCGGGAGATCCGCCTCGCCGAGAACCGCGAGGCCCTGGACTTCGGCGAGAAGCTCCTGGCCGCGCAGGTCGACATCCTGATCCTGCTGACCGGTGTCGGGTTGCGGACGCTGGTCGACGCCCTGGAGACGCGCCATACGCGGGACCGGATCGTGAGCGCCCTTGCCGGCGTGACGCGCGTCTGCCGCGGCCCCAAGCCGGTAGCGGTCGCGAAAGCTCTCGGTCTCGACCCGGGCATCACCGTTCCGGAGCCGAACACCTGGGTCGAGCTCCTGAGAACACTGGACGAGAAGGCGCCAGTCCGCGGGCGCAGGGTCGCCGTGCAGGAGTACGGCGTCAGCAACCTCGACCTCCTGCAGGGCCTCAAGGAGCGCGGCGCCGACGTGCTGCGCGTCCCGGTCTATCGCTGGGCCCTGCCGCTCGACCTGACGCCGCTCCGGCGAGCGCTCGAGGAGATCGCAAGCGGCCGGGTGCCGGTCGTCCTGTTCACCAACGCCAATCAGGTCGAGAACGTCCTGCAGGTCGCCCGGGACGGCGGGATGGACGAGCGGGTGCGGACCGCCCTGGACCGGGCGGTCGTGGCGTCCGTCGGGCCGGTCGCGAGCGAGAGCCTGCGCAATCATGGCATCGCGGTCGACCTCGAGCCGCCCCATCCGAAGATGGGGCCCCTGGTGCGCGAGGCGAGTCTTCGCTGCCACGCAATCCTCGAGCGGAAGCGAACCCCCTCAGGTGACGGATCCGGCAACGGGCCCGGACGCCTCGGCTCCCGGGTCAGCGCGCCCGGCGGCGCCGTTGGCGGCACGATCGCGGCGCCGCGCGCCGCTCCGTCCCGGTCGTCCGCGCCGGCTCGCGGGATCGACCCGCTCGCGGACAGCCCCTTTCTGCGCGCCTGCCGCAAGGAGCCGGTCGCGACGACGCCGATCTGGCTGATGCGCCAGGCCGGTCGCTACATGCGCGAGTACCGCCAGATCCGCGGCCGGCGATCGTTCCTCGAGATCTGCCGCGACCCCGACCTGGTGACGCAGATCACCCTCTATGCCGTCGAACGCCTCGAGGTCGACGCCGCCATCATCTTCGCCGACCTCCTGCTGCCGGTCCAGGGCACCGGATTGACCCTCGCCTATCCCAAGGGAGGAGGCCCCTCGATCGAGCCGCCGATCCGGACGCCGGAGGACATCGACCGCCTGCGCGAGCCCGATCTCCAGGAGAGCGTCGGCTACGTCTTCGAGGCCATCCGACGGACCCGTCGGGCGCTCCCTCCGGCCATACCCCTGCTGGGCTTCGCGGGCGCCCCGTTCACCATGGCGTCCTACATGATCGAGGGCGGCGGCTCGACGCATTACACGAAGACCAAGTCGTTCTTCATGAAGGACGCCGGCGCCTGGCACGCGCTCCTGGAGACGATCTCCCGCATCACGATCGACTATCTGCGGGGCCAGATCGCCGCTGGGGCACAGGCGGTCCAGGTCTTCGACACCTGGGTCGGCTGTCTCGGTCCAGCCGATTACCGCGAATTCGTTCTGCCGCACACCCGGCGGGTCATCCAGGCGCTGCCGCCCGGCACGCCGGTCGTTCATTTCGGCACCCAGACCGGCAGCCTGCTGCCTCTCCTGAGGGAGGCGGGGGGCGACGTCATCGGGCTCGACTGGCGCGTCGACCTGCCCTCGGCGTGGGACGGCCTGGGGGACGTCGCCGTGCAGGGGAATCTCGATCCGACCGTCCTGTTCGCGGCGCGTCACGAGGTGCGCCGCCGCGCCCACGATCTTCTGGGGCGGGTCGCGGGGCGCGCGGGACACATCTTCAACCTCGGACACGGGATCCTTCCGCACACTCCCCTCGACAACGTGCTGGCGCTGGTGGACGCGGTGCACGAGCGCGGCGGGGCCTGAGCATGCCTCCGGTGGAGCACGATGCGGTCCTGCTGCTGGCGTTCGGCGGACCGACGAAGCGGATGGAGGTCCGTCCCTTTCTCGACAACGTCCTGCGCGGCCGGCCGATCCCGAAGGAGCGCTACGAGGAGGTGGTCCGACACTACGAGGAGGTCGGCGGCGTCTCGCCGATCAACCGTCTCACTCTGGCCCAGGCCGCGGCCCTGCGCGACCGGCTCGACTCCGAGGGTCCGCGGATTCCCGTCTACGTCGGCATGCGCCACTGGGAGCCGTACGTGGCTCAGACGCTCGAGACCATGGTACGCGAGGGTCGGCGTCGCGCCGTCGGTCTGGTCCTGGCGGCGCATCGCTGCGCGGCGTCCTGGGAGGCGTACCTCCGCGCCGTGTCCGATGCCCGCTCGAGACTGGGCGAAGCGGCGCCTCCGGTCGACTACGTGGCGCCATGGTCCGACCATCCCGGATTCATCGAGGCGGCCGCGGCGCGCACCTCCGACGCGTTGCAGGCGGTCCCCGCGCGCCGGCGCGGCGCGGCCGAGGTCGTGTTCACCGCCCACAGCGTCCCCGTGGAGATGTCGCGTCGCGCGTCGTACGCCGAGAGCATCGCGCGATCCGCCCGCCTGGTCGGAGAGCGGCTGGGGTTGGTCTCCTGGTCCCTGGCCTACACGAGCCGCAGCGGACATCCGGCGGACCCGTGGCTCGAGCCGGACATCGCAGACGCGCTGCGCGCGCTGCGGCATCGCGCGGTGCGCGACGTGGTGGTCTCTCCGATCGGGTTCGTCAGCGACCACGTCGAGGTCCTCTACGATCTCGACATCGCGGCCCGGCGCGTCGCGGATGAGATCGGGATCGGCTTCGTTCGCGCCGGAACCGCCGGGGATCACCCGGCGTTCACGCAAATGATGCTCGACCTCGTCCGCGACGTAATCGACGGCCGGTGACGGCGGCGTCGCCGGTGACCGGCGGGCGCTTCAGGGTGGCGATCGCCGGCGCCGGCGTCGCCGGACTCGCCTGCGCCCATCGCCTGATGTCCCTGGCGCGGGAGAGCGGGCTGCCGCTCGATCTCACCCTCCTCGAGGCGGCGCTGCGTCCCGGGGGGGTGATCCGGACCGAGCGCATCGAGGGCTGCATTGTCGAGGGCGGCCCCGACTGCTTCGTCTCCGACAGACCGTGGGGGATCGACCTGTGCCGCCGCGCCGGCCTGGCGGGCGAGATCGTGGGCACGAACGCGGCGCATCGGCGCTCGTTCGTCTGTGTGCGCGGCCGACTGCTGCCGATCCCTGAAGGGTACCAGCTCCTGGCGCCCGGGCGTCTGCTGACGTTCGCGGCGACGCGGATCCTGAGTCCTGGAGGCAAGGCGCGCGCCTTCTGCGACCTGTTCCTTCCGCGCGGGCGGCCCGGCGCGGACGAGAGCCTGGCGTCGTTCGTCCGGCGGCGATTCGGCCGCCAGACCCTGGAGCGTCTGGCCCAGCCGCTCCTGGCGGGCATCTACAACGCCGACCCCGAGACGCTGAGCCTGCGCGCAACGATGCCGCGCTTCCTCGATCTGGAGCAGACGCACCGCAGCGTGATTCTCGGGCTGCTGCGCGCCCGCCGGGACGCCCCGGCCACGTCGCGCGCGGGCGTGAGCGGAGCGCGCTACTCCCTGTTCGTGACTCTCAGGAGCGGCCTGCAGGCGCTCACCGACCGGCTGGCCGCCGATCTCCCGACCGGGGCCCTGCGCCTGGGAGCCCGCGTGGTCGGCATCGAGACCGCGACCCCGTCGGGTTTCAGGGTGGCGATCGATCGGGGCCCGTCGATCGAGGCCGACGCCCTGGTGCTCGCCATGCCGGCAGGCGCCGCCGCTCCTCTGCTGCGAGCGCTCGATGGCCCTCTGGCCGATCGATTGGCCGCGGTGCCCTACGGCAGCGCGGTGACCGTCAACCTGGCGTATCGCCGAAGCGACGTCGCCCATCCGCTCGACGGGTTCGGATTCGTCGTCCCTCGCGGAGAGGGTCGTCGTCTCGTCGCCTGCTCGTTCTCGAGCGTCAAGTTCCCCGGGCGCGCGCCGGAGGGGATCGTCCTGCTGCGCGCGTTCCTGGACGGCTCGACCGACGCTGCGACCGACCTGCCCGAACGGATCGCCGAGGAGGACCTGCGCGCCGTTCTCGGAATCACCGCCGCTCCCCTGTTCGCCCGCGCCTACGTCCACCGGAGCGCCATGGCGCAGTACGAGCTGGGGCACCTGGACCGGGTGGCGGCGATCGAGGAGCGTCTCGCGGCGAGCCCGGGCCTGGCGCTGGCCGGCAACGGCCTCCGGGGCGTCGGGATCCCCGACTGCGTGCGCAGCGGGGAGCTCGCCGCCGAGCGGGTGGTGTCCCGGGCCGCGGTGATATCCTTGGCGCGATGAGATCCGGCCGGTCCCGGAGTCGAGCGCCCCGCTGCTGGGCGCTCGGATGCATGGTGCTTGCGGTCGCGACGAGATCGGTGCCCGCCGCCCTGCGCGATTCCTGGATTCTCCCCGACCGCTCGTCCCCGGGGCAGGGTGAGACGGTCGCGCTCGCGCTGCACGGCGGCGCGACCTTCCCGGGTCCCGTGCTCGACTGGCGGCACGTCGCGACGCGCGAGCTCTTCCTGGTCGATGCCGCGGGGCGGCTCGATCTCCTGGAGCGCGTCCACGCAGGCAACCCGCCGGCGCCACGGATCGCCCTGCGGTCGCCCGGCACGACGGTCGTGGCCCTCGTGAGCGAGCCGGTCTATACCGTGATTCCGGCGCGCGAATTCCAGGGGCGACTGAAGATCGAGGGACACGAGGACATCCTGGCGATGAGAAGGACCACCCAGAGCACGGCGACGCCTGGCCGGGAGCGTTCCCGGGACTACCTGAAGACGCTCCTGAACGCCGCCGGCGCTCCGTCGGATACCGCTCTCGCGAACCTCAACCTGGTGATCGAGATCATCCCCGAGACCCAGCCGGCGGCGGTGCGCCCGGGCGGATCGCTGCCGGTCACCGTCCTGTTCGAGGGCATGCCGTACTCCGGCGGCCTCCTGTGCGCCACGCACGCCGGGCTCGCCGCCGCGGCCGGACCCTACGCCTGGTGCGGCCGCCTGGACGCGCACGGGCATGCGTCCGTGCCGATCGCGACGCCCGGCTGGCAGCTGTTGAGGACCACGCGGATGCGCGCCCTCGCGGGCGACGACCGGGCGGAGTGGGTGTCGTACCGGTCGGCCCTCACCTTCGAAGTGCCCACCGACAGGAGCCCGCGATGAAGATCGCCGTCGGATGCGACCATGCCGGCTTTGCGCTGAAGGAGATCCTCGCACGCATGCTGCGCGACGAAGGGCACGCGGTGACCGACCTGACCCCGGTCCTCGAGCCGCAGGACGACTATCCCGACTCGGCCGCCGCCGTCGGGCGTGCCGTGGCTTCCGGCGCGGCGGAACGCGGACTCCTGGTGTGCGGCAGCGGCGTCGGGGCCTCGGTCGCCGCCAACAAGATAGGCGGCGTGCGCGCGGGGCTCTGCCACGACACCTACAGCGCCCGGCAGGGGGTGGAGCACGACGACATCAACGTCCTCTGCCTCGGCGCCCGGGTCATCGGCGACATGGTGGCGCGCGAACTGGTGGGCGCCTTCCTGTCGGCCCGCTTCAGCGGCGAGGACAGGCACCTCCGCCGCCTGCGCAAGACGCTGGATCTCGAGAAAGGATGACGCCGATGGAGCTGGGTCTGGTCGGGCTGGGCCGCATGGGCGGCAACATGGCGCGGCGCTGGATGCGCGCGGGCCACCGCGTGACGGGTTACGCGCGCAGCACCGCGACGCTCGACGCGCTCGGCGGCGAGGGCCTGACCGGGGCGTCCTCCCTCGAGGATCTGGTGGCCCGGCTGCGACCGCCGCGGGCGGTTTGGCTGATGCTTCCGGCCGGCGCCCCGACCGAGGAGGCCGTCACGCGTCTCGGGGTGCTGCTGCAGCCGGGCGATGTCCTGCTCGATGGCGGGAACACCTATTACAAGGACGACCAGCGACGCGCCGCCGCGCTGACGGCGCGCGGTGTCCACTATCTCGATCAGGGAACCAGCGGGGGCATCTGGGGTCTTCAGGAAGGGTACTGCCTGATGCTCGGCGGTCCGCCGGAGATCGTGGAACGTCTCCGGCCTGTCTTCGAGGCGCTGGCGCCGGCACCCGACCGCGGCTGGGGCCGGGTGGGGCCGGTCGGAGCCGGCCATTTCGTCAAGATGATCCACAACGGGATCGAGTACGGAATGATGCAATCGATCGCCGAGGGCTTCGCCCTCCTCGACGCGAAGAAGGATTTCACCCTGGACCTGCACCAGGTCGCGGCGATCTGGCAGAACGGCAGCGTGGTCCGCTCGTGGCTCCTCGATCTCGTGGCGCGGGCGCTCCGGGATCGGCCGGGCCTGGAGGGAATCGAGGCGTACGTCGATGACTCGGGTGAGGGACGCTGGACCGTTCAGGAATCGCTCGACGGCGCCGTTCCCGCTCCGGTCATCGCGCTGTCCCTCATGGCCCGCTTCCGCAGCCGGCAGACCGAGTCGTTCGCCGACCGGCTCCTGGCGGCCATGCGCCAGCAGTTCGGCGGTCACGCGATCAAGAGGTCTCCCTCGTGACAATCCGTGGCGCCGGGCCGTCGGCGCCCACGCTGGTTATTTTCGGCGCCACCGGGAGCCTCGCCACCAGCAAGCTGGTTCCCGCCCTGTTCAGCCTGCACCGCAAGGGACGGCTCAGGGCCGGCACGCGCGTCCTGGGCGTGGCGCGACGCGAGCTGGGCGACGACCGATTCCGCGACCTGCTCGAGGCGGGCCTGAAGGCCTCGGGCGCCCCGCTGGAGCAAGCATCATGGCGCGAGTTCGCGCGGCGCGTCCGCTACGCTCACGGCGATGTCACCAGTGGCGCGGGGCTGGCGGCCGTGGTCGATGCGCTCGGGGACGGGAGCGCCGACGCGGGGCGGCTCGACTATCTGGCGCTGGCGCCGTGGCTCTACCCCAAGGCGATCGACGGGATGCTCCAGGCCGGTCTCGCCGGCCGGAGCGCCGCGGGCCGCGGGTGGCGGCGGGTCGTGGTCGAGAAGCCGTTCGGCGACGACCTCGCCTCGGCACGCGCCCTCAACCAGAAGCTGCTGTCCGCCTTCGACGAATCGCAGGTGTTCCGCATCGATCACTACCTGGGCAAGGAAACGATACAGAACATCCTGGTGTTCCGATTCGCCAACATCGCGTTCGAGCCTCTGTGGAACAGGAACCTGATCGATCACGTGCAGATCACGGTCGCCGAATCGAAGCGCGTGGACGATCGGGGCGCGTACTATGACGGCGCCGGCGTGCTGCGCGACATGTTCCAGAACCACCTGATGCAGCTCCTCTGCCTCGTCGCCATGGAGGCACCCAGCCGCTTCGAGGCCGACGCTCTCCGCAGCGAGAAGGTGAAGCTCCTCGACTCGGTCCGAAGGATTGACATGAAGGAGGCCTCCCGTGACATGGTGGTCGGGCAGTACGACGGCTACCGTCTCGAGCCGGGGGTCCGCAGGGATTCGCGCACGCCGACGTACGCGGCGGTGCGACTGTTCGTGGACTCCTGGAGATGGCAGGGGATCCCGTTCTATCTGCGCTCGGGCAAGGGGCTGGGAAGCCGGGTGACCGAAATCGTCGTACAGTGCACGGCCCCGCCGCACAACATGTTCGAGCTCCCCGAAGGGCAGACCCTCCAGGGGAACCGCATCAGTCTCGGCATCCAGCCCGACGAGGGTGTGCACATCCGCTTCGAGACCAAGGTGCCGGATCGCGGCATGGAGGTGCGCTCGTCCTCGCTCGTGTTCCACTTCGCCGACCAGGCGACGGCCGCGCCGCCCGAGGCGTACGAGCGGCTGCTCCTCGACGCCCTGGCGGGGGACGCTTCGCTGTTCATGCGCGAGGACGAGATCGAGCGGGCCTGGTCGATCATCGATCCGCTGACGCGAGCGCAGGAGGACCCCTCCGCGCCGCCTCCGGCGACCTATCCCGTCGGCTCGTGGGGTCCGGTGGCGGCCGAGCCGTTCATCGCGCGCGACGGCCGGGCCTGGACCCTGGACACGGTCTCCGAGGTCGCCTCCCGGTCTGGAGGAACAGTCGATCGGTCTTTGTGACGCTCAGGGTTTTCGCGCACTCCCTGGCCGCGCCGGGCGTGGCCCGGCCAGCTTGTGATAGCCGCCGTCGAAGTACAGCAGGGGCCGACCTTCCGCATGTCCGGCCGCCACGACCCGGCCGAGGAAGATCGAATGGTCCCCCGCCTGGTGGCTCGTCTCCAGCACGCAATCGAACCACCCCAGGCAATCGCTCAGGATCGGCGCCCCGGTCTCGGCCTTGCGGTGCGGCTCGGACTCCAGCCAGTTGCCGTGCTCGCCGCTGTGCCCGGCCGCGAGCTCCGACAGCCGCTCCTGCCCGACCTTCAGAACGTTGACTGCGAAGCAGCGCTGCGTCTCGATCAGGGCGTGGCTGCGTGTCTTGCGATCGATGCACACGAGGACGAGGGGCGGCTCGAGAGAGACCGAGCAGAACGAGCTGACGGTGATCCCGAGGATGCCGCCTTCGCGGCGCGTGGTCAGGATGGAGACGCCGCTGGCCCAGCGCCGCATGGCGCTCTTGAACAGATCGACGGAGACCGTCACGGTGCCTCCCGGAGGCGCGCCGATCGGGCCGGGGGCGCGCGAAACGGCATATTATCCCGACTCCACGATCCGGTGATCGACGGGAGACGGGATGCCGCGACCGGGCAAGGGTGAAGGGATCTACAACGTCGTCGTCGTGGGGGCCGGGACCGCGGGGCTGGTGACCGCGGCCGGAACCGCCGGGCTGGGCGGACGGGTCGCCCTGGTCGAGCGGCACCGGATGGGCGGCGACTGCCTGAACGTCGGCTGCGTTCCGAGCAAGGCCCTCATTCGATCGTCGCGCGTCGCCGCCCTGATCCGGCAGGCCGCTCTGTTCGGTCTCGAGGCCGCGCCGCCGGCGGTCGATTACGGTCGGGTCGCCCGCCGGGTCAAGGCGCTGCGCGCGCGCATCGAGCCGCATGACTCGGTGCAGCGCTTCGAGGGGCTCGGCGTCGACGTCTTCCTCGAGCGCGCCACCCTGGAGTCGCCACGGCTGGTGCGCGCCGGCGGCGTGGCCCTGAAGACGCGACACATCGTCATCGCCACGGGGGGACGCCCGGCCGTTCCCGACGTGCCCGGCCTCGAAGAGGCCGGCTACGAGACCAACGAGACGATCTTCGAGCGCGAGACCGCGCCCGACCGCCTCCTGGTCATGGGCGGCGGGCCGATCGGCTGCGAGCTGGCACAGGCGCAGGCACGTCTCGGCGCCCGCGTCACGCTCGTCGACCGCGGCGCCCAGCTCCTGCATCGCGAGGATCCCGATGTCGTGGATCTCCTGAGAACGCAGCTGGAACGCGACGGGGTGCGTCTCCTCCTGCGCGCCCGCGTCGAATCGATCGCGCCCGGCCGCGGCGGACCGCACCGGGTGACGGTGCGACGCGATGCCGACGGCGACCGCCTCGTTCTGGACGCCGACACGATCCTGGTCGCCGCCGGCCGCCGGCCGAACGTGGAAGGTCTGGGGCTCGAGACAGCCGGCGTGGCCTACACCGACAAGGGCGTCACGGTCGACGCGTGCCTGAGGACCACACGCAGGAACATCTATGCGGCCGGTGACGTCTGCGGCCCTTACCAGTTCACGCATTTCGCCGAGTATCAGGCGCGCCTCATCGTGCGCAACATCCTGCTCTCTCCCCTCCACGGTCTCGGGCGGGCCCGCGCCGATTATCGCGTCGTGCCCTGGACCACGTTCACGGAGCCCGAGGTGGCGCGGGTCGGCCTGAACGAGAAGGAGGCCGCGACGTCCGGCGTGCCCGTCGACGTGCACCGTTTCCCGTTCTCCGATCTGGATCGCGCGATCCTGGAGAGCCGCGAGAGCGGCTTCGCCAAGGTGATCGCCGCGCGCGGCCGCGGGACGATCCTCGGCGCGACCTTCATCGGCGAGGGCGCCGGCGAGCTGATCCACGAGATCGCCCTCGCCATGAAGGAAGGAATCGGACTGGCGAGCCTGTCCTCGCTGATCCACGTCTACCCCTCGCTCTCCCAGGCGGTGCAGCGCGTGGCGGATGTCTACATGAGGACGCGCCTCACCAATCGCGCGCGGGCGATCTTCTCGAGGCTGTACGCCTGGCAGCGACGGCGAGCGTGAGCGCCGTGGCGTGGAGGAGAGCGCTGCGCTGGGCGGCCCCGGCGCTCGTGCTGCTCCTGGTCGTCGTGGCGGCGCGTCGTCTGCCGCTGGGGGGTTTCGTGCGCGACCTGAACGCGCTGTTCGCCCGGCTCGGATTCGCGGGGATCGCCCTGTTCGTCCTGGCCTACTCCCTGGCCGCGATCCTGCTCGTCCCCGGCTCGGCACTGACGATCGGGGCGGGCGTCGTCTACGGTCTGTGGTGGGGGTTCGTCGCCGTGTCGGCCGGCTCGACGCTGGGGGCGGCGGGCGGGTTCCTGGTCGCCCGTTACCTGGCTCGCGCGCGGGTCGAGCGCTGGGCCGACGCGAACCCGCGCTTCGCCGTCATCGATCGCGCGGTCGGCCGGGAGGGCTGGGTGATCGTGCTCCTGACCCGTCTCAGCCCGGTGTTTCCCTACACGCTGCTGAATTATCTGTACGGCCTGACGCGCGTCCCGTTCGGCTCCTACATCCTGGCCTCCTGGCTCGGCATGATGCCCGGCACGCTGCTGTACGTCTATCTCGGTTTCGCCGGCCGCGCCCTCGCCCAGGCGGCCGCCGGCCAGGCGAAGCGCGCGCCCGCCGAGTACGCCCTCTGGACCGTCGGCCTTCTCGCCACGATCGCGGTCACCCTCTACGTCACCCGCCTGGCGCGCCGGGCGCTGCGCAGCCGCGACGATCTCGGCGCCTGAGGCCCGTCTCCGGTCTCCCTCGACGGCCTGTCCGCGCGCGGATGCTAAGATGCCGCGTCCATGACGAGGATCGACACCTTCTTCCTCTCCGGCCCCGCCGGGCGGATCGAGTGCATGCTCAAGCGGCCCGACGCGGCTGGTACGGAGGCCGGCGCCGCCGTGATCTGCCATCCCCATCCGCTGTTCGGAGGGACGATGCACAACAAGGTCGTGCACGCCGCGGCCGAGGCGATCGGTGCCGCCGGTCTTCCCGTCCTGCGTTTCAATTTCCGCGGCGTCGGCCGCAGCGGCGGAGCGCACGACGCCGGGCGGGGCGAGCAGGACGATCTGCGGACGGTGATTGACGTGCTCGCGGGGCGGTACCCGGGCCGACCGCTCCTGGTCGCCGGGTACTCCTTCGGCGCTTACGTCGCCTTGCATGTCGGGTCGCGCGATGCCCGGGCGGCGGCGCTGGTCGGGATCGGCCTGCCGGTCGGCCTGATCGGATTCGGCTTCCTGCTCGAGTCTGCGAAGCCGCTGACGATCATCCAGGGGGATCGGGACGAGTTCGGCCCCCTGTCCGCGGTGATGGCGCTCGCCGCCACCCTCCCCGGCGGGGCGCGGGTGATCGCCGTCCCGGGGGCGCCGCACAACTTCGCGGGCCGTCTCGAGGAGCTGGCGCGTCGCGTGCACGAGGCCGTTCCGGAGGAGATGCGGGCGCGGGCATTGTGAAGGTCCGCCGGCGGTGGTATCGTAGCGTCCTTCCAACGGATGGGGAGGGACAGCGATGAAGCGAGGTCTCGTCGCGGGGATGGCGCTGGCGCTCGGTCTGGGACTGGCTCCGGCGAGGGCCGAGGACGCCGCCAAGCCGGATGCCGCGAAGGTCGAGAAGGGCCAGAAGGTGTACGCCGACAAGCACTGCAGCATGTGCCACTCGATCGCCGGCAAAGGGAACCCGAAGACGCCGCTCGACGACGTCGGCGGCAAGATGAGCGTCGACGATCTCAAGAAGTACATCACGAACCCGAAGTCGGTGAAGGCCGATACCAAGATGAAAGCCTACTCCGACATCGCGGCCGCGGATCTCGACGCGTTGATCGCCTACCTCCAGACCCTGATCAAGAAGTGATCGGGACCGGACGCCCAGGCCGCATCGTCCCGGCGCTCGGCCTGGCACTGACGGCCACCTGCATCGTCGCGTCCGCGGACGAGCAGGCCCCGCGTCTTCTCTACATCACAGCCGGCCTGCTGGTCGACGGCACCGGCGGCGCGCTGCGGCACGACATGGCGATCCTGGTGCGCGGCGACCGGATCGAGCGGATCGATACGCTCAAGGCGCTGCCCCGGCCGGAGGGCGCGGCGGTCCTCGATCTCTCCGACAAGACGGTCCTGCCCGGATTGATCGACTGCCACGATCACCTGACCATCGACGTGAAGAAGGGATGGGAGTACGAGCCGGTGCTCCACACGGAGATCGACGCCGCGATCGCCGGGACCGTGTTCGCGCTGCGGACGCTGCGCGCCGGCTTCACGACCGTGCGCAATGTCGGCGACAGCGGCGGCGCCAGCGTGTCGCTCCGCCGGGCGATCGACGAAGGGCTGATCGAAGGACCGCGCCTCGTCACCGCGCGCGAGATGCTGTCGATCACCGGCGGGCATGGCGACGACCTGAACGCGTTCCGTCCTGACCTGCGCATCGCCGGCGTCGGGAACATCGAGTCGGGCGTCTGCAACTCACCCGACGAGTGCCGCGCCGCCGTGCGCTACCAGGTGAAGTACGGGGCCGACCTGATCAAGATCGCGGCGACCGGCGGCGTCCTGTCGGCGGGCGACGAGCTGGGGGCGCGGCAGTTTTCGGACGACGAGCTGCGCGCCATCATCACCGAGGCGCACGCCCTCGGTCGCAAAGTCGCGGCGCACGCGCACGGCACCGCCGGCATCAAGGCGGCGGTCGCCGCCGGCATCGATTCCATCGAGCACGGGTCGATCCTGGACGACGAGGCGGTCCGGATGATGCGGGAGCGCGGCACCTTCCTGGTGCCGACGCTGATGGCGGGCGAGGCGGTCTACACCAAGGCGAAGAGCGGTCAGCTCCCCGCGTACTCGATCGCCAAAGGGCTCGCGGTCTGGCCGATGATGCAGCAATCCTTCCGCAAGGCCCATGAGGGCGGGGTCAAGATCGCCTTCGGCACGGACACGGGCATCACGCCTCACGGCCAGAACGCCCATGAGTTCGAGCTGATGGTCGCCGACGGCATGCGGCCGATGGAGGCGATCGTGGCGGCGACCCGGAGCGCCGCTCAGCTGATCGGACGGGACAAGGACCTCGGGACGATCGAGCCCGGCAAGCTGGCCGACCTGGCAGCGTTCGACGGCGATCCCACGCGGGACGTGTCGATCCTGAAGAAACCGGCGGCCGTCGTCAAGGGCGGTTGGCCGGTCGACCTCGGTCGATGACCACCCCGGCCACGCCGTCGATCCACGTCGGGATCAGCGCCTGCCTGCTCGGGCAGGAGGTGCGGTACGACGGCGGGCACAAGCGCGACCCGCTCCTCATCGAAGAGCTGGGGCCGCTGTTCGAATGGGTGCCGGTCTGCCCCGAGGTCGAGCTGGGGCTCGGCGTGCCGCGCGAGCCGCTCGCGCTCGAAGGCGGCGCCGCCGCCCCGCGTCTGGTGCTTCGCGAGCGTCGAGGCGACATCACCGACCGGATGAACGCCTGGTCCCTGCGACGCCTGGGGGAGCTGGAGGACGCCGGGCTGTGCGGCTACATCTTCAAGAGCGTCTCGCCGTCCTGCGGCCTCCTCGGCGTGCCGCTGTTCGAGCCGGGCGGCTCCGCCGGAACCTCCCCGTCCCCGGCACCGGAGGGCTCCCGCTTGCCGGACCGCCGGCGGCCGCCGCGCCTCGAGGGCGTCGGTCTGTTCGCGCGCGCCCTCCAGGAACGCTTCCCGCTCATGCCGGTCGAGGACGAGGAGCGCCTGCGGGCGCGGGAGCGGCGTGACGCGTTCATCGGCCAGGTCCTGTCCTACTGGCGGGCGCGGCCGCACCGGCGCGACGCATGAAGACCCCGGGGCGCGCCAGCCCCGAGGCGACGCGCGCGCACCTGGACGGGTTCCCGGCGCACCACCCGCACGGCCACACGCCGCTCGGACGCACCGGTCTCGCGGTCAGCCGCGTCGGCTTCGGCTCGTACCGCGTCGATGACGAGACGCCGGATCAGCGCCGGGCGCTCGAGGAGGCGCTCGCCTCCGGCTGCAACCTGATCGACACCTCGACCAATTACACCGACGGCGGGAGCGAGCGTCTGATCGGCGACGTGCTCGCGCACGCGGGCAACGCCCCTTCCAGGCAGGCGGTGGTGGTGGTCTCCAAGATCGGGTACGTGCAGGGCGACAACCTGCGACTGGCCCTGGAGCGCGAACGCTCCGGCTTCGCGTTTCCCGAGATGGTCAAGTACATGGACGGGTGCTGGCACTGCATCCATCCCGACTTCCTGCGCGATCAGCTCGCGCGCTCGCGCGACCGGCTGCGTCTCGAGACCGTCGACGTCTGCCTGCTGCACAACCCGGAGTATTTCTTCTCCGACGCCAAGAAGCATGATCACGGCCCGCTGGACGAGCTCCGAGCCGAGTTCTACCGGCGCGTGCGGGATGCCTTCACGTTCTTCGAAGACGCCGTGCGGCGCGACGAGATCGGGTGCTATGGCGTCTCCTCGAACTCTCTCGTGTCCGCGGCCGACGACCCCGAGGCGACCTCGCTCACCTGGCTGCTCAGGGCCGCCGTGGAGGCGGGCGGCGCGGATCATCACTTCCGCGTCGTGCAGATGCCGATGAATCTGTTCGAGTCCGGCGGTGCGCTGCTGCTCAACACCGGACCGGAGCGCAGCCAGACGCCCCTCGAGGCGGCGTCGGCGGCTGGTCTGGCCGTCCTGATCAACCGCCCTCTCAACGCCATCGTGCACAACCGTCTCATCCGTCTGGCCGACGTCGTGGAGGCAGCCACGGGCGGGGGCGCGGCCGGGAACCTGGACGAGCTGAAGCGCCTCGAGCAGGAATACCGCGCCCGCATCGCGCCGCTCGCCGGAACCGCGCAGGAGGCGATCGATCCCTTCTTCGAGCTGATCGATCAGCTCGGCGGCCTGCCGGAACAGATCGACGACCTGGAATCCTGGAGGCAGATCGAGCAGCAGTACGTCATCCCGCGCATCAACCATACGGCGCGCGCCATGGGGCACGATGTCCCGGCGGAGCTGCGACCCGCCTGGACCCGCTGGTGGGAGCGCTGCCTGCCGGCGCTCGAAGGGCTGCTGCAGAGCATCGGCCGGGAGGCGGGACGCCGCAGCCGCTCGCGCAGCCGGGCCGTCAGCGAGGCCATCGACCCGCTGCTTCCCGCCCCGCGCCGCGCCGAGTCGCTGTCGCGCAAGGCGATCTGGACGCTGGCCGGCACGCACGGCGTCACCTCGGTTCTCGTCGGCATGCGGCGTCCGGCTTACGTCCTGGACACGATCGGCGTCCTGACCTGGCCTCCGCTCTCCGACCCGTTCGCGATCTATCGGCGGGTGAAGAAGCTCGGGCCGAGCTAGCCAGCGACCGTCAGGAGCGCGTCAGCGCTCCCGCGGCCAGGAAGCCGCGGAGCATCGCGGCGACGCGATGGGCAAGCGGCGGCAGATAGAGACGCGCGCCGGAGCGCAGGCGGTCGGCCGCTTCGCGCCCGCCACCCCCGGGCCCCGCGCGATCCGCCGCATCGACCCATGCGTCGACCATCTCGACGGTGATCTCCGGATGGAATTGCACGCCGTAAGCGCGCGTCCCGATCCGGAACGCCTGGTTCTCGTACAGACGCGACGAGGCGAGCCGCGTCGCGCCGCGCGGCAGGTCGAACGTATCGCCGTGCCAGTGGAACACCATCGCCTCCCTCGGCAGCGAGCCCAGGACCGGGTCGCGCGACCCCGGGTCGCTAAGAACCACGGGGAACCAGCCGATGTCCTGCGCCGGCCCGCGGTAGACTCGCGCTCCGGCGCCGGCCGCCAGGATCTGTGACCCGAGGCAGACGCCAAGGATCGGCACGTTCCGGTCCAGCGCGTCGGACGCCAGCGCGATCGCGTCGGCAAGATGCGGGAAGCGATCGGTCTCGTACGCGCCCATCGGCCCGCCGAGGATGATGATGGCGGACGCCCGGCCCGCGGCGCGCGGCACCCGCTCGCCGCGAAAGGTGCGCACGAACCGGACCGCAAGCCCGTGATCGTCGAGGACGTCTCGCATCAGGCCGAGCCCCTCGCGGCGCGCGTGCTGGACCACCAGGATCGGCCCGGGCCCGCTCCTGCGCATCGCACGGACGGCGGGACCCGCTCGAAGGGATGCCGTGGAACCTGCGCTAAGATGCCGGCGTGACGATCCTGGCGTTCGCGGGCTCATTGCGCTCCGGCTCCCTCAACAGGAAACTCTTGAGCGTCGCGGTGGATGTGCTGCGCGGCCAGGCCGACATCGACCTGCTCGACCTGCGCGACGTGCCGATGCCGCCCTACGACGGCGACATCGAGGCGAGCCAGGGGCTCCCCGAGGGCGCGCGCAAGTTCAAAGAGAGGATCGCCGCCTCCGACGCCCTTCTCATCTGCACCCCGGAATACAACCACTCGATCCCCGGCACCCTCAAGAACGTCATCGACTGGGCCTCGCGCCCGCCCGGCAACCCGTTCAAGAGGAAGGTCGCGCTCCTCATGGGCGCCTCGCCCGGGCCGTACGGGGCCGTGCGCGCCGTTCTCGCGCTGCGGCAGGTGCTGACGGCGCTCGGCGTCCTGATCCTGCCGGCCACCGTGCAGATCATCCGCGCCGGCGAGGCGTTCGACGCGTCCGGGAAGCTGGTGGATCCCAGGAATGCCGCCCGGATCGAGAAGACGTGCGCGGAGCTTCTGCTCGTCGCGCGACTGATGAGGGACTGAACGCTCGAGGACGCTCCTGGCCGATCGCGGCCAGGGGACGGGTCGAGAGGCGCGGCGGCGTTCAGCGACCAGTCGTACTCCCCGAAGACAAGAGAGGGCCTGCCGCCCTGCCGGTCGATGAACGCCTTCACGTCGGGTGCGGCGTACGGAGCGATGAACGCGGCGACCGACGGCGCGCTCTTCGTCCACCCCGCCGCCGTGAAGTCCTCGCCGTACCAGTCGAAGTACTTCGATACCCGAAGTCTCGTCCCCTCGACCTTCACGTTGGCCGGGCTCGACAGGAAGGTTCGCGTCCTCTCGTCCAGCTCCTCCCCGATCCGGTCGCCGTCGTACGCCCAGGATGGCAGCGGGGCGCAGGAGCGCGAGGCGCAATTGAGCGCGAAGTGGAGGCGCGGATCGCGGAAGAACGGCCGCAGCAGGCGGTGCTCGATATCGTCCAGCGTGAGATCGAAGCCTCCGACCCGGTGTCGCTTCTCCGTCCAGACCCCCGGGATGTCGCGGATCGACGCCACGCCTGGATGCTCGAGGATCGAACGCACGGTGCAGGCGTTGTAGGCGTTGATCAGAAGCGCTTCGAGGTGCCCCGCGGTCAGAGAACCCAGGCGCGAGCCGGCGACACGCGCGAGGTAGGCGTCCAGCTCGGCCCGGTGCGCCTGCATGAACCGGTAGTCCACCAGGCCGTCCTTCGTCCCGCTGGAAAGGAGCGCTTCCCACGCGGCCTGATCGAAGCGCTCGGTCCCGCCGGCGAGCGACGCCTCCATCGCCTGCGCGATGTCGCCGGTGGCGCGCTCGGCGGGCGGCGCGCCGCACCCGGCCGCGATCCCGGCGGCCGTGACGAGGGCGCACGAGATCGCCGTGACGATGGGACGCTTGGACACGTCGCGTTGCTTCAGGAACGACGCCGGGGAGGGGAAAGGGGTGGTAGCGCTACGGGGATTCGAACCCCGGTCTGATGGCTGAGAACCATCCGTCCTAACCCCTAGACGATAGCGCCACCTGGTTCCGGGACAGGGATTCGAACCCCGATAACATGGTCCAGAGCCATGTGTCCTACCGTTAGACGATCCCGGAGAGCCGCGCAATTTTAGTGAACGCGCCGGGGAGTGTCAACCGAATGTGCGATGATGGCGGAGGAGGTGGCGCCCATGAAATCTGCAACCTCGATGGCCGCATGGCTCCTGGCGGCGGTGTCGGTCGCGCACCTGCTGCGGCTGGTCTTCGGAGTCAGGGTGACGGTGGCCGATTCAGTCGTGCCGATGTGGTTGAGCGGGGTCGCGGCCGTCGTGGCGGGCTCGGTCGCCTTCATGCTCTGGCGAGGGGCGCGCCGATAGCCGGCGAGCCGCGTCATCCGCTTCGATGGCGGGCGCTGGCGCTGGCCCTTGCCTGGATTTGCGCGGGCGCGGACAATCCAGGGCGTGTCCGGCCGGGCGACATCGTCTTCCAGACGTCGGAATCCTCGCAGAGCGCCGCGGTGCAGGCGGCGACGCACTCGCCGTACAGTCACATGGGACTCGTCCTGTATCGGGACGGACGGCCCTTCGTCCTCGAGGCCGTCGCCCAGGTCCGGCTGACACCGCTGGACGAGTGGACCCACAGAGGTCGGGACGGCCGGTACGTCCTGAAGCGACTCAAGGACGCCGGCCGTCTGTCCGGCTCCGATTCGCTGAGCAGGCTGGAGCACGAGGCCCTGCGATTCCTCGGGCGACCGTACGACCCTTATTTCGAATGGACAGATGAGCGCGTGTACTGCTCGGAGCTGGTGTGGAAGGCGTACGAACGGGGCCTCGGCCTGCGCCTCGGCGAGCCCGTCACGCTGTCAGCCTTCGATCTCTCGTCGGACATCGTGCGCACGAAGCTGCACGAGCGCTTCGGCGACCAGGTGCCGCTGCGGGAGCCGGTGATCTCTCCGGCGGCGATGTTCGAGTCGCTCCTTCTGGAATCGGTCCCCTAGGCCGACCCGAGGAACGCGATCAGGCGATCGATCCGGCGCAGGGCCCGCTCCTTCCCCACCAGGACCAGGACGGCGAACAGGCCGGGGCTCACGCCGGTCCCGAGGAGGGCCACCCGCAGAGGATGGATGTACTCTGCCGCCTTTTCGCCGCGCGACTCGGCGACGGAGCGCAGCGCCTTTTCGGTCTCCTCCTCGGTGAACGGCTCGACGGAGGCGAGCGCCTGGCGGAGCGCCCCCATCCGCTCCGCGAGCGCGGCCCGCGAGCCCGGTTGGCCGTCTCCGCCGAGATGCTTCGCGACCGCGTCCTGCCGGTACTCGAAATCGTCGGTCAGGAAGGGGCGGACGTCGCGCACGAAATCGGGCATCCGCTTGGAGCGCGCCTTGAGCGCCTCGACGACCCGGAGAAACCACTCGCGCCGCTTCCCGCCGTCGTCAATGTCGCCGCTCATCAGACCCGCGCCAGCCAGGTCGTCGCGAATCAGTCCGACGATCGCTGTGGCAGGAAGATCGTTGATGTAGCGGCTGTTCAGCCACTCGAGCTTCTGCTCGTCGAACACCGCGCCCTTCCTGTTGATGCCCTCCAGGCGGAAGGCCGCGGTCATCTCCGCGCGGCTCATCTTCTCGACACCGTCTCCCGGCGACCATCCGAGCAACGCCAGGAAGTTGAACATCGCGTCGGGCAGGTATCCGCGGTCGCGATACTCGGTGACCGACACGGCGCCGTGTCTCTTGCTGAGCCGCTTCTTGTCCGGCCCGAGGATGAGCGGCAGGTGGGCGAACCGGGGCGGCGTCGCCGCCGCGGCGCGATACAGGAGGATCTGCTTCGGCGTGTTGCTGATGTGATCGTCGCCGCGGATCACGTGCGTGACCCGCATGGCGATGTCGTCCGACACGCACGACAGGTTGTACGTGGGCGATCCGTTCGATCGGAGGATGACGATGTCCTCGATGACCGCCGAGTCGAACGATGTCGTTCCGTGCACCAGGTCGTCCCAGACAATCTCGCCGTCCGGCACCCTGAATCGCAGCGCCGCCGGCTCGCCCGCCGCCAGCCGGCGCTGGACTTCCTCGGGCGCCAGGCGCAGACAGGTGCGGTCGTATTTCCAGGCGGCCCCGGCCGACTCGGCCGCCTTCCGGCGGGCCTCGAGATCGGCGGGTGTGCAGAGGCAGTGATACGCCTTCTTCTCCTCGAGGAATCGCAGGGCGAGACGGCGGTGCGCGTCGACGTTCCCGGACTGATAGTGGGGCCCCTCGTCCCAATCGATCCGGAGCCACTCCAACCCCTCCAGGATGGTCCGGACGCTCTCCTCGGTGGAGCGCTCGGTATCGGTGTCCTCGATCCTGAGGATGAAGACTCCCCCGTGCCGCCTGGCGAACAGCCAGTTGAACAGCGCGGTGCGGGCTCCCCCGACGTGCAGGAAGCCGGTGGGGCTGGGGGCGAAGCGGACGCGCACGCCCCCGGATGCATCCGCTCCTGTGACCCTATCGGTCATGGCCAGAGGGATTTAACCCGATCCAGGGCCGCGCCTCAAAGCACTTTTTGATTGCCCCGAGGGCGGTCCCGAGGTATATGAAGGGTTCAGTCTCGAGAGGACGCCGATGTCCCACATCTCGCCGCATCGGGTCAGGTCTTACCTTCAAGCCCTCATCGCTGCCGCCGCCATGGGCCTTGGAGTCCTGCTCCTGCCCTCCGCCCCCGACCCGTTCGCCACACCCGCGGAGAACAAGCTGCAGGGGTCGATCCCGAAGGCCCCCGACTATGCCGCGGGCTTCCCCCTCCTGTTCTACCGCACCGTCGACTTCCGGCCCCGACAGGGAGCGGTCGTCGCGGCCGACCTGGACGGGGACGGACGCCGCGAGCTCATCGTCTCGGTGCCGAACGGTCAGATAGTGGCACTCCACTCCGACGGAAGCCGCCTCCCCGGATGGCCTCGCTCCTTCGATGGTCTGACCCAGCCGGCTTTCCCGATCGGCGACGTCGGCGTCGGCGACCTGGACGGGGACGGCTCCCCCGATATCGTGACCTGCGTCGTCTCGGGCACGCCGATGCGCCGCAACTACCTGTACGCCATGCGGGCCGACGGGACCGACCTGCCCGGGTGGCCCATCGAGCTGCGCGATACCAGCACCGATTATTACTCCTGCTCCGGCGTCCCGACGCTGCTCGCGGACCTGGACGGCGACGGGCACCTGGATGTGATTCGCGCCATGAATCGCGGCGTCATCACCGCCTTCGACCGCCATGGGACTCCACTGAGCGGGTGGCCGGTCCGTCTGGGGCCCGACAAGAACGGGCACATCCGGGAAATCGGCGCCGATCTCGTGGCGGTCGATCTCGAGGGGGATCACCGCCACGATCTGGTGTTCGTCGAGTCGGGGCTGGGACCCCGGCTGGCCGCCGTGTCGGGCGACGGCCGGCTCCTTCCCGGTTTCCCGGTCTGGCTGCCCGAGATCATCGATCGCGACGCCCCGGCCGCCGCCGATCTGGACGGAGACGGCCGGCTGGAGCTCGTGCAGGCGACGCTGCCGTTCTACGGCGACCTCGTCGAGCCGATCCCCGAGCCGACCGCCGGGGGCCCGCTCGTCCCCGCCGCCCTGCACGTCATCCGGTCCGACGGCTCCAACCGGCCGGGCTGGCCCCGCCCGCTGCAGACCGGGGCCTCCTGGGGATCGATCCTTGCCGACCTGAACGGCGACGGCCTGCCGGAGATCCTGCAGCAGGACGGCGACCAGCTCCTCGGCTTCGACGCCGCGGGCACCTCGCTCCCGGGCTTCCCCGTGGTCGTGCACAGGGTATTCGTCCGCTCCCAGTCCCTGACGACCACCCCGTGGGTCGTCGGCGACCTGAACGGCGACCGCCGCCCGGATCTTCTCCAGGTATGGAGCAGCCTGTATGCCGGAAGCTCTTTCATGCGGGTCTTCGGACTGCGCCCGACCGGCGCCCCCCTGCGTGGTTTTCCCTTCGACGCCGACGGCGTCCTCGCCTCGTCGAGACCGGTGCTGACCGATCTGGACGGCGACGGCATCAACGACCTGGTCCTGCTCGTCTCGGAGGGTGGGAACGGCGGCTGGCGCCTGCTGGCCTGGAGTCTCGGCTCGCTGGTACGCGGGAACGGTGGGGTGACCTCGACCGACGGCACGCCCCAGGCGCCGCAGCTCCGCCCCATCGGCCCGCAGCCGCCGGACGGTCAGCTGCCGAACAAGTCCAACTGATCGCCCGCGCGGCGCGGCACCTCGAACCGGCTGGTGTCGAGCGGAAAGGGCGCTCGCGCCAGCCCCAGACGCCCGCAGGCGGTTTCGAAGCGGCGTCGCAGCAGCTGCGCGTACGGCCCCGTCCCTTTCATCCTCGCCCCGAATTCGCTCCCGTAGCGCTGTCCGCCGTGCCCCTGGTCACCATGGTGCTCTGGTCTTGGAAAACCCAG
>CAYLND010000003.1:40461-50791 GCA_964384905.1 uncultured Acidobacteriota bacterium
GGGCGAGGGAAAGCGGCGCTGCGCCAGCCCCCAGAGCCTCCCGGCGGTTTCGACCCGGCCTCGCAGCAGCTGCCCGTTCGTCCCCGTCCCTGTCGACCGAGCCCCGCATTCGCTCTCGTAGAGCTGTCCGCCGTGCGCCTGACGCACGAGACTCAGGACGTGTTTCGCCTTCAGGGGATAGCGGGTCTCCAGCCATTCGGTGAACAGCTGCTTCAGCTCGTGCGGCAGGCGGAGCAGGACGTAGCCGGCCGAGCGCGCTCCGGCTTCGGCCGCGGCCTCAAGAATCCTCTCGAGCTCGGCGTCGTTCAGGCCCGGAATCATGGGCGAGGACAGCACGCCCGCGGGGATGCCCGCCTGGCTGAGGGCCCGCAGGGTCTCGAGCCGGCGGGCGGGCGAGGCCGCCCGCGGCTCCATGGCGCGCGCCAGGCCGCGGTCGAGCGTGGTGATCGACACGAACACCGACGCCAGGCGCGCGGCGGCCATCGGGGCGAGGAGATCGAGGTCCCGCAGGATGAGACTCGACTTGGTGATGATCCCGACCGGGTGACGGTGCTCCCGCAGCGCCTCGAGGAGACTGCGCGTGATCCGCAGATCGCGCTCGACCGGCTGGTACGGATCGGTGTTCGCGCCCAGCGCGATCACCTCGCAGCGATAGCCGGGCCGGCGCAGCTCCTCGCGCAGGAGGCGAGCCGCGTCCGGCTTGGAAAAGATCTTCGTCTCGAAATCGAGCCCCGGCGAAAGCCCGAGATACGAGTGGGTCGGACGCGCGAAGCAGTAGACGCAACCGTGCTCGCAGCCCTTGTACGGATTGATCGACCGGTCGAAGGAGATGTCGGGCGAGTCGTTGCGCGTCAGGATCGTGCGCGTGACCTCGGGAGTGACGGTGGTCGCGAGACGCGGCGGCTCATCGTCCTGGCCCGCGACCGGCGCGGCGTCCTCGATCGGCGCCAGCCGGCGCTTCTCGAACCGACCCTCGACGTTGCTGACGGCTCCGCGGCCTTTCTTCGCCGGCACGAGATCACCTAGCTCTTGTCGTCCCCCCAGAGCCTCTTGACGGTCTGGCTGGCGAAGAAGACGAGGTCGAGATCGATGTGCGACTTCCCCAGGCCCGGTTTGTCGGTCTCCGGATGTCCGGGGAGCGGCCGCAGCGGCGCCTCGATGTCGATGCGCATCGAGGACGCCATGCGCGTGCTCACGAACACGCCGCGCTCGACCTCGAACACCGCCTCTCCCGCTCCGTTGCCGCTGCCGGTGCTGATGGTGCAGGTGGCGTTCTCGGCTTTCGCCTTGAACGCGGGGTCGTTCGAGTAGGAGGTTTTCACGTCGAAAGTCGCCAGCCCGTTGGCGATCGCTTTCAGCGTGTAGGTGCGCGTGAGCGTCAGAGTCACGTCCTCCAGACCGGCGATATTGAGCTTGGTCGGCAGGGGCACGACGCGCTCGTCCTTGAAGCCTTCGCCGATCCGGATCTCCTTCACCCCCTGGACCGACGGGAAGATCCGGTCGATCTCCGCGATCTGGAGCCCGTCGATCTCGGGATTGTCCTTGCCGCTCACCTTACGCTTCTCGCTCTGATTGCCGGAGGGGTCCAGCGTGCCCTCCCAGATGTAGGTGCGCAGATCCTTCTCGATTTTGTCGCTCGCGGCGTACATCTCTCCCTGTCGCTCGAACTCGAGGTCGAACTTCGGGATGGTCCGCCGGAACGGTACCTGGCCGCTCTTGTCCGCGTCCTGGGTGACGGTCGTGATCTCGTACACTTCGCTGCGCTTCTGACCTTTCATACGGCCCGCCCAGAAGTCGAATCCCTGTTTGTACGCGTCGGGCGCCTCGAACGAGATGTCGCGGTTCGCGATGTCGAAACGTGCCGCCAGGCTGTAGGTGGAGTTCACCCGCGCCTTCGGAGCCAGACGCACGACGCCTGCGACCGTCCCCTTCGGGGTCGGCGCGGCGGCGGCGGGCGCCGGCGTCCTGGAAGGCGTGGCGGCGGGAGAGGGTGGCGTCGCGGCGCCGAGAGCCCCGGCGCAGAACGCCATGAGCGCACCGGCCGCCAAAGAAGCGCTGCGGTCCCGTGGGCGGCGCATCACATCAGGTACTTGTCCGAGCCATCCCCCGGACCCGACTCGTCGCCATCCTCGCCCTCGTCCCGGTGCTTCTTCCAGTAGTCGTCGATGGCGCTGCGGATGGCGGCCTCCTCCGGCACGCGCAGGTTGTGGATCGCCGCCAGCAGCAGGATCGCCTGCCCGACCTGCGCGGTGTCCTTCGGGAGATGGTGGCGCAACGGCTCGATCAGGTCGCGCGTCCCCAGCAGAGACACCCAGCGTGCCGCGTTGCCCGGACCGGCCGCCTCGAAGAAGAAATCCGCGTGCTCGAGGACCAGCGCCGCGGCCTCGGCGGTTCCCTGCTCGCACAGGCTGATCAGGAGGCTGTGGCCGGAGTCCTCCTCCAGCGTGCCCGCCTCCAGCCGGGCGCGTGCCGCCTCGAGGACCGCCCCCTCCAGCTTGGACAGGGCGTGCTCTGCCGCCTCGTAAAGGTACGAATTCTCCTCCGCAAGGAAATCGATGATCTCATTCACCGCACCGACCGAGCGCAGCTCGCCGAGCGTCTCGATCGCCATCCCCTGAGGGAAGAAAGGGCCACGGGAGGCGGCGATCGCCAGGCACCGATCTTCGACGGCGCGCCGGGCCTGCGAGCGCGCCGGGGTACCGGTCTCCCCGGCCGCCTCGACCGCTCGCCGGATCGCCTGCGGCAGGTCGTCCATCATGAAGGAGGTCTCCTCCTCGAGAAGCGCCAGCAAGGCGTCGAGATCCCCCGAGAGACGGCGCACCTCCAGCGTGTAGTTGCGATACCTCGCCATCTTCACCACCGCGGCGATCAAGAAGCCGATGACCCACTCGCGCAGATGCGGACCGAGGCCCTCGACGGGCCCGACCACCTCGGGCTCCGCCCAGTACACGGACACCTCGACGATGCGATCGACGAGATCGTCGCCCGGCGCGCGCCGCACCTCACGCGCGCGCTCCTTGACGGTCCGCGCCAGGGCCGCCGCGCTGTCCTCGAAATCGCCGGCCTCCAGAGCGGCAGAGATCGATGCGATCACGGCCTCGCCCAGAGCCGGCCGCAGGTCGCAGTTGTAGGCCGATTCGATCGCCTTGAGCGTACGCGGGAAATCGATGCGGCCGCTCAGGTTGGTCCGGAAGCACCAGCCGCAGTCGTCGATCTGCAGGTGGTCCATCAGGGCGCGGAAGGCCTCGCCCGTGTCGCCGCCACCCGCGCCCTTCCATTGCAACGATCGGATCCACGCCTGCAGGAGCGTCCGGTAACCGCCCGGCTCGGCGATCTGCAGCGCCGACGGCAGGATCGACGGCGAGCCGAACCAATCCGCCCGCTTCTTCAGGAACGACTGCAGCTCGTCCCGTGCCGGCGTGTCACCGCGCTCCGCCAGGGCGTCCAGGACGAACGCCCAGCACTCCTCGTCGAAGTCGCGCCGCTCGAACGCCTCGCGAACCTGCCGTATCGACTCCGGCGCCCTGAGCCGGACCAGCGCCTCGAGGGCGCGCGCCGCCGGCATGCCGCGCAGCGTCTTGACTCCGCGGGCCAGCCCCGGCAGATGGCCGGGCCCCCCGTGGCGGCCCAGGTGCGACGCCACCAGCTCCGGCGTCAGATCGTGCTCGTCGAACAGGTAGGGTGCCAGGAGGTCCGTCGCTTCCTTGGCGTAGTGTCGTGCCAGGCGGTCGGCCGCCCAGTAGCGGACCTCGGGGTCCTCGTATCGTAGGAAGCGCGCCAGATCGTTCAGCGACCAGAGTCTTTCGGCCATAAAGTTTCGACCCTTCGGACCGCACGCATTATAGATGATGGGAGCCGAACGGTCACGCGGCGAGCGGCACCGCGGAGGTCGCGTGATCCCGGGACCGGGCCGCGCGCCCACCTCGATGCTTCAGGGAAGATGGCGGAGAGGGGGGGATTCGAACCCCCGACACCCGTTTTGGCGGGTGTAACTGCTTAGCAGGCAGCCCTGTTCGGCCACTCCAGCACCTCTCCGCGCTTGTACTTCAAGAGCTTGCGCGATGCTGGTCCCGGAGCCGGGCCCGCGGGCAACAGTTCCGGTGCCTGTCGGCGACGGGGGCATCGGGAGCTTGCGGCATGGTACCACGGTCGCTTGCTCAGGTCAGCGGACCGATCCTCTTGTTCAAGGAGGCCCAAACCGCTAGGATGCGCGGAACACTGGAGGAAGAATCAGATGAATGACGCCATCGGCACGCAGATCGTCGCGGCGCTTCTCAACGTCAACAAGACGCTGGGCGCGATCCATGCGGAGCTCAGCAAGATCGCCTCCGCGAAGGGCCAGAAATCGTCCTAGGAGAACCCGCCCTGATCCGACCTCTCCCTCTCAAGCGCGATGATCCGGGCTCCCTCGAGCCTCGAACGGCGGACACGCGAAGCGTGCGATTCCAATGGTGCCTGCTGGTGTGCGTCGCCACAAGTCTGGCCGCGTGGGTCGGCGGATCGCCGATCAGGGCGGCCGAGCCGCCTGCGGCGGAGCCACGCGGGGCCAAGCCGCCCGTGGTCGTCGGCACGGCGCGGGCCGCGCCGGGCGAGACGGTGCGCGGAACCCTGAAGGTGGCGGAGGCTTCCGACGGAGCTCCGATCGCCCTCCCGGTCGCGATCGTCGCCGGCAGCCGATCGGGGCCGGTCGTCTGGGTGCAGGCGTGCAGCCATGGTGACGAGTATGGCGGCCCGCGCGCCCTCCAGAACGTGGTGCGCGGTCTCGACCCCAAGACGATGTCCGGGACGCTGGTGGCCGTCATGATCACCAACGTCCCGGCCTTCCGGGGGCTGCAGCGCGTCAACCCCAGTCTCGACGATCTCGAGGACATCGGAGACGCCTACCCGGGTAAGGATCGCTTCACGACCGAGCGGGTCGCCGGAGCGATCCACGCCAGCGTCAAGGCGGTGGCCGACTATTTCGTCGATCTGCACACGGGCGGTGATCGGTTCCGCCAGCACCCCTTCGTCATGTACACGCTGACCGGATCGGTTCCGCAGGATCGCTACGACGATCTGGCGCGAGGTCTCGGTGTCCCGACGCTGTGGCGCGACACGGTCAAGGTCTTCCCGCTGGACGCGGTGACGACGTTCGCCGCGGAGGGCATCCCCTCGTTCCTGGTGGAGGTGGGTGGCGGGCAGCCGCTGGAGGCGGCCGACATCCGGCTGCAGGCCGACGCCGTGCGGAATCTTCTGCGCAAGGTCGGCATCGTGCACGGCGCCGCCGCGCGTCTGCCGAAGTACACGGTGGTGACCGGTTACCGGATCGTCACCAACGCGCGCGGCGGGTTCTTCGATGCCGCCGCCCAGCCCGGCGACCGCGTGAAGGAGGGCTCGGTCCTCGGCACGATCACCGACGTGTACGGCGACACGGTCGAGACGATGCGCGCTCCGGCCGGCACCGACATCGTTCTCGGAGTCGGCACCTACCCCGCCGCGCCGACCGGCGGCTGGCTGTTCGAGCTCGGAACCGGTCTGACGGAGACCCCCTAGAGCCCGGGACCCGCGAATCCCGCCGGCACCATCACCCGTCTCCCGCCACCGTGCTACCCCGCGAAACCGCGCGCCGCCGGCCCTTGACCCTTCGATCGCGCCGACGGTACGCTGCCGTCGTGGCCCCTGAAGAGATTCACGATCCGGAACGCGGCGACGACGCGGCCGGCGCGCCGCGCACGCCGCTGGCGCGGATCGAGGGCGTCTGGGTCAAGCTCGAGCACCTGAACCCGAGCGGCAGCGTCAAGGACCGCGTCGCGAGCCACGTGCTGGCGAGCGGTCTGCGCGACGGCACGCTCCGTCCCGGGCAGGAGGTGGTCGAGCCGACCTCCGGCAACGCCGGGATCGCGCTCGCCTACTGGGCGAAGCGTCTCGGTCTGCGGGCGGTCGTCTTCATGCCGGAGAACATGACGATCGAGCGCCAGGCAATCATCCGCGGTCATCGAGCGCGTCTGATCCTGACACCGGAGCCCGAGGGCGTCGTCGGGGCGATACGCAGGGCGCGCGAGTACGCCCAGGCAGGTCCGGATCGCTTCCTGTTCGATCAGTTCGACGACGAGGCCGGCGTCGAGGCGCAGGCGGCGCTGGGACGCGAGGCGCTCGAGCAGGCGCGCCGGCAGGGGATCGATCGGTTCGACGCCGTCATCGCGGGGGTCGGGACCGGCGGCACGATCGTCGGCGCCGGCGGCGCGATCAAGAAGGCGCATCCCGCAGCGCGTCTCATCGCGGTCGAGCCGGAGGCGAGCCCGCTGGTGTGCAAGCAGCTGTTCTCGCGCGTCTGCCCTCCGCCCGCGCTGCCGCCTCTGCACGACTATCCGATGGCGGTCTGCCATCTGCAGGAGGGCATCGGCGACGGCCTGGTGCCCGGCATCGTGCGACGCCACCGCGGTCTGCTGGACGACGCCGTCCTGGTGAGCGACCGCGAGGCTCTCGAGGAGACGCGGCGGCTCCACCGCGCCGGCCACCCGGTCGGCCCCTCGTCCGGGACCAACATGGTCGTGGCGCGCCGGCTGGCGGCGGACGGGCTGAACGTGCTGACCTTCTTTCCCGACCGGATCGACCGCTACCGCAGCCTGCCGGAGTTCAAGGACATCTGAACGGGAGGAGCCGTCGATGCGCATCGCGCGCGCTCTCGTGTGCTGTCTCATCGGTGCCGGCGTCCCGTCGTTCGGCGATGCGCTCCGCGCCGCCGAGGACCCGCCCGGGCTGCAGGCGGCCTGGAAGCGTCTGGACGAGTTCGTGCGGCGCACGATGCGCGAGGACAACATCCCGGGCGTGTCGCTGGCGCTGACCGACCGGAGGCGGCTTCTGCACGTCGCGACCTACGGCTTCTCCGATCTCGAAGCGCGCCGGCCGCTGACTCCCGACCACCTGCTGGAGATCGGATCGATCACCAAGTCGTTCACTTCGATCGCGCTGTTGCAGCTGCACGACGAGGGACGCTTCGACCCGCGCGCGCCGGTGACGACCTACCTGCCGTGGTTCAAGGTGCAGACGACGTTCGCTCCGCTCACGTCCCACGACCTGCTGACCCACACCGCCGCCCTGCCGCGCGACCGCGACGACATCCCGTCGTCGCTGTACCAGGCGGTCGCCGTCGCCGACCGGGTCGTCGGCGAGGCGCCGGGCCGGCACTTCCGCTACTCGAACATCGGCTACCAGGTCCTGAGCCATCTGCTCGAGGCGATCGACGGCAGGCCGTACGGCGATCTCATCAAGGCGCGCGTCCTGGATCGGCTCGGCATGACGCACACGGCCCCGACGCTGACGCACGCCCTGCGGCCGCGCATGGCGATCGGATACGAGGATCTGTTCGACGATCGCCCCGGCCATCCGAGTCATCCGCGCGTGCAGGGGACCTGGGTGGAGTACGGCGAAGGCGACGGCAGCATCGCCTCCACGCCGGCCGACATGGCGGCCTACGTCCGCATGCTCCTGAACCGCGGAGCGGGCCCGAGCGGCCGCCTCGTGTCGGAGGAGGGCTTTGGTCTGCTGATCCAGCCGGCCATCGACGCCGGCGAGGGCTGGTCCTACGGGTACGGACTGGAGACCCGGAAGGCGGACGGACACACGATCGTCGCGCACAGCGGCGGCATGATCGGCTACTACGCGCGCATCATGGGGGATCTGACCAGCGGTCTGGGCGTGGCCATCATGATCAACGGACCGGGGAGCAGCGTCGAGATCGCCAACTTCGCCCTCCAGGTGGCGGACAGCGCCGTGCGCGGCCGGCCGCTGCCGCCGCTCCCGCCGGACGATCCTCTGACGCGGGTCAAGAGCCCCGCCGACTATGCCGGCACCTTCACCTCGCCGGACGGTCGCAAGCTGGTCCTGTCGGCGGAGGGGGATCACCTGATCCTGACGCACGCCGGGAAGAAGCTCGTCCTCGAGACACGCGACGACGATCGGTTCTACGTGCCGCACGCCGATTTCTCCATGTTCCTGCTCGCATTCGGTCGCGACGACGGCAGGGTGGTCGAGGCGTCCTATGGATCCGACTGGTACGCCGGCGAGCATTACGCAGGCCCGCGCTCCTTCGACCATCCCAGGGAGTGGGACGCCTATGTCGGCCACTACCGCACCGTCAATCCGTGGGAGTCGAACTTCCGCCTGCTCCTCCGCAAGGGCCAACTGCTGTTCAGCACGACGGAGAGCGAAGAGGCGGTCACGCCGCTCGAGGGCGGGCTGTTCCGCGTCGGCGAGGACTACTCCGCCGAGCGCCTGCGCTTCGACACCGTGATCGGCGGGCGGGCCCTGCAGGCGAACCTGTCGGGTGTCCCCTACTACAGGGTCTTCACGCCATGAGGTGCCGCGCGTTTCGCCGCCGGCCGCTCTCCCCGACCCCGTCGAGCGCGTCGGACATCTCGGACCGGACCTCGGGGTCGGTCTCGGCGGCGCGCGCGCGCTCGAGAGCGCGCCGGGCACCGGCGTCACCCGATCGGCCAAGGGCCCAGGCGGCGGCGCCACGCACCACCGGGTCCGGATCGGACAGTTTCTGGAGAGCGGCGCGGAGCGCCCTCTCGTCCCCCGTGTTTCGGGCCACGATCAGGGCGTTGCGCACCAGACCGACCCGTCGAGGGCGCCCCAGGGCGGTCGGCGCGAACTCCTCCGTGAAGGCCCTCTCGTCCAGCCGCACCAGGTCCTCGAGGTCGCGCCGCTCGAGGTGGGCCCCGGGCCGGAACGCGCCGTCCGGGACCGGCTCCGTCTTCCGGTTCCAGGGGCAGACCTCCTGGCAGATATCGCAGCCGAACACCCAGTCGCCCAGATCATGGCGCCGCTCGGGAGGGATCCGGCCGTGCAGCTCGATCGTCAAGTAGGAGATGCAGCGGGTCGAGTCGACCAGGTAGGGCTCGGGGATCGCCCCGGTGGGGCAGGCATCGAGACAGGCGGTGCAGGTCCCGCACCGGTCGTCCACCGGCGCATCGGGCGGCAGGTCGAGACTCGTCAGGATTTCACCGAGGAGCAGCCATGAGTTGCCGCGCGGACCGATCAGGTTGGTGCTCTTCCCGAACCAGCCGAGACCGGCGCGCGCCGCGAGCTCGCGCTCCAGGACCGGCCCGGTGTCGGTATAGACGCGTGTCCGCGCCCCGGGCGCCTCCGTCTCGATGAAGCGGGCCAGCGAGCGAAGCCGGGTCGTCAGCTCGGCGTGGTAGTCTCGGCCAACGCTGTATCGCGCCACGCGGGCGACCAGACCGGCCTGCGAGCGTCGATCTTCTTTATAGGGGAGGTACGGGACCGCCGCGGCCACCGCCGTGCGGGCCCACGGGAAGCGCCGGCGGAGATCGGCACGGGTCTCTTCGGTCCGGGCCATCCATCCCATCTCGCCGGCGCGGCCGCCGTCGAGCCAATCCTTCAGGAAGCCGGCGTGCTCCGACGGCGTAATGCCGGCGATCCCGACGGCTCCGAGACCGAGGTCCAGACCCTTGTCCTTGACGCGGCGCGCCAGCGCGGCGGTGTCCATCGCATCCGCTCCGCGGCCAGACTAGCACGAAGCCGCGGCGGGACGCGGGCGCCGGCTTCAACCTTCGGCGCCGAGGTCGACCGCCGCGGCGACTCTCTCGACGATCTCCCGTCCGATCGCGATTGATGCGGTCGCCGCCGGGGAGGGAACGTTCAGAACGTGGATCAGACGCTTCTGGGAGACGATCAGAAAATCGTCGACCAGCCGGCCAGAACGGTCGACGGCCTGGGCGCGCACCCCCGACCCGGTCGGGCGCAGGTCGTCGTCGGCCAGCGCGGGCAGCAGCCGGCGCGCGGCGCGCGCGAAAGCCCTCCGGCTCAGCGCGCGCGCCATCTCGGCGGCGCCGGTCCGCCAGAGTCGCGCGGCCATTCTCCAGAAGCCGGGGAACGCCAGCATGCCGCCCAGATCCGCGAGCCTGAAGTCCGACGGCCGATACCCCTCGCGCGCCAGGGCGAGGACGGCGTTCGGTCCGGCCAGGACGCCCCCGTCGACCCGCTTCGTCACGTGCACGCCCAGGAAAGGCAGACGCACGTCCGGCACGGGGTAGACGAGGCCGTTCCCCTGAGGTGTTCGTTGGCCGGCGACCCCGTAGGACCCCCCCCCGAAGGGGTCACGGCCAGTTCGAGGCCCGAAAGGCCCCCCACGGCTCCCGGCAATGGCTCCCCCTGGTCGAAGAACCTCGCGGTCCGAGCCGCCTCGAACTCCATGAGCCGGCGGAACCCCTCACCGCGCTCATGGGCCAAAAGCTGGCTTGCCCTGACCCCGAAGCGGCGCTGGTCGTCCTCGGGCAGGTAGATACGGTCCTTTTTCAGGTCCACGGACACATCTTGCCAGAAA
>CAYLND010000003.1:50801-64505 GCA_964384905.1 uncultured Acidobacteriota bacterium
CACCTGAGGTGCGCGTTGGCCGGCGATCTCGTAGTACTCCCCCCGGAACGGCACGATCGCCACCCCCGGGTCGGCGCCCGCCCGCCGAGCGTCTCGAGGACGACTTCCGAGGCCCCGTGCGCCACGCCGACGACCCGCGCGCCGGCGCGCACCTGGCCGCCGCTGCGCTCCAGAAGCGTCGCGAAGCGGGAGGTCACCGCGCCGTAATCGGTGACGGCGGCACCCGGCACGCGCAGGGCGCGCAGACCCCGGCAGGCCGGCTCGACCTCGCGCAGCGGCCCGGGGCCGAGCAGCGAGAGCCCCCGAACGCCGTTGGCCAGGCCGCGCCGATGGATCTCCGCCAGGCCGGCCAGCTCGCGCTCCTCGATCGCCACGACAACCTTGCCACAGCGGCGCAGCGGCAGACCGTTCTCCTCGCAGAACCGGGTCATCTCCGCCGCTCCCTCGACGCACAGACGAGCCTTCAGGGAGCCGGGCATGTAATAGACGCCGGAGTGGATCACGCCGCTGTTGCGGCCGCTCTGGTGGGTCCCGACGCGCGGCTCTTTCTCGAGCACCACGACGCGCAGCCGGGGGAAGCGGGCCAGCGCGGCCCGGGCGGTCGCCAGACCGACGAGACCGCCGCCGATGATCGCCAAGTCGACGCGCGCGCCGCTCACGCGCTCTTCACGCCGGCGCATGCGTGACCCGCCGGGCTCAGAAGATCGGCTCCTCGACCGGCTTGCCGTCCTTGCCCTTCGGGGGAGGCGGCGGAACGTAACCGGTGGGTGGGCCCTTGGGGAGGAGCTCCTTCCGCTTCACCGAAACGTAGTAGACGGGCGCGCCGGAACGTCCCTCGAGGGGAACCCGCTCGGTGACGAAGACGTACTGGTCGGCGTCCGACCAGATCGTGTCGTACTCGTCGTGCGAGGCGTCGCCGTAGGCGTTGGTCGTCGCCTTGCGTCGTCTCACCTCGGGTTCGCCCAGGATCCGCGCGAGCGCGGTGATCGTGGCCTGCGACGTCGCCTGGATCGCGCCGAAGTGGACGTCGATGCGGGTCAGCTTCGCCTCGGGCCGGTCGGCGGGAAAGGTCAGCTCGACCGAGTACTCGCCGGGACGGTCGTAGATCCAGACCAGACGACCCCTGCCGGCCGACGTCAACGCCGGCCGGATCGGATGGGCGCGTGCCGCCTCGTCGCGCGTCATTCCGAGCCACAGCCCGTCGAACAGCGGCTGCGGAAACCTCTTGGGCGCGGGCGCCGCCGTCCGCTCCCCGCCGCCGCCCGCGCACCCGGCAGAGATCAGGAGCCCCACACCCAGGACGAGAGCGACCGCGAGGACGGAGGGGCTCGCCGCGCGTTCAGGGCGCCCGATTCTCATCGCGCGTGATTTTAGCACCAGCGAGGCGGGCGGCGCTCCCCCCACAGCGCGCCGAGGCGACCGGGTGGCAACCCCGGTCGGGCGGCGCTAGATTGAACAGCGGGAGGACGTCATGACGGCCCAGGCACCGGACAAACGCAAGGGGAAACCGCGCATCGCGCGACGGCTTCCGGTCCGTTTCGGCACCGAGGCCAAGATGTGCGGCGGCACGGCGACCGACATCTCCGAGGGAGGATTGAAAATCGAGAGCGCCGAATCGTTCGCGGCGCACTCGGTCATCACCGTGTTCGTGCAGTTCCCCCGGCATTCCGTCCGGCTGCGCGCGCGGGTCATCTGGTGCGGCGCCGCCGCGCAGGGCGCCTCGGCGATCATGGGGCTGGCACTCACCCAGCCCGAGCCGTTGCTCAAGAGGGCCTACGCCGAGTGGCTGGCGGAGGTCAAGCTGGCCGCCGCCGAGGATCAGGTGACGGGCGCGGTCGCTGCCGCGGCCAGCGCGGCGACGTCGTCCGCCGCGCTTCCGGAAGCGGCGCCGGTCCCGGCTGCCCCGCAGCCGAGGTCGCCCGAGCCGAGCGGCCCGATTCACCGTCGACTGGAGAGCCGGCAGGGGCAGTCGTATGACGCACTCCTCGAGCGCACGGCCGATGGCTGGACGCTGACCATCGTCCAGCTACCACGCCAGCCCGGTGTCGGCAAGCCCGACGTCCAGGAGATCTGCCCCGACTACCCGACGGCCGAAAGGCTGCTGCGTGAATTCGTGCGGACCCATTGAGCGAATCGAGCGGCCGCTGACCCAGCGTCCCTTCATGGGCGCGGAGGTTGCTCGCGTCCGGGATCGCCGGCCGCCCCTTCACCGAGCAGTCCGGCACGCGACAGCGCCGACAGGTACTGGGCGGCCCGCGCCCGGTCGCCGGCGCTCGTCTCCAGGCGGGCGGCCAGCAGCAGGAGACGCCGATCGTCGTCCCTCGCCGAAGCCGCCCCGTTCCATCCAGCCGATGCGCCGCCGGAGATCCGATCCATGGCGCGGCGCGCCGCATCGCGCGCGATATCGAGAGCGGCGCTGACGCGCCCGAGCTTCTCCAGAAGCGCCGCCATCTCCGCGGCGACGACGGGATCGTCGGGATCGGCCTCCGCGGCGGTCGTGTAGAACGGAAGAGCCGACGACTCCTCGTTGTGACGCACGTAGAAGCCCGCCACGGCCCGCAGCAGGCGGATATCCCGCGGCGACTGGATGAGCGCCTCGCGATACGAGGCCGCCGCTCGAGGCAGATCCCCCCGCTGCTCGAACAGGCGCGCGCGCGCCGTCAGCAACTCGGCGCCGGTCTCGCCTCCCCGGTAGGCTCTATCCAGGGCGCGCTCGGCGTCCCCCAGACGTCCCTCGTCCAGGAGCATCGACCCGAGCGCGGTCTGGGCGGGAAGATAGTCCGGGTCGATCGAAGTCGCCTCTTCGTACTCGGCACGCGCGTCCGCCGTGCGGCCGAGACGCTGGAGAGCCAGGGCATGACCGTAGCGCACGGCGGCGCTTCGCGGCAGGCGTGCGAGAGCCGCCCGGTAGAAATATTCAGCGCCCGCGGCGTCACCCGAGACGCTGAAGAACTCGCCCAGGGCGATCTCGCGGATCGGCGGCCCGCCGAACGGGCGTCGCGCCAGCCGTCCCGCCAGATCATCGTACGCCTCGCGGCGAGCGCGTCCGGGCGGGAACGGACCCTCGTCGAGCCGCGCCGGCGACAGGAGGTCCGCCCTCAGATAGACCACCGCCGACGGGTCGAGATGCACCATCACCCAGCCGCGGTCGCGCGCCAGGTAGGACAGCAGGACCCGTCCCTCGAGGGCGCGCTGGTGGGGCCACAGCACCGTGGTGATTTGATAGCGCCGGGCGATCTCCTCGAAAGTGGCGGGGTCGGCGACGGACTTCAGATACGACTCCAGGACCCCGTCGAGGTACGGGTCGTTGCGGCCATCGATGAACACGCCGCGCTCCCCTCCCCAGGCGTGGATCAGGTAGCCCCCGATCGTCAGGCTGTGGAACACGTTGCCGGGGAAGCCGCCGGACGCGACGTAACGCGCCGCCTCCTCCGGGAAGTAATCGGGGATCTCGCCCGAGCCGAACCAGCGCTCGGTGGGGCGGCGCAGGAAGAATCGGTCGCTCACGACATCGGCGCTCAGGGCAAGACCGGCCGCGGCCAGCGCCGCACATCCGATCGTCGGGAGGACGGCCCGGATGCGCTCCGGCACGCGCCTCTTCAGGAACGAAGCCGCGGGGGCGAGCAGGGCGCGCGCATGACGCGCAGCGAGCGGCGCGGCCGCCAGCGCGAACAGCGGGATGTTGCGCCGCGCCCGCAGCGCCACCGCCAGCATCGCGACCGCGGCCAGCAGGTCGAAGATCCGCACCCGGCCGATGTCGGCCAGGATCGCGAGACTCGCCAGGAGCGCAATCCCGACGAAGGCGACGATCGAGGGGGTCACGACATAGCCGGACAGCGGAGGCTGGAACTCGGCGATGGTGCGGGACAGCAGAGTCCGCCCGCCGAGGTGGCCGAAGAACTCCTCGAACGGCAGACGCAGCGCCGCGGCGCCGAACGGGTTCGCGAGGGACACCAGCGACGCGACCGCCAGGGCCACCAGAAGCTCGACGGGACGATCCGGGTCGCGGGCGGGGCGGGGCGACCGCACGTGCTCGAGGACCGCCGTCGCGAGGGCCAGCGCGATCAGGACGAGACCGAGGATGAACAGGCTCTGCACGTTCACCCAGAACAGCTGCACGAGCGGCAGCGCCACGAACAGGATCCGACGACGCTCGCGGCGGCCGGCCGACAGCGACCGCCCCAGCAGGACGAGGACCGACGACATCAGCGCCCAGGAGACGATCTCCGGCCGCACCAGGAAGCGCTCCTGCGATGCCAGCGCCGCCACGATCAGGACCGCCCCGGCGGTCATGGGTCCGGAGACGCGCCGGCAGCGCGCGTACAGGAATGCGAACACGGCCAGGATCAGCGCGGCCCGGAGGACGTCCAGCGCCGGGACGCCGCCCCGCTCGTACAGGAAGGACAGGACCAGCTGGAACAGCCAGTGGACGTCGGTCCAACGGTGGCCGAGGACGGTGAACGAGAAGGGATCGGCGTGCGGGACCTGGCCGCTCTTCCGGATGAGATCGCCGCTGGCGATGTGCCACCACACGTCGGTGTCGGTCAGGCGGGTGACGCACAGGACGCCGACGGCCGCGAGCAGCGACACCGGAACGGCGACGGCCGCCCAGCGCGCCGCCGCCGGTCCCGCACCGGCCGGAGCGACGGCCGCCTGCGAGCCGGCGACGTTTCGATCGCGTTCGGAGCGTTCTTCCTCGGCGCCCATGAGTCTCCCGAAGCGGCCAGAAGCCGTGATAGGGTAACACCGGGAATGGCGATGCCCGATCGCAGTCCGGCCGAAACGTTGCTCTTGAGGGCGCTCCTGGCGGGCGGCGCTCTGTGGCTCGGCTACCTCTGCCTGGACATCATCCTCCTGGCCTTGAGCGCGCTGATCATCGCCGCCGCCCTTCTCCCGCTGGCCGACGCGGCCGAGAAGCACCGCGTGCCGCGCGCCGTCACCGTGCTCGGCGTCTATCTGATCGGGATCGGTCTGCTTGTCTTCCTGGTGACGTTGTTGGTGCCGGTGGTGATCGACCAGTGGCACGTCCTGGTCGAGCGGCTGCCGGGGTACCGCCAGACGCTGAACGATTGGATCGTTTCGATCCAGGGGCTGCTCGGCCGGTGGGGCGCCGGGCGATCCGTCCAGTTTCCGGAGATGACCGTGGAGCAGATCAAGCCGGTCGCCCAGGCGCTGCTCCAGCGCTCCCTGCAGGCCACGCGCGGCCTGGTGACCGCCGTCTTCGCCCTGCTTCTCGTCCTGTTCGTTGCGGCGTTCATCGTCATCGACCGGCGGCGGCTCGTCGACGGGCTGATCCGGTTCCTGCCGCGCGCGCGCAGGGAACGGACCGCCCAGATCGGCGCGATCGTCATGCGCCGGATGGGCGGTTATGTCCGCGGGCAGCTCATCGTCAGCGCCTGCGCGGCGCTGATCCTGTCGATCGGGCTGGCGCTCGTCGGTTTTCAGGCGCCCCTGCTGATCGGGGTGCTGGGGGGCGCGCTCAACTTCATCCCGTATCTCGGCTCGACCACCTCGTTCACCCTCGCCGTGCTCCTCGCTCTCAACTCGTCGCTGTTCACCCTGCTGGGCGTCCTCCTGGTCTTCGGGATCGAGCAGTTCCTCGAAGCGAACCTTCTCGTTCCATACTTCACCGGCCGGCAGGTCGAGCTGCACCCGCTGGCGGTTTTCGCCGCCCTCATCGTCGGCGCCAACCTGGCGGGCATCCTTGGGGCGGTCGTCGCCGTTCCGGTGACCGCCGGGTTCAACGCCGTCCTCCAGGAGACCTACGTGAAGGCGATGGAGCGTCGGCAAGCGGGCTGACGATCGTCGACACGCCGCACGGGCGCCGCATTACGCCGTTTGCAATCCGATCGGGTTCTTCTTATATTGCCGTACCGGTGTGCCGTGTGGCGGAGGGAGCAGGATTCGAACCTGCGGGGCTTGCGCCCAACGGTTTTCAAGACCGCCGCCTTAAACCGCTCGGCCATCCCTCCGTGGGCGTCATTATACCGAGAGGGTGCGCGTGAGCCCCACCGTCGACCTCATCGGCCTGCTCGTCCTCCTTCTCGCGATCGCCTGCGCTGTGCTCTTCCTCCTGACGCGTCTCCGTCTGCCGCCCGTCGTCGGATACCTGATCTCGGGCGTGCTCCTCGGCCCCCACGGCCTCGGGATCATCGCCGGCAGCGATGCGGTCTCGACGCTGGCCGAGATCGGCGTCCTCCTGCTCATGTTCACGCTCGGCCTCGAGTTCGACACCGCGTCGTTCCGCCGCTATCGGGACGTCGTTCTGGGGGGCGGCGGCCTGCAGATCGTGCTGACGCTCGTCTGCGCCATGGTCGCGGGAGCGCTGCTCGGGTGGCCGCTGCGCACCGCCATCATCCTCGGCTGCATCATGGCCCTGAGCAGCACCGCGGTCGTTCTCAAGAGCCTGATGCAGCACGGTCTGGCGGACACGCTGCCGGGCCGGCTGACCGTCGGGATCCTCATCCTGCAGGACCTGAGCGTCGTGCCGATGATGATCCTCCTGCCGCTCGGCGGCGGCTCCGCGGCGGAGGTCGGGCTGAACCTCGCCGGCGCCCTGGCGCGCGCCGGCCTGCTTCTCGGAATCACGTTCGTCCTGAGCGAGTACGTCATGCCCCGTCTCCTGCAGATCATCGCCACGGGGCGGAGCCCGGAGCTCCTCCTGCTGTCGACGCTCACGATCTGCCTCGGCATGGCCTGGATGAGCCACGGGCTCGGCGTGTCCTATGCCCTCGGCGCGTTCCTCGCCGGACTGATCCTCGGCGGCAGCGAGTACGCCCAGCAGATGACCGCCGACCTGGCCCCGTTCCGCGAGGTCCTCTCGGGGGTGTTCTTCGTCGCCATGGGGATGCTGCTCGACCCGGTGTTCGCTCTGAGCAACTGGCCGTCGGTCGCGGTCGTGATTGCCATCATCCTGATCGTCAAGACCGCCATCACCACGGCCGCCGTCGGCGGCTTCCACTATCCGCTGCCGGTGGCGCTCCAGGTCGGGATCAACCTGGCGCAGATCGGAGAGTTCTCGTTCCTGATCGCGCTGCTCGGCGTGCAGCACGGACTGATCACCCAGGACTTCTACCAGGTGGCGATCGCCGCCTCGGTCCTCTCCATGATGGTGACCCCGGTCGCCACGCGCCTGTCCTCGTCGATCGCGTCGGCCGCGGCGCGCGCCGCCGGCGGGCTGCTGCCCGACTGGGGCCGGGGCGCGGATCTCGAGGGAGCGGAGCCCGCTGCCGCGGGTCCGCTCGAGCGTCACATCGTCATCCTCGGCTACGGCACCGTCGGGCGCACTCTCGGAGAGGTCCTGATGACGAACCAGATCCCCTTCGTCGCCCTGGAGATCGATCCCGTGCTGGTGCGCCAGGCGCGGCGCGCCGGGCACCCGGTCCGCTATGGCGATTGCGGCAGCGAGGAGATGCTGAAGCGGGCCGGCGTCCCGGGCGCGCGCACGCTCGTCGTGACGCTCCCGGATCACGTCCTCGAGCGGGCGGTCCTGAGGATGGCGCGCCGGCTGAACCCCGGCGTCCACATCCTGGCGCGCGGCCGGCGCGGCGCCGAGGACGATGAGCTGTACGCGGACGGCGCCGACGAGGTCGTGCACGAGGCGTTCGAGGTCGGCATCGAGTTCCTGGCACGTATCCTGCGACGGCTGAACTTTCCGAAGCAGGCGGTCGAGCGCCAGCTCGGGCGGCTGCGCGGCGGCCGTTACGAGGTGTTCCGGCGCGAGGACTTCACCCCGCTGCCCCTCGGGGACGTGCGCCGGAGCCTCGACGCGGTGCGCGTCGAGTTCCTCGAGATTCCTGCGGGGTCCGCCCTGGCGGGCAAGAGCCTGCGTGATGCCGGCGTGCGCGAGGCGACCGGAGCGCTCATCCTCGCCGTAGTCCGCGACGGTCGCGTCATCCCCGCGCCCGAGGCCTGGTTCGTCCTCCAGGAAAAGGACACGATCCTCGTGTCGGGAGCCAACGAACAGGTCGCCGAGGTGGAGAGCCTGCTCACCGCCGCGGGCCGCTAGCGCTTCGCGTCCGTCTCAGAAGTCCGCATGCCGGGCTCTCAGGAACCCGCGCCCTGCGAGACCGGCATCTCGCCGGCGGTGAGGGTCACACCGGCCCACACATGATCACCATCCCAGGCGAACCGCCCCCTCAGGACGCGGACCCGGGGGGCGACGGCGCACCCATCCTGGCTCCTCGCCTTGAGGATGGTCGCCGTGAAGGCGCCGCCCGCCGGATCGAGCTCGATCTCGACGTCGTGAAAGTCGAGAAACGTCTGCGCGAGCGGGTAATGGCACTTGTACGCGCTCTCCTTGGCGCAGAACACGGCCATCGCCCCCAGGCGCGCCGGCAGCTCCGGGAGCGTCTCGAAGCGGGCGCGCTCTCGAGCGGAGCAGACCAGGGCGACCACCCGGCCCTCGAGCTCGCGGGCGCGCTCGACGTCCGGACCGGGCCCGACGATTGACCCCTGTCGCGCGATCGCCGCGCGGCAGGCGTCGGCGCAATGGGACAGGCTGCCGACGATGCCCGGCGGCCAGATCGGCGTCCGGTCCGGCGCGGCGCGCACGGCGAAGCCGCGCACGCCGAGGCGCTCCAGCGCGGCCCGCGCGCATACGCGCCCGGCGGTGAACTCGCGCCGCCGTTTCAGGACGGCGCGTGGGGACAGGCTCGCCTCTTCCTCGGGGAGCAGCGGGGCGGACCACATGTCCTCCGTCGCTTCGAGCGTCACCACCGGTTCTGAAAACAACGACTCGATCATCCGGATCCATCCTGCCGAGGCGCCTATTCTGGTGCGATCCCTGAAAGAAAGCCAGGGGCTTTTCCCTCCGGGTGTGATGAAATGAGGGATGTGGACGCGCCTCGTTCCATCGCCGCCGGCTGCCTGGTCCTGCTGGCCCTCGCCCTGCCGATTTTTCTTTCCGGAATCGGCAGCACCGGTTTGTCCGATCCGGACGAGCCGTATTACGCCCTGGTCGCGAAGGAGATGCGGCAGTCGGGCGATTACCTGGTGCCGCTGTTCCACGGACGCCCGTGGTTCGACAAGCCGATCCTGTTCTACTGGGTGGTCCTGGCGGGCTACCGTCTCCTGGGCGTGACCGAGGCGGGCGCCCGCATCGGCTCGGCGTTCGCGGCGGTGGGCGGCGTCGTCGCCGTCTTCCTCCTGGGGCGGGCGCTCGTCCGGAGCCGTCTCGCGGCCTTCGGAGCCGGCATCATCCTCGCGACCAGTCTCGAGTACGTCGTGCTGGGACGTGCGGCCGTGACCGACATGACCCTGACGCTGTTCGTCACGCTGGGCATGCTGTCGGCCGCCCGCGTTCTGTCGGGCGGCGGCGCGCCCTGGGCCGCCCTTTCCGGAGCGGCGTTCGGACTCGCGACCCTCACCAAGGGCCCGCTCGGAATCGTCGTTCCCGCGGCGGGCCTGCTGCTGTACGTGATCCTGGCGCGCCGGACCGACATGCTGCGGCCCGCGTGGCTCGCCGCGGCGGGCGCGGGCCTGCTGCTGACCGCAGGCCCCTGGTACGGCTACATGGCGATCCACTACCGCGACCTTCTGGTCGGCAGCTTTCTCGGCGAGGGTAACGTCGGCCGCTTCTTGAGCCCCGAGCATCGCGCCGCCGCGCCGTTCTACTATGCCGGTATCATGCTCGCGGGACTGCTCCCCTGGTCGGGCGCGCTCCCCGCGGCGCTTCTGAACCCGGCCCGGCCGGCGGCCTGGTCGGGCGAGCGCGGGCCGGGCGGACGTCCGGGTCGCTTGTTCCTGCTCTGCTGGTTCTCTGCCGTCGTGGTGCTCTTCTCGCTCGCGGCGAGCAAGCTGCCGTCGTACATCCTGCCGGCGTTTCCGCCGGCCGCTCTTCTCCTGGGAGACTTCTGGGCGGGGGCGTTGACGACGAACGAGCGGGAGCGTCCACCGGGAGGTATGATTTCGGCGTGGCTCGGGCCCGTGTGCGGTCTGGCCTGCGTCGGCGGGCTGGCGTCGGTGATGCGCCGGCCGGCCCTCGCCGACGCGGCGCACGCCGCCCTGGTCGCGGGCGCGATCACGGTCGGGGGGGGGGCGCTGGCCATTCTTCCGGCACGGCGCGGCTCGTGGACCGGCTTCTTCCTGGCGCAGGCGAGCACCGCCGCGGCGGCGGTCCTCGTGCTGTGCGCCGTCGCGCTGCCGCGCGTCGAGGAATTCGACTCCACGCGGCCCCTGGTGCGGCAGCTCCGCGACGCCCGCATCGACGACCGGATCATGGGCATCTATCGCGCGCACGACGTCAGTCTCGATTTCTATCTCGGCCGCGAGGTGCCGTTCGTGGACGACCCCCTGGAGCTGCGCCGGCGCGTGGGCGCGGCGCCGGGAGGCTTCTGGATCGTCCTCACGCGCGATCTGGGCAAACTGCGATCGATCGGCGGACTGACCGTCGAGACGATCCTCGAGCGGCCCTGCCGCTCGGTCGTGCGGCTCTCGTCCGTGCCGCCCCCGGAGGGAACATGAGTCTGGTGCGCCGCGATCAGCCGGAGGCGACCTTCATCCTCCCCGTCTACAACGCCCAGAATTTCATCGCCTCGACCCTCCGGCAGGTGCACGACTGGCTGCGTCGGCGGCCGGAGCCCTGGGAGATGATCGTGGTCGACGACTGCTCCACTGACGGAACGCCGGCGCTGGTCGCCGCCTTCGCGGCGGAGCATCCCGGCGACGCGATCCGGTGCATCCGCTTCGCCGCCAATCGCGGCAAGGGGTTCGCCACGCGGACGGGCCTCGGGCTGGCGCGCGGGACGGCGATCCTGTTCACCGATTGCGACCTCGCGTACCCGCTGGAGAACGCCGACCGCGTGATGCGCGAGCTGGCGGAGGGCGCCGACGCCGCCATCGCGTGCCGGGTGCTGCCCAGCAGCACCTACCTGATCAGCCCATCGTTCTTCTCGTACCTCTACACGCGGCACCTGATGGGCCGGGTCTTCAACCTGATCTGCCGGGCCCTGACGGTTCCGCGCCTGCTCGACACCCAGGCCGGTCTGAAGGGATTCCGCGCCCGGGTCATCCAACCGCTGCTCGGACGGCTGGTCATGGACGGATTCTCGTTCGACGTCGAGCTGCTGCGCGCCCTGCAGGATCGCGGCGCGCGCATCGTCGAGATGGCGGTGACCTATCGCTACGACACCGAGCCGAGCACCGTGCGCTTCATCATCGACTCGCTGGAGATGGCGCGCGACCTGGCCCACATCCGTCTCCGGTCTCTGCTCGGTCGCTATCGCGCGGGGGCGGGGAGCGCGCCGCCGGCCGGCCGGCTGGTCGTGCACGCCGACGATTTCGGCCTGGCGCCCGGCATCAACCAGGCGATCCAGGAAGGTCTCGTGTCGGGGAGCATCACCAGCGCCTCGATCCTCCTCGGAGGACCGCACGCCGGGCCCGCCCTTGCGTGGGCCGCGGCCCACCCGGATTACGACTACGGCGTGCATCTCAACCTGACGCAGGGTCGGCCGATCCTGCCGGCCGAGAGGGTCCCGAGCCTCGTCGATCGAAACGGACGCTTCCCGGGGCTGGGCCGTTTCCTGGTCCGCTTCCTGTCGGGGCGCATCCGCACGCATCAGGTGCGCGAGGAGTGGCGCGCCCAGATCGAGGCGGTCCGGCGCGCCGGCGTGACCGTCAGCCACCTCGACAGCCACCAGCACGTGCACCTGCTGCCGCGTCTGTTTCGGAAGACGGCACTCTTTCTCTCCCGTCACGAGAACATGCCGCTGCGCGTGATGGACGGGCCGGTGCGGCACGCCGTCCCCGGACCGGACATTCGTGGCCTCATGCTGTCGCTGGCGACCCGCGTGTGCGCGAGTCGCGCCGGCCGCGACGGCGTCTCCGCGCACGGGTTCGGCACGTCGCTGATGCGCCGTCCGACCGTGGGGAACGTGCGATCGCTCCTGGCGCGGGCCCGACCAGGACGGACCTACGAGATGGTGGTGCACCCCGGAGTCCCGGACGGCGCCCTGGCGGAATCGGGCGACGGATACGTCCTGGGCCGGGAACGCGAGCGGCTGCTGATCGCCTCCGAGGAGTTCCGCGCGGTCGTGCGCAACGCCGGATTCGAGCTCGTCCCTTTGGGACGCGCCGCCCGTCCGGTGGCGTCGCGGGACGGCGGTCGTCTGCCCGCGGAGTGAAGGAGCCTCCGCCGTCGGTGGGGTCCGACCACGGACGCGTCAGACGGGGCCGATCTCTCCGGCGCCGAAGTACGGCCGCAGGGCCTCGGGGATGACGACGCTTCCGTCCGCGCGCTGCCCGTTCTCGAGGATCGCCACGAGCGTGCGGCCAACCGCCAGACCCGACCCGTTCAGGGTATGCACCAGCTCGGCCTTGGCGCCGGCGCCGCGCCGGAAGCGGATCGACGCCCGGCGCGCCTGGAAATCGCCACAGTTCGAGCACGACGAGATCTCGCGGTACGCTCCGTAGGACGGGAGCCAGACCTCAATGTCGTACGTCTTGGTCGAGGCGAACCCGAGGTCGCCCGTGCACAGCGCCACGACCCGGTACGGCAGACCCAGCCGCTGCAGCACGGTTTCGGCGTCCCGGGTCAGACGCTCCAGCGTGTCGAACGACTCCTCCGGCTTCGTCAGCTTCACCAGCTCGACCTTGTTGAACTGGTGCTGCCGGATCAGACCCTTGACGTCCTTGCCGTACGAGCCGGCCTCGCTCCGGAAGCAGGGGGTCCAGGCGGTGTACGAGATCGGCAGCCGGGCGCCGTCGAGGAACTCCTCGCGGTGCAGGTTCGTCAGCGGCACCTCGGCCGTCGGGATCAGCCAGTAGCCCGTGTTCTCGACCCTGAACAGGTCGTCCGCGAACTTCGGCAGATTCCCGGTGCCGGTCATCGTCGTGGTGTTGACCATCAGCGGCGGGAGCACCTCCGTGTAGCCGTGCTCGCGCGTGTGCAGATCGAGCATGAAATTGATGAGCGCGCGCTCGAGGCGCGCCCCGGCGCCGAGGTAGACCGCGAAGCGCGCGCCGGCGATCTTCGCCGCGCGCTCCAGATCCAGGATGCCGAGACGCGCGCCGATATCCCAGTGAGGCCGGGGCTCGAAGTCGAACTGCGGCGGCCGGCCCCAGCGACGCATCTCGACGTTGCCTTCCGAGCCGCGACCCACCGGAACGCTGGCATGGGGCGGGTTCGGGACGGTGAGCAGCCAGCCCTCGAGCGCCGAGCCCGTCTCCGCGACCACCGCGTCGAGCTCCTTGATCCGATCGCCGGCGCCCCGCATCTCGGTGATCAGGGCGGCGGCGTCCTGCTTCTGCCTCTTGAGCGTGGCGATCTGGTCGGAAACCTGATTGCGCCGGGCCCTGAGCTGCTCGACCTCGCGCAGGGCGGCGCGTCGTTTTACGTCGAGACGCGTGAACTCGCCGGTGTCGATGGACGCGCCGCGGTCGCGGAGCGACGTCTCGAGAGCGTCGAGATGGTCGCGAACCCACGCCATGTCGAGCATGGCGGCGAGTCTAATGTATGATGCGCGCGCATGGCAAGAACGCGCCGCGCCGATTATTCGAGAAGCAACCGGATTCGGACGCTGCCGATATCCGACCCGGAGGAGGCGGCGATCGCCGCGCGGCGTCTGCTGGCGGCGGGCGATGCCGGCGGCCGGCGCGCGCGGGGCTCCGAGCTCCTCGAGGTCCTGTCGGCCCAGACCGGCGTGCCCGCCCCCGAGCTGGTGGTGCCCGACGAGCACCAGCCTCACCGCCGCCGCGGTGGACGCA
>CAYLND010000004.1:0-61113 GCA_964384905.1 uncultured Acidobacteriota bacterium
CCCGCGGCTGCACGTTCGACTGCAGCTTCTGCTCGATCATCGAGATGCGCGGCCGGAACTTCCACACCTTCGACTTCGAGCGGGTGCTCGCCGACATCCGCGATGCCCGGGAGCACGGCGCGCGAGCCATCTTCATCGTCGACGACAACGTGACTCTCGACGTTCGGCGCTTCGAAGCGCTCTGCCGCGCCCTGATCGAGGCGAAATTGAACGACCTCCGTTATCTGGTGCAGGCGATGACCTCCTCCATCGCGAACCACGGCGAGACGCTCGCCCCCTTGATGCGTCAGGCGGGCTTTCGCTACGTGTTTCTCGGAATCGAGAACGTTCTCGAGGACGATCTGGAGTTCCTGCGCGCGTCGTCGAAGAACCGGGAGAGAAGGAACGGACGCCTCGTCGGCAACGCGACCGTGACGGCCATCGATCACCTGCATCGCAACAGGATGTACGTCGTCGGGGGCCTGATCGTCGGGAACCCCGCGGACACCGCCGACTCGATCAGCGCCAACCTGGAGTTCGCCCGCCGTTACATCGACTGGCCCTACATCCAGCACCCGACGCCGTATCCCGGCACTCCCATGACCGCGGATTTCCGGGAGCGTGATCTGATCATCAGCGAGCGTCTCGAGGAGTACGACGGGACGACGGCCGTCGTGCGCAGCGAGCACCTGTCCGCGGAGGAGATCGAGTTCCAGCGCTGGCGCTCCGAACGCTGGATGAAGGTGCGCCATATGCCCGCCGTGCTGCGGCAGAGCCCGTTGTTCCTCCTGCGGCACTGGCGCAAGATGCTGAGCCACACGTATCGGGGGAGCACCCTCAGGACGTTTCTGGGACTCGAAGACGAGCGCGCCGCGTTCGAGCGTTACAGGGCGATTCGGCGCGCCGAGCGCGACGACCTCCTCGCGGGCGGTCCCGGGGCCACCCGTCCCTTTCCCTCCCGGGCGTTCTCGAGCTGATCCTCCCGTGCGAGCGCTCCTGATCGCGGTCCTGGCCGCGTCGACGGCGACCGGGGGCGTCCGTCCCGGGCGCGCCGACGAAAAGGCACAAATCGAAACCGCTTTCCGCCGGATGTACGAGCTGCGCTTCGACGATGCCCGTGCCGAGATTCGCGCTTACCGGGGCGCGCATCCGGACGATCCTTTCGGCGCGGCGGCCGAGGCGGCCAGCCATCTCTTCGAGGAGTTCGACCGACAGGGTGTCCTGACGTCCGGGTTCTTCCTCGACGATGACCGATTTCTCGGCGGCATCGCCGGGACACCCGATCCGGCGCGGAGCGCGGCGTTCCTCGCCGCCAACGATCGCGCCCGGGAGATGGCGGGCAAGCGCCTGGAGTCGAATCGCGACGATCCGGACGGTCTCTTCGTACTGACCCTGGTCGACGGAATGCAAGGAGACTTCGAGGCCGTGATCGAGAAACGCCCGCTGTCGGCCCTCCGCTTCATCCGCCGGGCCGAGCAGGAGGCCCAACGGCTTCTCGCGGTCAGGGCCGACGCCCAGGACGCCTACGTCGCGCTCGGCGCCGCGAACTACATCATCGGCTGCCTCCCCGCCTACAAGCGCTTCTTCCTGTGGTTCGGCGGCATCCACGGAGACCGCCTGCATGGCATGGAGCAGCTGCAGATGACCGCAGAGCGCGGTCATTACCTGAAGCCGCTCGCGAAGGCGTTCCTCGCGCTGGCCGCCGAGCGCGAGGGTCAGCTCGAGCGCGCCCGCGCACTGTTCGCAGATCTGACCCGCGAGTTTCCGGCGAACCAGGTCTTCGCTCGCGAAGCTGCGCTCGCGCGGTAGACGCGGGCCTCTGCGGCATTGCCCGCCGACAATCCCCGTCCCTAGGTGCCCCCGCTGCCTGTGCTACGCTCTCGCGCCATGGTCGGCGGCACGGGCAAGCGGAAACGCTTCACCAGCGCGAAGACGGAGCGCTTCAGCGAGTCGGTCATCCGCGAGATGACGCGGCTGGCGATGGAGCACGACGCCATCAACCTGGCGCAGGGGTTCCCCGACTTCGCGGCCCCCGAGGAGCTGAAGCAGGCGGCGCGCCGGGCGATCACGGAGGACGTCAACCAGTACGCCATCACCTGGGGCGCGAAGAATCTCCGTGACGCCATCGCCCGCCGGATGAACGAGACGCAGCGGCTGGAGGTCGACCCCGAGACCGAGATCACCGTCTGCTGCGGCTCGACCGAGGCGATGATCGCCTCGCTTCTCGCCACGACCGACGCGGGCGACGAGATCGTCGTGTTCGAGCCGTTCTACGAGAACTACGGGCCGGACGCCATCCTGTCGGGCGCCCGCCCGAGGTTCGTCGCGCTCCACCCTCCCGCCGATGACGGCGGCGAGTGGACCTTCGACGAAAAGGAGCTGCGCGCCGCGTTCGGCCCGCGCACCAAGGCGATCGTCCTCAACACGCCGAACAATCCCACCGGCAAGGTGTTCACCCGGTCCGAGCTGGAATTCATCCGCGATCTCTGCCTCGAGCACGACGCTCTGGCCGTCACGGACGAGATCTACGAGCACATCCTGTACGACGGCGCGGAGCACGTCTCGATGGCCCGCATCGACGGGATGCGCGGGCGCACCATCACCATCAACGGGATGTCGAAGACGTACAGCGTCACGGGCTGGCGCGTCGGCTGGGCGGTGGCGCCGCCGGCGCTCAGCGGGGCGATTCGCAAGGTGCACGATTTCCTGACCGTCGGGGCGCCGGCGCCTCTGCAGGAGGCGGGGGTCGCGGCCCTCGCCCTGCCGTCCGCGTACTACCGGCGCCTCGCCGAGGAGTACCGCGCCCGGCGCGACCGTCTCCTGCCCGCCTTGCGCCAGGCGGGCTTCGTCGCCTACACGCCCCGCGGCGCCTACTACATCATGACCGACATCCGCAGCTTCGGGTTCGCCGACGATCGGGCCTTCGCGATGCACCTGGTGCGCGACGTCGGGGTGGCCGTCGTCCCGGGCTCGAGCTTCTACGACGATCCCGCCGACGGGGCCCATCAGGTGCGGTTCGCCTTCTCCAAGCGCGACGAGACGCTGGACGAGGCCGCCTCCCGGCTGAGGACGCTCCGCGGCCGCCCGCGACGAACGCGCGGATGAGCCGGCTCGCCCGGCGGCTGCGCACCGTCGACTATTTCACCCTCGGGTTCGGCACCATGGTCGGCGTCGGCTGGCTGGTCCTGATGGACGACTGGCTGACGCGCGGCGGCCCGGCCGGCGTCATGCTCGGCTTCGCCATCGGCGGCGTCGTCCTCCTGCCGATCGCCCTGGTGTACGGCCGCCTGGTGCGCGCCATCCCGGACGCCGGGAGCGAGATCGCCTACACCGCCGGCGTCTTCCCGCCCGCCGCCAGCTTCGCCACCGGCTGGATGATGATGCTGGCTTACCTGATCGTCTGTCCGTGGGAGGCGGTCGCCATCGGCCGGCTGGCGGCCTATCTCTTCCCCGGGCTCGACCGGCTGGAGCTGTACCGCGTCGCCGGGACGCCGGTGTTCCTGCCGCGGCTCGGGCTCGGCATGACGCTGACGGCCGCCATCACCCTGATCAACTATCGCGGCATCCGGCTGAGCGCCTCGTTCCAGAAGTGGATGACCTTCGTCCTGCTGGCGATGTTCGCGGCCTTCCTGCTGGCGTCGGCGGGCCGCGGGTCGCTGGCGAACTTCCGGCCCCCGTTCAGCCACGCCGGGCCGATCTCGGTCCTCCTGGTGCTGCAGATCGTGCCTTACTTCATGACCGGGTTCGAGTCGGTGCCGAAGTGCGCCGAAGAGGCCAGCCCCGGCTTCCGCGACCAGGGATTCCTGAAGGCGATGCTGCTGGCGCTGGCGGTGGCGGTCGTCTTCTACACGACCGTCGCGGCCCTGATCGCCTACCTGCAGCCGTGGCAGGGTCTGGCGTCCCAGCGGTTCGCCACCGCGCTGGCGTTCGAGCGGGCGTTCGGAAGCCGTCGTGTCGTCGAGCTGCTGTTTCTGGCGGCGCTGGTGTCGCTGGTCAAGGTCTTCAACGGCAACTTCGTCGCCGCCAGCCGGCTGCTGTTCGCCCTGGGACGGAGAGGTCTCGTGGACGAGAGATTCGGCCGCATCCACGAACGAACCTTCGTCCCGTCCACGGCTGTTCTGGCCTTGGGCGGCGCCACGGCTGCGGCGACCTTCCTGGGGGACGCGATCCTGGTCCCGATCACCGAGGTCGGCTCGATGGCGTCGGCGCTTGGGTGGCTGGCAGCCTGTCTCGCCTTCTTCTTCCTCCAGCCCGCGCCGCGGGACCGCGCCCTCGCCCTGGCCGGGACGGGCGTGGCGGCGCTCTTGATCCTGATGAAGATCGCCCCGATGGTCCCCGGCCATTTCACGCGCGCCGAGTGGATCGCCCTGCTCGTCTGGTCGGCCCTCGGCCTGGCCGTGCGCCGGCGCGGCCCGGCTCAGCGCGCGCCCCAGCCCTGACTGCGGCCTCCACGCGCCCGATCGATCCGACCCTCCGCAGCATCGAAAGAATGCTCCCCATTGTTGAAAAAAACGGGATTGGCTGATATAGATGGATCCACACCTAAGGGCCGCGACGCTTGAGGGAGGACTTCCTCCCAGGAGGACGAGCGCAAGGGCCATGAGGAGATCGTGATGGAAATCGGACAAGGGACCGGGTCGTTGGAGTCGAGGACGCGCTCGTCCGTGTCATCCAGGGCGGCGCTCCTCGCGATATTCATGATTCTGGCGGTCTGCGGATGGGTCGTCGCGGATGTATCCGACCACATTCCCCGTCGGGGGCTCACCGCCCTAGCCGCATTGCAGCATAGAAACCAGCAGAGACCCTGGAACGCCTTGATCCCGCGCATCGTCCTGGCGGCCGCCAACGCCTCCACACGCCTCGCTCAATCGGGCGTCCATTGCGAGCAGGGCGAGGCGCCCGACGCCGTCGAGGCCTGTGCGGGGAAGCAAGCGGGCGATGCCTGCACGGTCGACCGCGAAGAGCACGACTTCACCGGCCAGTGCGCTGTGATCCCGGGCGGGATGCTCGCCTGCCAGCCGCCGTCACCACCCCCTCCGCCCCCGAACGCGGTGAGCGCGTGCGACGGCCTGAAAGCGGGGGACGCGTGCCAGGTGACGGACGACAGTCACACGGTCAACGGCCTGTGCAGGATGTTCGGGACCGGCGTGCTGGCATGCGTGCCGATCCCGCTGCCCTTGCAGGGACTGATCGACGCCTGCACCGGCAAGAGCGCGGGCGACGCCTGCTCGTTCACCCACGAGGACGAGACCGTCAGCGGCCTGTGCATGGCCCTCCCGGACCTGGGGAGCGTGCTGGTCTGCACCCCGCAGCAGGCGATTCCGCCACGGGTCACCGCCTGCGCCGGCAAGAGCGCCGGCGACGCCTGCTCCTTCACCGGCGAGGATGGGCCGATCAACGGGACCTGCGCCATGCCGCCCGATCGCAACGTCCTGGTGTGCCAGTCTCCGCCTCCGCCGGCGGCCGTGAACCCCTGCACCAGCAAGAACGCCGGCGATGCCTGCTCCTTCACGGATGACGATCAGACTGTGAACGGCACGTGTATGGCCCTCCCGGACCAGGGCGGACTGCTGGTCTGCGTGCCGCAACAGGAGATTCCGCCGCGGGTCACCGCCTGCGCCGGCAAGAGCGCCGGCGACGTCTGCTCCTTCACCAACGACGACAGGACCGTCACCGGAAACTGCATCATGCCTCCCGATCACAACATCCTGGTGTGCCAGCCGCCGCCCCCGCAGGCGCTGATCGACGCCTGCGCGGGCAAGGCGGCGGGCGATGCCTGCGCCGTGACCCTGGGCGATCGCTCCTTCACCGGAACCTGCGCGACGGCGCCCGACGGCACGACCCTCGCCTGCATGCCGCCGCGCGAGGAATCAGAGCAATCACCGCGCGTGACCGCCTGCACGGGCATGGCCGCGGGCGCGTCGTGCACCGTGTCGGGCGATCACAGGCCCCGGCACGGCACCTGCCGCCCGAACGACGAGGGGGTGCTGGCGTGCCTGCCGCCGGCACCGCCGCAGGAGATGGTGGACGCGTGCTCCGGCCTGAAGGTCGGCGACGCCTGCTCCTTCCCCTGGAAGGATCAAACCCTGAGCGGCACGTGCCGGGCCCTGCCCGGTGGCGCCACTCTGGTCTGCGCCTCTCTCTGCCCGCACTCCTGACGGGAGGATAGGTCGTCCAGTGCACCCCGAGGGCGACCTGCACCGCTAGTCCGGGGCGGGCACGGCGTATCGATGTCGTGCCCGCCTCGCGTCATCTTCCGCGTGACCTGTCCACCAGGCTGTCAGGGCCGGCGATCCCAGTAATCGTCGGGGCGGTCGTCGGATTCGAGCGCCTCCGGGCTGACCCAGTCATACTCGCCGAACGGCTGGCGCTGCGGCCAGACTTCGTCCAGCGTCGCGGCGTCGTAGAGGACGCCGTCCTGCATGACGTACAGCGCGTCGGTGGTGTTGCGGATGCCGTCGAGGGGATTCGCGTTCAGCACCACGAGATCGGCGAGCTTGCCGGGAACGAGCGAGCCGAGATCCTGCTCCGCGCCGAGGAAGTGCGCCGGCTGGATCGTCGCCACCTCGAGGGCTCCCATCGGCCCCAGGCCCTCGGCGGCCATCCAGATGTCGAAGTGCGTGTCCATGCCGTGGAACTGCCCGTGGCCACCCACCGCGCCGTACCCGCCTTCGGCGATGACGTCGGCGAGCGCCTGGGCGTAGAGCGCCGAGCCGAAGTCGGTGATCGGGCGCAGCATGCGGCGGCGGGTGCGCGCCATGAGATCCCACGAAGGCATGAAGCGGCGCAGCTTGGCGTCCTTCCAGAGATCGCGCTCGGCGTAGAACTGCTGGTCGCCCCACGGACCGGGGCCGCTGGCGCAGAAGGTCGCGGAGTACGTGGCTTTCGCCTGCCCCACGAAGCGGGCGGCGTCGCGGTACAGCGGGATGGCCAGGATCTCGTGCTCCCAGCCGGGCTGGCCGTCCATGATCATGCCGAGCTCGTGCTCGAACGAGCCGCCCTCCCCCGTCACCATCACGCCGCGCTTCCTCGCCGCCTCCACGATCCACTGCCGCTGATCGCGCCGCGGGTTCATATACTGCTTGATGGAGACCGCACCCCAGGCGGCGAGCCGGTTGACTTCGTGCTCGGTCTCCTCGTAGCTGGCGATCTCCCTGGAGCGCTCCGACTGGAGCGACGGCTCGGTCGCCTCGTCCGGATTCTGTCCGGCGATCCAGTCGCCGATCGGCTCGCCGGTGCTGAACAGGCGCGGCCCGAGCGCCAGCCCGGCGCGGATCAGCTCGGCGTTGCTGAACACGGTGGTCGAGGTGGCGGAGGGATCCATGGCGGTCGTGATGCCGTAGGCGAGGTAGATCGCCGACTCGAAATTATGAGGCGGGATGACGATCGCCTTGCGGTCGTTGAAATGGGCGTGCATGTCGATCAGGCCCGGGATGATCGTCTTGCCGGCGGCGTCGATCACGCGCTCCGCCTGCGCGGCGTCGCACTCCCCGACGCAGACAATCCGGCTGCCCCGGACCAGGACCGTCCCCCGCTCGATGTTCCTGCGGCCATCCATGGTCAGAATGCGGGCGTCCCGCAGGGCGATCGTCCCCCTGGGGAGGCGGCGCGGCACCCGCAGACGGACCGACACGGCGTCGGTCTTGCCCGACGACCGGTGATGCGCCAGGTAGCGGCTGCCGCTCCCGAACTCGATCGTGTCGGCGTCGCGCCAGCGGGGAAAGAGCCCTCCTTCGTCGGAAAGGCTCCTGACCGGGAGCGCCGGCTTCGTCCAGTCCAGGGTCGGCGGCGCGGCGCCGGTGCCCAGCCAGGGGATCGGCGCGAGACGGACGTTCATCTCGGCCTGGAACGCGACCCAGCGTCCGTCGGGCGACGCCACCGCTTCGGCGGCGTACGGGAAGCGCAGGTGGACCCGGCGGTCGCCCCCGTCGGCTGCGACCGAGATCAATTCCGTCGTCGTGCCGGCCGCTCCGGAGGCTCCTTTCCCCTCGCTCTGCTCGGAGTAGAAGATTCTCCCCTCCGGCCCGAAGCTGGCGCGCACGACTTCCACCGGATCCTCGGGAGGCTTGACGTGCGCCACCACCGTCGCCGGGCCCCCGGCCGCCGGCAGCGACACCAGGTCGTACCAGGGGTTCTCGGGCCAGGTGCGTGCGCGGGCGGTCACGCCCGTGCCGCGGGCGGCGACGATGCGCCGGCCGTCGGGGCTCCACTCCGGGTTCAGGTACTCGCCGGTCTCGATCGTGATCCTGCGCGGCGCGCCGCCGCGTGCCGGGACGGTCCACAGCTCGCCGCGCGACTTCTCGTCCCAGGAGGCGAAGACGATCGTCCGGCCGTCGGGGGACCAGGCGGGTGACAGCTCGAACGGCGCGAAGCCCTGCGGCGTGAGGCGCCGCGGCTCCCCGTCCGGCAGATCCATGACCCAGACCTTTCCGACCGCGTGGAACGCCAGCCGCCGGCCGTCGGGCGAAGCGGTCGGCCAGCGCAGCATGCGCGCCTCGAACGGATCGTCGGAAATGCGGAACGGCGTGCGGGCCATCTGGGAGATCGTCCGGTGCACCCGGGCGGTGAACGGAATCGTGTCGACCTTGCCGGTCGACACCTCCAGCCGGCGCAGCCTTCCCCCCTGCGACAGGACGATCGATCTCCCGTCCCGCGCCCAGGCGTATCCGGGAAGGGCCCTGACCGAGAAGCGCACGTCCTCGGCGTTGTCGGTCTCGATCGGATCCATCACCCGGCGCTCGGCGCCGCTGTCGAGATCGCGCAGCCAGAGCGCCGCCCGCGGCCCGAAGCGCCGGCCGTCGTGCGACACGGTGCCGTCGGGAATGCGCCGCGCGAAGGCGAGCGTCCGGCCGTCCGGAGAAATCCGGGGCGCGAAACCGCCGTCTCCGGGTCCGCCCGTGAGGTCGTCGGTCCGTCCGGTGCGCAGCTCCATGCGCCTGATCTGAAGGCACCCCTGCGTCGCCTCGCCGAGGCGGCCGGCGCAGGTGTTGGACTCGAAATAGACGTACGTCCCGTCGGGGGACACGGAGGGCCCGCTGACGCCCGTGTCCTCCATGAGGCGGACGCCCTCGCCGCCGTCGCGGTGGTACATCCAGAGGGTGGAGTAGTAGAGACCGCGATGGCAGACGAGCTGCTTGCGGACGATGAGGTACTGCCCGTCCGGCGTCCAGACCGGCTCTTCGGCGCAGGCGTCCGGATCGGCGAACACGGGCCGCGGACTCGAGCCGTCGGCGTTCATGACCCAGACGTTGTTCTGGCCCTGGCGATCGGAGACGAAGGCGATCTGCCGGCCATCCGGCGAGTAGCGCGGTCCGTAGTTGAGGGCGATGCCGCTGTCCCGCGTGAGGCACTCCGCCTCGCCGCCGGCGGCCGGGACGCGGTAGATGTGCGCCAGGAGATCGAACACCACCCAGCGGCCGTCCGGGGAGAGATCGACCGACATCTTGGTCCCTTCCTGGGTGCTGAAGTCGATCTCGCGGGTCGCCCCGCGCGGTCGCGTCACGTCCCAGGGCTCCTCGGCGCGCGGCGCGCCCGCGGTCGCGCAGAGGCACAGTGCCGCGACCAGCGTGGTTCCGGTGCTCAGCGCACGGATCAGGAAGCGGGCCGGCATCGCAGTCCTCCCGCGGACCCGCCCGGGTCCGCTCTCAGGACCGGCGAGTATATGTGAGGGGAGTCGGAGGTGCGGGTTGACCCGAATCCCGATCAGCAGGGAGTGGCCGTGCAGTGCCCGCCGCTCTTCGAGCACCTGTACGCCAGGCTGCTCGCGAGGCAATCGGCGGGCTTGCTTCCCTTCGGCTTGTCGCAGATCTGCATGGGGCACCCGGGCGCGGCGATCGCCGTGCTCGGGCCGAAGATCGCAAGGGCGGAACGATAAGGCGTGCCGCCCGTCCTCAGCAGACTGGCGGCGGGGGACACCGCGGCCAGCACCAGCATCACCGCAAAGAATCTCGCAACGGAGCGCTTCGATACGAGCATGGTCGTCTCCTCTTTGTGGCCTCTATGTACCACGAGGATCGCGTGGACGCAACCTGCGGGGCGTTTCCGCGCGGATCACGGCAGCGTGCCGGCGGTGAAGGTGACGCCGGCGTTGACCTGTCGTCGGTCCGCCTCCCGATCACGCCGAGACGATCGTCTTGAACCCGCCCCAGAACATGCGCTTGCCGTCGAAGGGCATCGATTTCGGGTCCATCATCTTCGCGAGGCGGGGGTCCTTCATGACCTTCGCGTTGATCCGGTCGCGGTGCTGGCGCGACTTGTAGACGATGTAGGAGAACACCACCGTCTCCCCCGGCTTCAGCTTCACGCTCTGCGGGAACGAGGTCCACTTCCCGCGCTTGACGTCGTCCGCGGCGCACTCGATGTACTCGAGGGCCCCGTGATCGCGCCAGACCTTGCCGGCTTTCTGCGACATGCGGCGATAGGCCGCGAGCTTCTTCTTCGGCACCGGCACGACGAAACCATCGACGTAGTGGGCCATGCGTATCCTCCCTGGAGATCGCTCGTTCAAGTCGCGCGCCTCGATCAGGTGGAAGCCGGCCCGCTGCTCCTTCGTTTCGGCGAAGGCCCCGTCGGAGACCGACAGCTTGCCGTTGCGCACGCGCACCGTCGTCGCGGTCTCCACCGGCTGCAGCGCCTCCGAGGCGATGCAGCGGCCGCTCTCGCGCAGTCCCGCATCGTACGCCAGGCACTCGTGATCGTCCAGCGGGACCGCCGAGGGGTGCCCCGTCTCCCCTCCCAGGAACTCCATGACCAGGAAGTCGACGCCGTCCTGCGAGTCGAAGTCGTGGATCGCGGGCTGAGGAGGTGCGAGCCAGGCAGCTTCGGCGCCCTGTCCGCGACTCGACGCGATCATACAGCGGAACCGCGACGCGCGATGAAGGCGCCGGATCGATGCGGCGGCCCGCTTGATCGCGAGCGCGATCGGCGCCCGCTCTTCGCGTGGGGCGTATAATTCCGCTTCACTACGGGACAGATCATCGGCCAGATAGGCTCTCGAGCCTCATCGGAGGGAGGTCTCATGGGAAACAGGAAGAAGGTGGATCGCCGCGACTTCGCCAAGACGACGCTGGCGGTCGGCGCCGCGGGCGCCGCCAGTATCGCTTTCCCTTCCGTGCTCGGCGCCGCCGACGAGCCGGACAGTCCGCTGGTGCCTAAAGGCGCTCACGCGCCGGCCGCGCCGGCGCGGGCCGCGTCCGCCTGGCGCGAGGGGACCACCATCCCGGCCTGGTATTACCTCGACCCGGCCCAGTACGCGGTCGACGAGCGTCTGATCGCCGACACCTTCTGGCTGATGGTCGATCACGAGAGCCGCATCCCGAACCCGGGCGACTATTTCGTCTTCGAGTTCGGCCGCGGCGAGAACGTCATCCTCGTCCGCAACGGCGAGGGGAAGGTGAAAGCGTTCCACAACGTCTGCCGCCACCGCGGCTCGAGGCTGTGCCGGGACAGCGACGATCCCCGGCCGGCCGACCCGCGCCTCTCCGTGCGGCAGCTGAGCGCCAGCGGCAACACGCCGCTGTTCCGCTGTCCGTACCACGGCTGGACCTACGATCTCGACGGGCGTCTCGTCCAGTCGTACCGCATGCCGGGCGACTTCGACCCGGCGAGGAACGGTCTGGTCCCGTGCCACGTGCGTCTCTCCGAGGGGCACATCTTCGTCAACCTGTCGCGCGACGAGAAGCCGCCCGATTTCGAGAGCAATCTCGAGTGGTACACCCAGGTCGCGCAGCCGTACGGCTTCGCGGGGCTCAAGATCGGCGCCCGCCGCTTCTATCCGATCAAGGCCAACTGGAAGCTGGCGATCGAGAACTTCCTCGAGTGCTACCACTGCGGGCCGTCCCACAAGAACCTGGTCACGACGCACAACTGGGACTACACGCTGTCGGACGCGCAGGAGGCCCAGAGAGACAAGGAGATCGTCGCCTGGATGGCGCGGACCGGACGCCGGGAGGCGGCCGTGAGCAAGGGCATGGGGATGGGGGGAGCGACCGACCCCGCCGCCCTGGACGGCGAGCTGAACCCCGGCTTTCTCACCGGCTCGCTGGACGGCAAACCGGTGGCGCCGCTGCTTCCCAACATCAAGGACTGGACCCACACCACCAACATCGCCACGACCGCCTGGTCGACCGGCTACTGGCAGGCGTACGACGACCACGTGGCCGTGGCGCGGTTCACGCCGCGCGACGTGGCCCGCACCGACTGCGAGATCTTCTGGCTGGTCCATCCGAAGGCCGTCGAGGGGAAGGACTTCGTTGCGGATCGGTTGATGGCCCTGTGGGACATCACGATCCAGGAAGATATCTGGATCGTCGAGAACAACCATCTCGGCATCACCTCCGGCGCCTACTCCTCCGGACGGTACGCCGGCCACGAAAGCTATCCGGCCGATTTCGTGAAGTGGTACATGGAGAAGGTCGTGAAGTCGTGAGGAGGTGGCCGGCGGCCATCGGCCTGCTCGCGCTCGGCTGCGCCGCCCGGACGCTGCCGCGGGTCCTCTCGACCGAGGTCGCCCCGGGCGGCGCGCCCCGCACCCTCCGGGACGGCGTCTACAACGTCGAGCAGAGCCGGCGCGGCGAAGAAGTCTATTTCACGACCTGCGTCCGCTGCCACAAGCCGGAGATGACCGGCTCGCAGATCGTGCCGCCCCTCGTCGGCCAGACGTTTCTCGCCCGCTGGCGCACGAAGACGGCGGGCGATCTGTTCGAATGGGTGCGGACGTCGATGCCGCCGGGCGACCTCGCCCGACAGATGACCCCGCAGAAATACGCCGACGTCCTCGCCTATCTCTTCAGCCGGAACGAATTCCCCGCGGGACAGGACGAGCTGGCCGCCGATTTCGACGCTCTCCACACGATCCGGTTCGCCCCTGAGTCGGGGGGGCCGGACAGCGGCCTCCCGCCGGCCGCGGCGCAGGCTCTGCCGGCCGCTCCCGATCCCTAGGACGGGTGCGACCGGGACGCGGCTGCCCGTTCGGCACGACGCCTGAGGGGATCCGCCTGAACCCCGTGCTTACCTGGGCGATCTGTCTTCGGATGGAGTCGGCCTGGGTCTGGGTGGATTCCTGGGGTTTCCCCTGGCATCGCCCCTCGCGCGGCCGTCGTTGTTCGCCGGCCCGTTGGCCTTCGGCTGCCGGACGGGAGGCTGCCGCACCTCCGGCGCCCGGTCCCATCGTCGGCCGCGATCCGAGGCCTCCGGCCGGGAGTCGGCCTGAGGCAGCGCCTGCGGGTCGGCGCTCGGAGAGAAGCGGCGGCCGTGCGGCTCCCCTTCCGGCTGCGGCGGGGCGGCCTGCGGTTGTCTCTCCCTGACTCTCCCGCGCCGCGCATCGCTCCGATCACGCGAAACGTCGCCGGAGCGGCTGATGAGGGTCCCGGACTGCTTTTCGGAGATCGGCTCGGCGGCCCGCAGCCGCGTGCGGCTCCCCGCCGCATCCACGCGCAGGTCGCCGCGGGTCATGCGTCGGGACGGGCCGACCCTCGGCACGCTCTCGATCGACGTGCGCTGGATCGTCCTGCCGGTGGCCCTCTGGACGATCCGTATGTCGGGACCACGGTTGACCACGACGTTGTTCTCGACGCGGATCGTGTTCTCGATCCGGGTGTCGTTGATGATCCTGCGGGTGGTCCTGGCGGTCACGGCGCAGGTGCGCACGCGCGGGGCGAGAAAGTCGCGGCTCGCCACGAACACGAACAGATCGGGGCGGTCGCCCAGGGAATGGATCGACATCCCGACGGAGTAGCCGACCGGAACGGGGGCCCAGCCGATGTAATCCGGCCCGCTGCTGAAGACGACCCACGCGGGGGCCCACACGTAGCCCGGAACCCAGACCCAGCCCAGGTCCGCATCGACGACCCAGGTCCCGTAATGGTAGGGAACCGCTCCCCATTGGTAGTCCGACACCCAGGTCCAGCCGAGATCGGTGTAGACCCAGTGACCGTCGTAATACGGGTTCCATCCTCTCCGGTATTCGGCGGGCTGCCAGACGCGCCCGTAGCTGCCGGAGACGAGCCAGTCGCCATGGGGACCGAGGCTCGAGTAGAAGAAGTCGAAGGAGATTCCCACGCCGGATGACGCACGGGCAGGAACGAAGACGCAGCCGGCAATCAACAGCACGATGAGACCGATGCCAGAGAATCGCAGTCTGCTCACGATGCAACCTCCCGCCCTCGCCCCCTTACCGGGCTCCGGCTCGTTTCTGCACAGGAGGACGAAGAAGCAACATCGGTGCCACCCATGCCAGAGTCCGGTTCCTCGAGTTTTGACGGCCGGCGCGCGGCCATTGTCCCCTCGCGCGGACGCCCGCAATCGCGCGGCGTCGTCCCCGGAGCGTTACGATGGCGTGGGAGCGCTCAATCCCTCATCGAGCGCGCCGGGCCGGGTGGATGGGAGCGGTCCGGAGCGTCGGGCGCCGGCCCGCGCTCGCGCAGGTAGTGCTGATCGAACTCGTAGACCCATTCGTCCTGAGGAGGATAGACGCCGCGCCGGTAGGCGCGCGAACGCTGCCCCATCTGGGCGCGCTCGCAGATGCCCCAGTCCTGCCGGTTGATCAGGTCGTGGAACTCCACGATCTCGCGGGGGTCGAAGTCGTCGCGCGCGATGGTGGAGGGTTCGAACAGGAGACCGCAGGTGACGCCGGTGCGCTCGGCGGCGCCGGGCCACAGGATCGAGTACAGCACGTTGTCCGGGAAGCAATCGAGGATCAGGTTCGGGAAGACGGTCATGCCGTTGTAGAGTCCCCGCTCCTGCTCCGTCAGGTCCGGAAGAACAGGAAGACGCGAGCGCCCGGTGCGCGTGAACGAGGTCGCGCCCTCGACCAGACGGTTGCCCCAGATGCCGTCCGACTCGACCAGGACGCCCCTGCGATAGAGCGGGATCACCTTCACCAGCTCGGGGTGGACCTTGGGACAGTGGAGACACTCGTTGTAGTTCTCGTGGATGATCTTCCAGTTCGCCGCGACGTCGTAGGCGAAGCGGTGCGCCACCCGGAGACGTTCGAGACGGTAGCGCCGGTAACCGGTCCACTCGCCCAGCTGCCGGTCCAGCGGGCCCGGCTCGGCCGCCAGGTTGACGAAGATGAATCCCTCCCAGGTCTGCAGCGCGACGGCGTGCAGCCCATGCCGGGCCCGGTCGAAGCCCGCCACCTCCGGAACGTTCGGCGTCGCGATCAATCGCCCGTCGAGGGAATACGTCCAGGCATGATACGGGCAGGTGAGCGCCTTCGCGGACGATCCCTCTCCCTCGCACAGCCGCGTCCCCCGGTGCCGGCAGACGTTGTAGAAGGCCCGCAGCGAAAGCGCCTCGTCGCGCACGACGACCAGACTCTCCCCCGTCACCTCGCGGACCATGAAATCGCCCGCGCCAGGGATCTGGTCGTCGCGCCCGACGCAGAACCAGCTGCGGAAGAAGATCCGCTCCTTCTCCAGCTCGAAGATGTCCGCGGCGTAGTAATCGCGCGCGGGAAGGGTCGGCCTCATCGCGGAGGACCCGGCGGCCCCGCGATCCAATCCCGTACCTGTCTCTTGGCTCATCTTCGTTCCCCGCCTCACCCCGCGCCGGCGGCACCTCGCGTACCATGGAGCGGCGCGGCCGCTGACGATTCCGCGGAACAGCTCGCCGGACATGTACCACGCCGGAGGTCTCCGGGCAACAAATGACGGACGTCGGGAGCCGATCCACATCCCGGGGCGGAACGATGTTTCATGACAGGGTCCCGGACACCGGCCTGCGGCGCGAGATGCGGCCACTGGCCCTTCTCGCCACCATGTTCGTCCTTCTCTCCGGCGGGCCGTACGGACTCGAGGAGGTCATCCCGCGGGCGGGGCCTGGTCTCGCCCTTCTGGTCCTGAGCGCGCTGGCCATCGTGTGGGCCGTTCCGTACGCCCTGATCGTCGCCGAGCTGGTGTCCGTCCTGCCGGCCGAGGGAGGAATCTATCAATGGTTCCGCGCCGGGCTGGGACCGTTCTGGTCGTTCCAGCTCGCCCTGCTCGACTGGATCACCTGGATGCTCGATGCCGCCCTCTACCCTCCTCTGGTGGCGGCTTACGTGGCCGGACTGTTCGTCCACGATCCCGGCCGCTGGGTCAGGTGGGGGATCAGCCTCGTCATGATCTGGGGATGCACGTGGCTCAACGTTCGGGGCGTCAAGATGGTGGGATGGCTCTCCCTGGCGATCTCGATCGTGGTCCTGGCGCCGATCGTCGCGATCGTCCTTCTGGGAGCGTCTCGCGTGAGCCTCGGGCCGCTCGCCACGCTGATCCCCGAGGGTGAGTCCTTCTCCACCGCGCTCCGTTACGCCCTCATCTGGTCGCTCTGGAGCTACTCGGGGTACGGCGCCCTGGCCGGCGCGAGCGAGGAGATGGTGCGACCTGAGCGGACCTATCCGCGGGCTCTGGCGATCTTCGTGCCGCTGTCCGTCGCGACTTATGTTCTTCCTCTGCTCGTCGCGCTCGGCGTGTCGCCCGACTGGTCGCACTGGGACACGGGACAGTTCAACCAGGTGGCTCGGACACTCGGTGGCGCGGGCCTCCTGGCCCTCACGGTCGCCGCGGTGCAGATCTCGAGCCTCGGGCTCTTCAACAGCGAGCTCCTGGTCGTTTCCAGGACGCCGTACGCCATGGCTCGCGACGGTCTGCTGCCTTCGGAGCTCGCCGCGCTCCACCCCCGCTACGGCACGCCGGCGCGGATCCTGTTTCTCACGGCGATCATGTACAGCCTCCTCACCTTCTTCTTCGACTTCGTGCAGCTCCTGGTCGCGAGCACCTGGCTCGCCTTGCCGGCCTATCTCCTGACGTTCGCCTCCCCGATCCTCCTGCGCTGGAGGCACCCCGAAGCCCGCGGGCCGTTCCGGATCCCCGGCGGCTGGCCGGTCCTCCTGGTCGTCGCGCTGGTTCCATCGGCGATCGCGCTGTACGTGCTCGTCACTATCGAGATGAGACACGTGCTGCTGGGCCTGGGCTTCGTCGCGGCGGTCCCGGTCCTGTACGTCTTCTCGAGATGGTGGAGCCGCCGGGACGGAGCTATTTTCTCGCCGACAGATCGGCGACCCAGTTGATGACCAGGGTGAGCGGGGGCGACGTGTTCCCTTCGGCCACCGGCAGCACCTTGATCGCCACGGCCCGATCGAGCCGCGTGTCGCGCGCGCGATAGACCTCCCCCATCCCGCCCGTGCCGATCGGCTCGAGGATCTCGTAAGGACCCAGACGCGTGCCGCCCGCAAGTGGCATGGAGAGCGCAGGATGGCAGAAGGAGCGGGCCCGACGAAGGCCGGGAGACTCAGCGGGCCGCGCGGACCGGGACTTCGGCTTCGAGGATCTCGTCCCGGAAGAGCGGCCTGCCGGCCACGCAGGCGCGGAACGCCCAGGCGGCCAGCGCGACGATCACGAGCAAGGAGGGCAGTCCGGCCGCGGCGTACCAGGCGGACAGATCGAACGTGACCGGCAGGGCGGTCAATTGGTCCGCGATCGACATGCCCATGAGAACCGAGAGGAGGCCGAAGCGGAACAGCACGATCCAGACCATGACGGCATTGATCAGGAAGAAGCCGGCGAAGACGATCGCGCTCCCCGACCCGGGGTAGAAGCCGATCCCTCCCAGCCCGGTGACGATCGCCAGGCCCACCCAGGTCCGGCGCGTCAGGACGCGCAGAACCAGGAAGAGCACGATCGGGATCATGAAGCCGAGCACGCTGTCGGTGTGCACGCCGGCCATCGCCGCGCAGGTATGGCGGAATCCGCGCAGCGACTCGAACCCCCACAGATTGGTTTCGGGCGGGAACGGCGCCTGGTGGAGCAGGCCAGGGACCCACCGGCCCAGACGGCTCGTGACCGGCAGCGTGACGCCGAGCACCGTCCCGACCAGGAGATCGCGTCCGACGAGCGGATCGCGGAAACGGCCTCCGAACAAGCGGACCCACGACACGAGCATCTCGGGCCACAGGCGGCGCGCGTACGGCTCGAGCGCGATGTAGAACACCCACACGATGCCGAAGCGATACATCGCGAAGGCGAGATGACAGATGAACAGGTAGGTCTCGACCGGGCTGGCCAGATGGTGGGCGCCGACGAACCAGAGCAGCCGCACCCCGCCCAGGTACAGCCCGAACCGGATCGCCGTCCGACGATCGCCCCGACCGAGGCGGAGGTTCCTGACGGCGAGAATCGTCGCGCCGATCAGGGTGAAGACGAAGACCAGCGGGAACACCACCTGCTGCGGGCGGCTCAGAGTGCTCTGCGGGTGCTCCCGCGCCGTCGTCGCCTCGGTCCACGGCTCGATGATCCGGAACCACACCGGTCGACTCTGGTTCGACGCGGCCTCGACATGGATCGGGACGTCCGGGGCCTCGGGATAGACGCCCTCCCAGGCGGCGCGATGATCCGCGAACACCGGCGGCGACCAGGAAGGGACCGTCTCGCGAAGCGCCGCGGGATCCAGACCGGCGGCCGACAGGAGCGGTCCCCAGTCGGGTGCGGCGGGCGGCTCCCGGGCGTCGGAGCGCTCGGGCGGGACGGCGGTGAAGCTCTGGAGGCGTCCCTCCGTGTCGAGGCCGACCCGCACCATCCCCGGTACGTCATAAGGGGGGTCGGTGAACCAGTCGCCATCGCTGCCGGGCGAGAACTTCTCGAGAAGTTTTGGGCTCTGGCGATGCCAGAAAAGCAGCGCAGGGGGTCGAGTCCGGCGCAGCGGCGCCAGCGGGTCGGGTCGCGGGCCGAGCTTCTCCAGGTGTCTCAGATAGGACTCGTTCGCGAGGAAACCACTGAGCCTGTCGGCGGGCTCCTCGGCATAGCCCGCGGCACGGACGATCTCTCGCGCGCGCTCGGCCAGGGCCTCCGGCGGCTGGCGCATCGGCGCGATCCTCACGAGCATCGCATGCCCCGCGAGCAGGACGGCGCAGGCCATCCCCACCAGGAACATCGCCAGCCCCGCCCAGGCGAATGCGGGCGGCACCCCGCCCGCCTGTCCCGCCTCGGCGAGCAGCTCGGGAGAGGGGGTCTCGCCGGCGGCCAGAGCGGCGGCGATCGGGTCCCCGCCCGGGAGCGCCGAGGCCACAGCCAGCGCCGAGGCGGGCCTGAGCTTCGGGTCTTTCTCGAGACAGCGCAGGATCACCCGTCCGACGGACGGGTCGAGCCCTTCGACGAGACTGGTCGGGCTGGCCGGCGTCGTGTCGCGCTGGCGTCGCGCCAGCTCGGCGGGCGTGCGCCCCTCGAACGCGGTCCGGCCGGTGAACAGCTCGTACAGGACGAGACCCAGGGCGTAGATGTCGCTCCGGACGGTCACCTCGCGCCCCTCGAGCTGCTCCGGCGCCATGTAGGCCGGCGTGCCCAGACGCGCCTGCGGACCCTTCAGCTCGTCGGCGATCCCTGCCAGACCGAAGTCGGTGATCTTCACCTGACCGCGGCCGTCGATCATGATGTTGGTCGGCTTCAGGTCGCGGTGCAGGATCCCCTGCTCGTGCGCCGCCGCCAGCCCCGCGCAAATCTGGCGCGCGACGCGGATCGCCCGATCCCTTGGGAACCGCTCGATCCGGCGGAGGAGCGACGCCAGATCCTCGCCGTCGACGTACTCCATGGACAGGAAGTGCTGCCCGTCCGCTTCGCCGATGTCGTGAACTCGGCAGACGTTGGGGTGGGTCACCCGCAGGGCGAGACGTACTTCGTTGAGGAAGCGGCTCAGCCGGCCGGGCTCGGTCTCGAGCCCCTGCGGCAGAAACTTGAGGGCGACCGGCCGCCCCAGTTTGAGATCGTCGGCGCGGTAGACCTCCCCCATGCCGCCTCGCCCCAGGAGACCGACGATCCGGTACCGGCCGTCGAGCAGCGTTCCGAGCGGGAACCGCTCGCTGCCGCCCGATCCCGGCGTCGACGAGGAGACCGCACCGGGCGAGCCCCTGCCGGCCCGTGCCTCATGGTCCGCGGATCCTTCCCCGGAGTCCGCCGCCCGAGCCACCGTCCGCGTGGGCGCGCTGTAGGGCGATTCGAGGGACACCCCGCAGGCGGGACAATAGCGGCTCGACTCCGGGATGTCGCTCGCGCACGACGGGCAGCGCATCGGCCAGTGTCCCTCGACAACGGTGACGGCGGCGGAAGGGTACCATGTCCGTGCCGGACGAACGCGCGCGCCCTGGTCGGTGCTGCTCCGCCAACTGTGCCCGTCCTTCGTGCTATAGTCCGACCGGTTCTACCATCACCTCTTACTGTTTCACGGGCAGCAACGCTGTTTGGAGTGGTCGCGGTCCCGCGCCTCATCCGTGAGGCTGTGCATGAGCTCCAGGGCACCACCTGCCGTCGCAAGCGCCACGCATCGTCGTCACCTGCCGCAGAATTCTGCCGCGAACCATTGGGTCATAGAGGATGGGAGGGGGCCATGGGCTCAGCCTCGAAGAAGTGCCACGAGCCGGCGATCGGGTCGCGCCTGGCGTTCGTTCTTCTGGCGCTGTCGGTCGCCGGATGCGTGGCGGTCGGATCGGACATGTCGAAGAGCAAGCAGGACCACGGCGACAACGGGAAGAAAGTAGGAACGGGCCTGTCGTTCGCCGACCAGACGGTGGTGGTGGCGGCGGCGCCCGCGGCTCCTCCTGCCTCGGGGTGGGACGACGAGCGCGTGATGAGCGGCGAGGACGACTGGGAGCCGGCGAACGCCGTCGACCCCGTCAACTCGAACTACGTGTACCAGCTCACGACGCGTTACACCGGGCCGAAGCCGTGCGGCAACTGCAAGATGCCCGCGATCGTCCTGCGCCGTTCGACCGACGGCGGGGCGACCTGGCTGGCGGACAAGTTCCTGGCGGTCACGGGCAAGGGCCAATACGATCCGCAGATCCAGGTCGCGACCAGCGGCTGGGTCTACGCGGTGTGGCTGGATGCCTTCACGCCCGGATCGACGTTCGTGAGATCGATGGACCGCGGCGCGACCTTCTCGCCGGGCATCTCATGGTCCGGCAACGGGAAGAAGCCGCAGTGGAACGACAAACCCTGGCTGAACATCTCGAAAGACGGCCAGCACGTCTACCTCGGATTCAACTCCAGCGACAGCTACATCGTCGTGTCGCATGATTTCGGCAACTCGTTCTCGGCGCCGATCAAGACGAACAACGACACGCGCTACTGGTTCCATTCCGGAGGGGTCGTCTCGCCGACGAACCCGATGGTCGCCTACTTCGCCACCAGCAATTACACCAGCGGGAACAACTACAACGGAGACTCCAACGTCGAGATCCTGCGGACGACGGACGGCGGCGCGACCTGGACCGACATCCACATCGATACCTCCCGCGAGGTGCCGCCCTGTCCCTGGGCCGCGGGCTGCGGGCAGGGATTTCTCGGCACGCAGGCGGCGCTGGCGATGGACAGCGCCGGGAAGCTCATGATTGTCTACAACGCCAACGACGTCCCCGACGCGCCGGAGCAGATTTACGTGCGCACCTCGACCGACGGCGTCATCTGGAGCGCGCGCCAGAAGATTTCGGTCGCCTCCGCCACGGTGAACAGCGGCTTCCCCGCCGCGGCCGCCCACCCGACCACCGCCGGCGACTTCCGCGTCTGGTTTCAGGACGATCGTCTCCAGAGCCACACGGGATGGAACACCTGGTACAAGCGCACCACGAACGGCGGCTCGACGTGGTCCGCCGACGTCCGCGTGTCGAATCTCACCTCCGGGGCGCCCTACAAGAACGCCAACGGCTATGCGTTCCCGTACGGCGACTACGGCGAGATCGCCGTCGACGCGAACGGCCGGAACTACCTGGTCTGGGGCGAAGGGGCCAGCTACAGCGGCCCGGGCGGCACCTGGTACACCCGGGGGCAATAGCGGTCGACTGGCTTTGAGGGTCATGCGAAAGGCCCCGACTGCGACGGCGGTCGGGGCCGTCGCTTTCAGTTGAACACGATCGTCGTCAGGAACGCTTCGTAGCTGGTCGGGGCGTCGGGCGACAGCGAGTAGGCGGCGTACGCCCTGCTTCCTGACGAGGTGATGGTCAGGAAATCGTTGTAGGCGCCGTACAGCGCCGGGGCCGGGCTCGTGGTCAGACGCAGGTTCCTCGACCAGGTCGCCCCGGCGTCCTCCGAGTAGGCGTAGTAGACATCCGCCACCTGTCCGTTGGTCTGCGCCCGGGTGGGTGACGAGAAACGGTAGTCGAACCAGATCACATCGAGGCGTCCGTTCGTGGACACCGAAAGCGACGGGCGAAAATGATCGACGGCGTCCCCCGGCAGGACATCATCGATGCGCACGGGGGTCGACCAGGTGGCGCCGCCGTCCAGGGAGCGGATCACGTACGCATGGACCGAGCCGCCGAGGGAAGCGACGCCCGCATTGAAGACCACGTAGACGCGGAGCGGATTGACTGGATCGGCGGCGGTCCAGGTTCCCGAGGGTGTCAGGTCTCCGGTCGCTTCGTACGCGCATGACGACAGCCCGAACGTCACGCCGCCATCCGTGGAGCGTCGCAGCCGGATGCCGTTCGCCGACAGGCAGGATGCCTCTCCGGTGATATTCGCGTAGTAGACGACTCCATTGGCTCCGATACCGAGGGCGCTCGTGAGGCGCGCGGTCGGCAGAACCTGAGCGGAGGTCCAGGTGGCGCCGCCGTTGACGGAACGGGCGTACGCCAGGAAGTAGGAGTCGCAGATGCCGTCACCGTCCTGATCGAACGGCACGCTGTGAGCGATGGCGTACAGGTTGCCCCTGTATGGAGAGGCCGCACCCTTGTCGGCGGCGATCTTCGGGTAGTCGAAGAAGAGGTCGTCCCAGTTCCCGGACGTACAGGGGTAGGTCGCCCGCCTGCCGCACACCGCTCGACTCGACCCGTTCGGAAGCAGGAACAGCGTGCTTTGGTCGAACGCGTATCCTGCGCGGGTGAAGTGCAATCCTTTGTCGGTGCTGAGATCGATCTGGAGACCCTGTGGATTGCCGTCGCAGCCCGTGTCGTCGAGACTCATGAGGACCGCGGTCCCGCCCGGCAGGAACTCGATCGCCGGATCTCCTTCGCGGTTCGAGTCCTGGCCGAGACTCCGGGTCCATGTCGATCCACCGTCCACGGAGGCGTAGGCGGGATCCGGGATGTTCAATCCCCCCGAGCTGGTCGAGGCGACGGAGACGACCACGTTGCCGGCGTCCGTAGGATTGACGTCCACGTCCGGCTCGCGCGCATCACCGCCGACGACGATCTGCGCGATGGCGGGCGGCCCCACGGCCACAGTCTGTGTGGTCGTGCCGGTCGCCGAGTTGTTGTCGAGGACCTCCAGACGGATCGTGCGATTCCCTTCGCCGGCGTACTGATGGGTGGCGGTCTTGACGGTCGTGTACGCCGTGTCCCAGACGCCGTCGTTCTCCCAGTCCCAGCGAACTTTGAGGCGGCTCGCCGGCGTCCTGTCGTCGGTCGAAGCGGAGGCGTCGACCTGAAAGACGCGCTCGACCGTGCCGCTGCCGGGCGTGACGGTGAATCGCGCCGTCGGCGGCTGATTCGCCGCGCGAGCCGCGCCGCCGGCGACACCGGCTGAAACCAGAAGAACGGGCATCCACGGGGAAACCAGCGATCGTCGTCGCATAGGTCAGGCACCTCCGTCTCTTCGAAGCGCAGGGGATACGGGACAGGCCACACCGTTCGACCGGCGTCCACTTGTTTCAGCAGTCACTCCAGTGTCATCGGCGGCGAAAGGTTCCCGAAAAAGCGTCTCGTCCGCGCTGTCCCTGCGGTCCGGCACGGCGTTTCGGGGTACATTGCATCCATGCAGCCCCCCCATGACGAGGTCGCCGCGTTCCTGCGCGGCGACGCCGCGCCGGTCGGGCAGATCCGGGCCGCGATCGAAGCAGTGGTGCGCCGCTTCCGGCTGTCGGACGGCGAGGTTGACAGGGACCTGGTGCAGGAGGCTCTCGGCAGGATCTGCCGGAATCTTCGCGCGGGAGAATTTCGCGGCCAATCCTCCCTCGAGACTTATGCGGAAAAGATCGCGAAGTACACCTGCCTGGAGCATCTGCGCCGGAAACGTTTCGAGGTCCGCATGGATGTCGAACTCATCCCGTCGGGCGCGCGCTGGTCCGACCCCGAACGGGCCCTCCTGTGGACCGAGGAGCACGCGCGCAATCTGAAAGTCTTCGCGTCCCTGCCTGAGGAGATGCGCGAGCTCCTGCGTCTGATCTTTCTCGAAGGGCTGTCGTATGGCGAGATCGCGCGTCGCCTGGGCGTCTCGGAGGGCACCGTCAAGTCCCGCGTCCACAGACTCCGTCTGTCGTGCCGCGACGCCGTCCGGTCGGAACAGGGCCCGGGGTTGCGGCGCGGCGGCGAGCGGGTCGGCGGGTGAGCGCCGTGACCGAGCACCCCGAGCTGCTGGCGCAGTATGTCGCTGGACATCTCGAGCCCTCCCGGGCGGGCGACATCGAGGCGCACCTGGAGCGCTGCGCGGACTGCCGCTCCGAGGCGGCCGCACTCGCTTCGATGAGGGACACTCTTCGGCTGCAGCACGGCGCCGGCCACGTGCCCGGCGAGGATCTCGTCTCCCTGGTCGAGGGAGATCTCGAGCGCGCTCCGGAGCGGCGCCGGCCGATCGAGCGGCACCTGGAGACCTGCGCGGACTGCCGGGACGATCGGCTGGCGCTCGAGCGTGTCCGGGGCGCGCCGGGCTCACCCCGGGTGGGGCGCTGCCGTTCCTCGCGCCCCGGCGGAGCGCCGGCGCGGCGGCTCGTCCGGATCGGGGCGGTCGCGGCCGGGCTGGCGGCCGCGATTCTGCTGCTTCGAACCGTTCCCGGGCTCTGGACGACCTCGACTCCGGTCCCCGGGCAGGCGCGGCCGGTGACGTTCGCGGCGCCTCGACGCGGGGCGGAGGAGGAACGGGTCCTCCGGATTGCCGGACCCTGGTCGATCACGGTCGTGCTGCCGCTCGGCGCCCCCGAGGGAGCGTATGGCGCGCGTGTCGAAGCCGCGGACGGGACGGTGCTGAAGGGCCCCGGGGCTCCGCGACCATCCGACGGTAGCACCCTCATCGTCCCGATCGAGTCGCTGACGGTCGGTTCCTATCGGCTGATCATCGACCCGAAGACGCCGGCCGCGGGCGCGCCCTATGTCTATCCGTTCCGGGTGGAAGAGGGCCGACCGTGATGCCACCCGCCGCTCGACCACGCCACGCGCCGCTCCTCACCGGGGGTCTGGTGCTGCTCTGTCTGGGCTTCGAGACCTCCGACAGACAGACGCCGCGCGCCGGCCGTCTGAACGATCTCCTCTCGGGCGACGCGAGTCGCGACGCTCGCGTGCCGAGCAACCGTCAGGAGCGCCGTCAGACTCTGGAGGCTCTCCAGGAGGCCCGGACCTCCCTGAAGCTGATCGAGCGGACGGGCGTCGGCGACGATCTCGAGGTCGCTCGGATCCTTGCCTCGATGGTGCAGATGCTGTGGAGTCTCGAGGAGTACGCCGAGGCGAAGCCGCTCGCCGAGCGCGCCCTCGCCATCCGCCTGAAGACCCTCCCTCCGGTGCATCGCGATGTCGCCTCGAGCCTGTACCAGCTCGCCGAGCTGAGTCGGGCCACCGGAGACTACGCCGCCGCCATGCGCCTGCACCGGCGGGCGCTGGCGGTCTGGGAGAAGGCCCTCGGACGGGATCACTCCGAGGCGGCCTCGTCCCTGCATTACCTGGGCGTGCTGGCTCTGACGACCGGCGATCTGAAGGGGGCGGAGCGTTTGCTCGAGCAGGCGCTGTCGATCCGGCAGAAGACGCTCGGTCCGTCGCACGAGCAGGTGGCGACCACCTTGAACGCCCTCGCCGAAGTGCGGGCGCGGTCGGGAGATCGGGCGGAGGCGGCGGTCCTCCTGGAGCGTGCTCAGGCGATCTGGGAGCGCGCTCTGGGACCCGACCACCCCTTCATCGCCAGGAGCCTGACTGGCCGGGCGCACCTGCTGGCCGACACCGGCGACATCCCCGGGGCGCGGCGCCTGCTCGAGAGGGCCCTCGAGATCCGCCTCAGGGCGTTCGGCCCCGAGCATTACCTCGTGGGCCGCAGTCTCGCCGATATCGCCGGCCTGACCGCCCGGGGCGGCGACGAGGCTCCGGCGGAGGCGCTCTACCTTCGGGCCCTGGAGATCGACCGGCGCGCGCTCGGCCCGACGCATCCCGAGGTCGCCTCGACCCTCGCTGCTCTCGCGCGCCTGCAGCGGTCCATGGGACGCGTCGGACCGGCGCTCGAGGGCGCGCTGCGCGCCGAGGAGATGGCTCGGGAGTACTTCCTGCGCTCCGCCCGGGATCTGACCGAGGACGAGGCGCTGCGATACGAGACTTTGAGGACGTCGGGTCAGGACGTGCTGCTCTCCTTCCTCGCGCATTCGCCCGCGGGGACGACCGACCGCGCGGCCCCCGAAGCGCCCACCGACACGGTTCGTCGAATCGCCGACGAGATCGTGCGGTCCCGTGCCGTCCTGCTCGGGGACAGGACCAGGGGTCGCGATCGTCCGGACGGCGAGCCCGACCTGGGCGAAGTGACGTCCGCCCTGCCGGACCGGAGCGCTCTCATCATCTATGTGCAGTTCCAACGGCTTCGCCGCGGGGCGGAACCGCTGGCCGAATATCTGGCTCTGGTCGTCCGTCCCGATTCCGCGACGCCTGCGGCCATCCCGCTGGGAGCCGCCGGGGAGATCGACACCCTGGTCGCCGACTGGCGGACGGAAGCGTCCTCCGACCCGCGGTTGCGTCCGCCCGGGTCCGGCGAGCGGGCCTACGCGCTCGCGGGCGGCCGTCTGCGCGAGGCGATCTGGGACCCGCTGCAACCGGAGCTGGAGCGCGTGCGGCGCGTGTTCGTCGTGCCCGACGGCGCGATCAGTCTGGTGAGCCTCGCCACCCTGCCGCTTCCCGGAGACGCGTTCCTGGCCGAAAGCGGTCTTCTTATCCACTATCTCTCGGCGCCGCGAGACCTGGTCGTCGAGCGGCACCGCGGCGCCATCGGTGATCGGGTCCTGATCGTCGGAGCGCCGGACTTCGACGCGCGCTCGAGGACCCACGTTCCCGCGGGCCCGCGGGATGCGAGCACCGATTCGCGGCGGGAGGGGGAGCCCGTCTGTCCCGAGTTCGCCGCACTCCACTTCGATCCGCTTCCGGGCGCCCAGGCCGAGGCCGGCGAGATCGAATCTCTCCTGGAGCGGCGCGGTCGGGTGCTACGATTGAGCGGCGCGCGCGCCGATGAGGCCACCTTCAAGAGGAACGCCCCCGCGAGCAGCATCCTCCACCTGGCGACGCATGCCTATGTTCTTCCCGACCGCTGCGGCGCCACGGTCGATTCGTCGGAGCCCCTGGAGGATGCGCCCGTCGCCGGGGACAGCCCGTTCCTCCTCTCCGGTGTGGCGCTGGCGGGCGCCAACCATCGGAGCGACGCCGGCGAGACGCCGTCGGCCGAGGACGGAATCCTCACCGCCGGCGAGATCGCGTCGCTCGACCTCTCCGGCGTGGACTGGACGGTGCTCTCCGCCTGCGACACGGGCGTCGGCCGGATCCTGCCCGGGGAGGGTCTCGCCGGGCTCCGGCGCGCCTTCGAGGTCGCCGGCGTCAGGACGGTCATCATGAGCCTCTGGGCCGTCGACGACGGCGCCGCCCGGATCTGGATGCGCGACTTGTACGAGAAGCGGCTTTCCGGTCTGTCCACGATCGAGGCGGTCGGCGCCACCGATCTCGAAGTCCTCCGGGCCCAGCGTGCCCGCGGCCGGACGGCGCATCCTTATTTCTGGGGCGGCTTCGTCGCCGCCGGCGACTGGCGATGACGGACAGGACGTCCGCCGTGAGGAGCCGCTCGTGAGCGTACCGTTCGTGGTGATCGCACTGGCCTTGATCGGCATCGTCCTCTGGGACGCCTTCGAGGTGATCGTGCTGCCCCGGCGCGTCGCCCGGCGCTGGCGGTTGGCGCGGATCGTTTATCGGCTGAGCTGGATACCCTGGGTGTCGGTCGCGCGGCGGATCGCCACGCGGCCCCGGCGCGAGGCGTTCCTCGGCGTCTACGGACCGCTGTCGCTCCTGATCCTCCTGGCGATGTGGGCGGCCGGTCTGGTGCTCGGCTTCGGGACGCTGCACTGGTCGCTCCGCACGACGATGCACGCGCCAGGAGGGCCGCCGTCGTTTCTCACCTACCTGTACCTGAGCGGCACGACCTTCTTCACCCTCGGCCTGGGCGATGTGGCGCCGGGTGGTCCGCTGGCGCGCGGCCTCACGGTCCTGGAGTCGGGTCTCGGGTTCGGCTTCCTGGCCATGGTCATCGGGTACTTCCCCGTCCTGTACACCTCGTTCTCCCGGCGCGAGGTGTGGATCACGCTCCTCGATCCGAGGGCGGGCTCCCCTCCGACCGCCGGCGAGCTGCTGCACCGGCACGGCCGCGATCACCTCCACCATTTGGACCCGTTCCTGCATGAATGCGAACGCTGGACGGCCGAGCTGATGGAGAGCCACATCTCCTATCCGGTCCTGGCCTACTTCCGCTCCCAGCATGCCAACCAGTCGTGGCTGTCGGCGCTGACGACGATCCTCGACACCTGTGCGCTCCTCCTGGCCGGGTCCCGGGACGGATCGGTCTGGCAGGCCCGCGTCACGTTCGCGATGGCGCGGCACGCGGTCGTCGATCTCACCAAGGTCTTCCTTCTCGAGCCGCGCTCTCCGGAGCCCAACCGGCTCTCTTCATCGGATTTCGCGCGTCTCGTCCGGCTGCTCGACGAGGCCGGACGCCCTCCGGCCGACGCGGCCGAGACGGAGCACCGTCTCGGCCCTCTCCGCCGGAGTTACGAGCCGTACGTCAATGCGCTCGCGTGCTTCCTGCTCATGCCCCTCCCCGCCTGGGTCCCTCCCCAGCAACCGGCCGGCACACCCGGGCCCTCCGAGAGGCTGCCCGGGGTGAAGACCGTCACGGAGCCTGCCGTCAGGTAGATTCGTCTCGCGCGAGGGACGTATCGATGTTCGAGTCGCCCGGGAGCATCCTCAGCTGGCAGAGCCTTCCTTGTCGACAGGCTCTCCGGCCTTGACCCAGCCCATGATTCCGGACGGCATGATGAAGACTTCGCGATAGCCGAGATCGGCGGCCCGCCGGGCCGACTGGTGGCACTCCATTCAATGCTCGTTCATGCAGTAGAAAATGAGCATCGCGTCCTTGTCGGCGGGCAGGACCTCCGGCGTAATGTCCTTGTGGTTCAGGCGCACGGCGCCCGGCAGATGGTTCTTGGCGTAGACATCGGCCGTGTTGCCGTCGAAGACGTAGGTGTTTGGATGGCCGAGCCGGCGGGCCACCTGATCGACGGTGTAGTGCCCAAACGGCTCCGGCTCGATCTTCTCTTCCTTGTCGGCGGCCTTCTTGCCCGCGGCGATGGCCCGCGGGGCGTTTGCGACGGTCACAAGGAGAGCGAGCGGCACGGCAAGAACGAGTGCCGCGAATGCGAAACTCCGCTGCGATGGCGGCATGCTGACCCCCGGGTTTCGGACGGTCCCGACCCACGACGGGCCGGGCTTCTGCAAAGAGTATAGGCGAATCGGAAGGGGCGGTCGAGACCGGCGCTGCCGGCCGGCGTTCACTTCACCGGATCCGTGGCCGGATCGACCGCCTCCACCTCCAGCGCCCCGGCTCCCTGCGCCAGCCACCGTCCGCGTATCAGGAGGGTCCGGCCCACCTTCTCTCTGAGCTCCGTCTCGGACGATCCGGCCGACCGGCCCGCGACACAGGTCAGCTCCCTGGGCGCCAGCATCCGATCGAGGACGAGCACGAGCCGGCCGTCGCGCGACCCCAGCGCACCGGTCGCGGTGAGATGGACGTTCTCGGGAACGGGGGTGAACCCGGCGTCCCTGATCACCTCGAGCATCTTCGAGGGATCGACCCAGGCCCCGGGTTGGAGGGTGACTCTCATCTCCGGTGGATCGAGAAAGAGCTTCGCGTCGGCAACGCCAGCCTGGCGTTTGAGCCCCTTGACGAGGCTGTACCCTCACGTCGCTCAGGTCGCCCCTTTCACCGCGAGACGCACCTCCCTGACGTCCGCTCCGGCCGGCGCGGCGATCAGGATCGCGAGACATAAACCCGCCATCCACTTCCTGCTCGGCATCATCGTGGCCTCCTTCAGAAAAACGTCTCCCATCCGGCGCGGATCTCGTAGCCGAAATCGGTCTCCCTCTCGTCCCCTCCCTTGAACAGCGGGAAGAACACTCCGACGCGGTACTGGTTCCGACCCTTGGTGATGATCGGCGTCAGGTGCAGGCCGGCCACGCGGTGAGCGTTGCCGCTGGACAGCCCGCCCTCGAGCCGGTCGCTCGCGGCCGCTTCGCCGTGCACCCCGACGGCGAGGTTGATGCCGAGGTCGTCCGCCGTGTTCGGACGCACGACCCACCGACCGTACGACGCGTCCGCCTCCCCCATGTCGCCCTTCCTGAAGCCGTCGCCGAAATCGTGATCGTACGAGAAGCTCGCCCAGAAGGAATCGACGAGCCGCTCGCGGTCGTACGCGTAGCCCAGCCGGACCCCGTGGCGGCCGCTCCCGGGCTGGTCGCCCGGGGCCAGCCGGGCCCCGTCGGCTCCCACCCGGTCGTCCGCGCCGGTCGGGAGCTTCCAGCCGACGACGAGAGTCTGACCGGTCTGGAAGCCGGTCTCCTGATGAAGGTGGAAGCGGTACTTGGCCTCGAGGGTCGCGTCGCCGATGCCCGAAACTGTGGCGCTCTGGACGGAGCCGGCGAGGTTCTCGTCAAGGTCCATGCGGGCGACCGGGAGCGTGAGACGCACGTTCACGAAGCGGTTGATGCCGTACTGCAAGCCGAACTCCTGCTCGAGGCTGCGCATCCTCTGCTCGCCCGGATCGAGCCGGCCCCCGAGGCGGACCAGGCGGAACATGATCTCGGGGTGGATCACACCGGGGCCGAAGACGACCGGTGTCTCGCCCCAGAGCGGCTCGTGCGCCAGCGCCGGAGCGCCCGAGCCGAGGAGGATGGCCGAAGCCATCCCGACGCAGCGCCTTCGCAGCGCGCCTGTTCTCATGGTCGATGCTCCTGCGCTTCGAGGACCGCCCGCTCGATCTCTTTTTCCTCTCCTCTCAGGAATCCCACGTTGGTGTAACGCACGATGCCGCGCGCGTCGATCACGATCGAGGTCGGGTGCGCCTCGAGGGCGTAAAGCGACGCGATGCGCGCGCCGGGGTCGAAGAGGATCGTGTAGGTCGCTCCGGTCTGTCCGAGAAACTCCGTCACCTGATCGCGCGGCGGATCCATCTCGGTGATTCCGATCACCTCGAGACCGCGAGAAGAATAGAGGCGGTGGATGCGCTCCAGCTCCGGCATCTCGATGCGGCAGGGAGGGCAGACGGGCGACCAGAAGTTCAGGAGCACGACGTGCCCCCGCAGCGACGCCAGGGACAGCCTCCGGCCGCTCAGGGTCCGGGCGGAGAACAGGGGCGCCGGCTCGCCGGGCGCAGGCGCACGTCGCCCAGGAGCCCCGCCGGACAGGCTCTCCCCACCCGCCCGGGCCATCGGGCCGATCCCGGCGATCAGCAACGCCAGCGCGGCCGCTCGATGGACACGATTCCACGATCGCTCGCCTCTCAACGATCCCTCCGTGCGATGCCGGGCGCGCGCACGCGGCCGGCTCGCGATTCGATCGATCCCTCAGCTCAGGATTTCCCTGGAACGACTAGGCGAGGGGCGGAGCGCGGGAAGGACGTGGGGACGGCGGCGGGCCGGGTCGCCCTCGCGCCCCTGGCGGGGCCGGCAGGACGATCGGCGGCTGCGGCACGTCGAGCGAGAGGCCCGCGGTCGCGGGAAGCCCCTCCTGATCCGGGGAGATGATCGGCTCGACCGTCGCGCGCGCCACGACCGGGGCGATCGGCCGGCAGCAGGCACGGGCCTGCGTCAGGAGAGCACCGGCCTCTGCGGCCACGCGGCCGACCGCCGACTCGGGGCGGCAGCAGGGGTCGCGGCGCGCGCAGCAGGCGGAGCGCGTCAGTGGCGCAATCTGAAGGAGGACCGTGAGCAGGCCAAGGAGGATCGCCAGGACATGTCGCTTCATGGACGCCTGCAAGGCTAGCACATCGACGCCGGTCGCGACCACCCGGCCCGGCGGTGTGATACAGTCGATTCGCTCGAAGCACGCAACGGGAGCGGTGGCGGTCGTGACGAAGAACCCAGCGGGCGGAGCGGCCACGCGCACGGGAGCCTGCATCGTCGGCGGCGGCCCGGCCGGATTGCTCCTGGGGCTGCTCCTCGCCAAGCGCGGCGCGGACGTGATCGTCCTCGAGGGACACGAGACCTTCGACCGCGAGTTCCGCGGCGAGGTCCTGCAGCCGAGCACGGCGCGCCTGCTCGATCAGATCGGACTCCTCCCGTACGTCCTCGACCAGGAGCACCTGACCCTCACCGAAGGCAAGCTGCTCGTCGGCGGCGTGCCGGCGGCCGGATTCGACTTCAAGAGAGTCTCCCCCGAATACCCGTACGCCATCTGGATGCCGCAGCCGATCTTCCTGCAGGCCCTCGTGCGGAAGGCTGGAGCGTTCAAGGGCTTCCACTGCTGGATGGGAGCGCGGGTCACCGGGCTGATCGAGGACGCCGGAGTGATCACCGGCGTCAAGGGGGTGCGCCACGGAAACGAGCCCTTCGAGGTCCACGCCGACGTCGTGGTGGGAGCGGACGGACGGCACTCCATCGTCAGGCGGCTCGGACGCTTCGAGACGGAATACGAGCACAACGATTTCAACGTCATCTGGTTCGTCATCGCGCCGCCGCCCGGCTGGCCGAAGACGATCTATTTCGCGGTCGGGGGCACACCGGTGCTGCTCCTTCCGAAATACCCGAATCAGATCCAGGCGGGGCTCATGCTCACGGAGAGCCGCTGGAAGGAATGGAAATCGGAAGGGATCGAGGTGGTCGCGGACAGGATCCGTCGCCTGAGCCCGCTCTTCGCCGACTTCTCCGCGAACCTGCGCGACTTCACCCCGTTCATTCCCCTGCCCGGCGTCATCCTTCTGGTCCGGGACTGGGCGAAGGACGGGTTGCTTCTCATCGGGGACGCGGCCCACACCATGAGCCCCGCCGGGGCGATCGGCGTCAACGTGGCGCTGTCGACCGCCGCGATCGCCGCCCAGGAGATCTTTCCGCGGCTCGGCAAGGGCCCGATCCTGCGCGGGGCCCTCGCGAAAGTCCAGGAGCTGCGCGAGGCGGACGTGCGGACGATGCACCGGCTGCAACGGGCGGCCGGGCGGACGCTCCTCGGCTCGGGAACCGGGAACCCGGTGCTGAAGTGGGTCGTTCCGCGCATGCTCCCGCTCGCCGTACGCTCCGGTCTGTTCCCGAGGCTGCAGAGGCGCCTGTTCTTCGGTGTCCCCCTGCCGCCCCTCGACCCCGCCTTCAGCTTCCGACCGGCCGCGCAGTAGACCCGCGCCCGAGCCTCTCCTCCGCCCGACGCTTCACACGATCGCGACCCGACCGTCACGAAAACTCCACCCGCACGGCCCACCGTATTCCCGCGGGGCCCGGATGATTCGGGCTCGCACGGGCGCCGAGCCGGGACTGACCCGCGTCGCGGCGACCGGCAGACAGGAGGCGATCGTGCCGAGGAGGGACCATGAAGGTTGCGGATGAAGTCGCAGGAGAGGTGCTCGTGGTGCGCAATCCATTCCGATCCTGCGTCGAGGTGCATATCAAGGGGACGGCGCCGGAGGACTACCGCGTGGTCCGGCTCGCGCGCCAGGAGGCCCGCCGCCTTGCCGCGCTGATCCTGTTCCAGGCGGAGCGGCTGGAAGGGACGCGGGCGCGACGGCTGGCGACCTACGACGAGATCGAGTCCGAAAGCGCCTGAGCGACTCGGTCTCGCGCGTCCGGATCGCCCGTCACCCGCCGACCCGCTTGTTCACGCGGGTCACTTCGCGTAGGCTGGCCCGCCATGACCCCCGCGCGGGCCGGCCGGAGCGCCGTCGTCTTCATCTTCGTCACCGTGCTCGTCGACAGCATCGGGCTCGGTCTCATCCTCCCCGTCCTGCCCGACCTCATCCGTGAGCTGACCGGCGAGGGACTCAGCCGCGCCTCGATCTACGGCGGCTGGCTGTGGTTCGCTTACGCGGTCATGCAGTTCTTCTGCGCGCCCGTGCTCGGCAACCTGAGCGACCGCTTCGGGCGCCGTCCGGTCATTCTCTTCTCGCTCGGGGCTCTCGGCATCGATTACCTGATCATGGGTCTCGCGCCGACCCTCGGCTGGCTGTTCGTCGGGCGGACGATCGCCGGCATGGCGGGGGCCTCGTACACGCCCGCCTACGCCTATCTCGCCGACGTCAGCCCGCTCGAGAAACGGGCGCAGAATTTCGGGCTGATCGGCGCCGCCTTCGGTCTGGGATTCATCCTGGGTCCGGCCGCGGGCGGCCTGCTCGGGTCGCTCGGCCCCCGCGCCCCTTTTTTCGCGGCCGCGAGCCTGGCGCTGCTCAACCTGACGTTCGGCCTCATCGTTCTGCCGGAATCCCTGGCCCCCGGTTCGCGACGGCCGTTCGACGTGCGGCGGGCCAATCCGCTGGGGACGTTGCTCCAGATACGCCGCCATCCCGCCGTCATCGGACTGATGGCGGCGCTGTTCCTGTGGCAGCTCGGCCACCAGTCGCTGCCGACCACCTGGGCGTACTACACCATGTTCAGGTTCCACTGGTCGGAGGCCCAGGTCGGCGCCTCGCTGGCGTTCGTCGGCATCATCATGGCGCTCAGCACCGCCGGCATGACGCGGGTGCTCGTGCCGCGCATCGGGGAGCGCCGCGCCGCGCTCGCGGGTCTGCTGTCCGGAGCGACGGCCTACGTGGGGTACGCCCTGGCGACGCGGGGCTGGATGATGTACGCGGTGATGCTGACCTGGCTGTTCGCCGGTCTCGTCCATCCGTCGGTCATCGCCATCATGTCCAAGCAGATTCCCGCCGACGCGCAGGGCGAGCTTCAGGGTGGCGTCGCCAGTCTTTACAGCATCAGCTCGATCGTCGGACCGCCGCTGATGACCCAGCTGTTCGGCACGTTCTCCGCCGACACCGCCCCCGTCCGGCTGCCGGGGGCCGCGTTCCTCTGCGCCGCCCTCCTGGCGATCGGGTCCGCGCTCCTCCTCCTGCGCTCGATGGCGACTCGGTAAGCCCTGCCCCGATCGGTCGATGCCTGCGGACCGCGGCGCTCAGCTCTGCAGGACCGCCTCGCGAACGATCGGTCGCCTCCCCAGCGACATGCGCGCTCCGTACGCCGCCAGACCGGCGGTGACCAGGACGACGAGGACGGTGTTCCCCGCGGACCAGTCCGTGAGATCGAAAGTCAGCGGATAGTAGGTCAGGAGCGTCGCCTGGAACGAGGCGATGACCGCGGTCAAGAGGCCGCCGCGGAACAGCGCGACCAGGATCAGCGTCGTCGACAGGACGAAGGCGGCCACGTGCAGGAAGGGATTGACGCCGGCGCTGTAGTCCAGCACGCAGCCGAGAGCAAGGAACGCTCCGACGGCGAGACCCTGCCTGCGGAGCAGAAGGCGCAGGAGCAGCAGGACCACGAGAAAGAGCAGCGGGAAGAACAGGGTCGGTATCAGGTTGCCGACGAGGTTGCCCAGGGAAAAGCGCAGCCCCCGCAGGCTGATCAGCTGGAAGCCGAGGCGAGGGTCGCCCTGATCGGGACGGAGAGTCGGGAGTCCGAGCCAGCCAGTTGTCGCGACGTAGAGCTGGTCGAGGAGCGCCAGACCGGTCCCGACGATCACCCCGAGCAGGACGTCCCGGCCGACCAGCGGATCGCGGAGGCGACCGTCCAGGACGCGCACCCACGACACGAGCATCCGCGGCCAGAGACGCCGCGCGTAAGGTTCGAGAGCGAGATAGAAGAGCCAGACCGTGCATCCGATGAGGAGCGGCAGCGCCAGCTCCAGGAGGCAGCGTCCCATCTCGGTCACCTCCGGCACGTGGTGCGCCTTGAGCAGCCAGCCCAGGTAGTCCCCGGTCATGGCGACCAGCCCCAGTCGGGTCGCTCCCTTGCGATCGACGCGGCCGAGACGAGTGTTCCTGCGCGCGAGGAGAACGCAGGCGATCAGGGTCGACCCGACCACGACGCCGAACAACCCCCTCGAGACGGTCTCCCAGACAACCGCGGTCGGGATCTCCGTCCGATCGGCCCGCGTCCAGGGCTCGAGGATCCGGAAGAAGGTGGGCCGGCCATGGTACGACGCCGCCTCGATCCGGATCCGCGCCTGCGGCCGGGCCGGATAGGACCCCTCCCAGGCGGTCCGGCGATCCGCGTAGCTTGGAGGGGACCAGATGGAATCGACGACGCTGAAATCGCGCGGATCCAGGCCTGCCTCGGCGAAGCAGCGCGACCAGTCGGTCTCCGGCCAGGGCCCTCGAGAGTCGTCGCGCTCCGGCGGAACCGCCTCGAAGCGGCGGAGATTCCCGATCGGATCGAGATGGACGCCCACCATGCCGGGGAGCGTCAGCGGAGGATCCTCGTAGGACGGGCTGCGGGCCAGATCGTTCGCCGGGATCAGGTAGCGCGGACTCTGCTTGTACCAGAAGTAGATCACTCCCGGCACTTCGGCCGCGAGCCGATTCCAGCGCCCGCCGGTGCGGTCGAGCTCGACGAGGCGTCCGATACCGCCGCTGTCGACGCTGAGGCCGTACGTGCTGTCCCTGACGGTCTCGGAGTAGCCTAGGCGACGGGTGACTTCCCGCGCCCTTTCGGTCAGGACCTCGGGCGGCTTCGGGAGCGGGACGACGCGGACGAGCTGCGTCCGGGCGGAGAGGGCGACCACGACGACGAACCCCAGCACCAACCAGCCGAGACAGACGCCGGCGACCGCCGGACGCAGGCTGCCGAACTCGCCGGCCTCGGCGACCAGGTCGGGCGAGGGCGTCTCGCCGGCGGCCAGCGCGGCCGCCAAGGGATCGCCTCCCGGCAGCGCGGTAGCGACCGCGAGGGCCGACCCGGGGCGATTGCGCGGGTCGGTCTCCAGACAGCGCAGGATTACTCTTTCGACGACCGGGTCGAACCCGTCGACGAGACCGGAGGGACTGGCGGGGGTGGTCTCCGTCTGCAGGCGTCGCAGGTCGGCGGGGGTGGCCGCCTTGAACGCCGCGCGGCCGGTGAACAGCTCGTACAGGACGAGGCCGAGGCCGTACAGGTCGCTGCGGATCGACGCCTCCCCGCCGGCGAGCAGCTCGGGCGCCATGTAGGCCGGCGTCCCGGCGGGCACCTCCCTGCCGTCGCCCTCTCCCAGCAGGCGGGCCAGCCCGAAGTCGGTGATGCGCGCCCGCCCGCGGCCGTCGATCATGATGTTCGCCGGCTTGAGGTCGCGGTGGAGAACCCCCTGCTCGTGCGCCGCCGCGAGACCGGCGCAGAGCTGCCGGGCGATTTGCAGCGCCTTGTCGCGCGGCAGCCGGCCGATTCTGCGAAGGAGGGTCGCCAGGTCCTCCCCATCGACGAACTCCATGGAGATGAAGTGGCGCCCCTCGGTCTCCGCGATGTCGTAGACCCGGCAGACGCCGGGGTGCGACACCTGGCGCGCGATCTTGACCTCGTTGAGCAGTCGCGCCAGGCGGCCCGCGTCCCGGTCCACGTTCTCGGGCAGAAACTTGAGCGCCACCGCCTGCCCCAGCTTCAGATCGTCGGCGCGATAGACCTCGCCCATCCCTCCCTTGCCGATGAGACCGATGACCCGGTAGCGACCCGCCACCAGGGCGCCCGGAAGGAACCGTCCCGGGAGCGCCTCGTAAGGAGAGACGCGCGCCGCCCCCGGATCCACGACCGCGCCAGCGCTCGTGTCCGGCGGGCGCAGGGCCGTCCGGGTCGGCGACCACGACGCGGAGTCGAGCGCGGCGCCGCAGGCCGGGCAGAAGCGGCCGTCGTCGGGCGCCTCGCGCGAGCAGGAGGGGCAGCGGCGCATGATCCGGGACGGTAGCACTCTTGCCGCGACGATGGAAGGGGCGGCGCGGGCGTATACTGTGGCCACTGAGCCGTCTTTGCTGGAACCCGCCTGGTCGAGACGCCCGGCCGTCGGGGGAGCGGTCGAGGCCCGGCAACTCGAGGAGACAGCATCCATGCGATGGGCACTCGTGGCGTTCCTGACCGTGGCGCTTGCGATCGGTCTCGCCGATGCGTCGCTCGCGGACGGCGGCAAGTCGCTGGACGCGGACCTGGCCGTGCTGCTGCAGCGAAACGGCTTCACGGGCCGGATCGAATCGACCTTCCGCGCGAAGCTGGGACGACCGATCGACCAGGCGCGCGCCGACCTCGGCCGGCTGCTCTGGTTCGACATCGTCGGCGGACTGAACGGCGACAACACCTGCGGCGGCTGTCACTCGCCGACGAACGGATTCGGCGACACGCAGTCGATCGCCATCGGCATCGACAACAACCTGATCGTCGGGCCGCACCGCACCGGACCGCGCAACCAGAGACGGACCCCGCTCGCGATCAACACCGCGCTCTACCCGAACCTGATGTGGAACTCCCGGTTCGCGTCGCTGTCGGGAGACCCGTTCGACAACAGTGGCGGCTTCAGCTTTCCCCCGCCCGAAGGGCTGAGCCTCTCGTACCAGCCCCACCTCCTCGTGGCGCAGGCGTTCATTCCACCGACGGAGCGGGTCGAGGTCGCCGGCTTCGATTTCCCGGGCGACAATTTCGCCATCCGGACCGAGGTCCTCAGGAGGCTCAACGCCCTCGCTCCCTACCGCAAGCTGTTCGGCCAGGTGTTCTCCGACGTCGCCGCGGGCGCCCCGATCGACTTCGATCACTTCGGCAAGGCAATCGCCGAGTTCGAATTCACCCTGATCTTCGCCGATGCGCCGATCGATCAGTTCGCGCGCGGGTCGCGCAACGCCCTCACCGACAGGCAGAAGAGAGGCGCCCTGCTCTTCTTCGGGAAGGCGGGGTGCGTCCGGTGCCATGCCGTGTCGGGCGAGTCCAACGAGATGTTCAGCGATTTCCGGCAACACGTGATCGGGGTGCCGCAGATCGTGCCCTCGGTCGGGAACGTGACCTTCGACGGCCCCGGCGCCAACGAGGACTTCGGTCTCGAGCAGGTCACCGGCAACCTGGCCGACCGCTACATGTTCCGCACCACGCCGCTCCGGAACGCGGCGGTCATGCCGGCGTTCATGCACAACGGCGCCTTCCTGCGGCTGGACGACGCGATCCGCCATCATCTCGACCCGTACGCCTCCGCCCGCGCCTATTCGCCGGCCGGCCTCGCGCCCGACTTGAGGGGACCCACGGGGCCGATCGAGCCGGTCCTCGATCGAGTCGACCCCCTGCTCCGCTTGCCGCTCGTCCTGACCGACGCGGAGCTCGCCAGCCTGGTGGACTTCGTGCGGTACGGGCTCCTCGATCAGCGCGCCACGCCGCAGCGGCTGAAGACGCTGGTCCCGAGGGGCGTGCCGAGCGGTCTCCCGACGATGACGTTCGAGTTCCCTTGACGGGGCGCGGCGGGTCGCACGAACCCGCGCAGGACGGAATCGACCGGGCGCGTCTGCGGGCCGGCCGTCTCGCGCGGCTTCAGGAGGCGATGCGCTCCCAGGGCTTCGACGCCTGCCTGCTGTTCAACGAGCCGAACATCCGCTACGCGATCGGGGCCTCGGCGATGCCGATCTGGAGCAACACGACGTTCGTGCGCTGCGCTCTCGTTCCGGCGCAGGGGCGGCCGATCCTGTTCGAGCACCCGAACTCGATGCACCTGTTCCGCGGCATCGAGGCCGAGGTCCATCCGATGCACGCGTGGGAGTTCTACGATGACACGGCGACGCACGCCGCGACCTTCGCGGCCGAGACCCGCTCCGCGATGCGCCGCCTCGGCGTCGCCGGTGACCGGCTGGCTCTGGACCGCCTCGGCACGCCCGGCTACCTCGCGCTCCAGAGCGCGGGCGTGACGCTGGTCGATTCCGCGCCGGTCACGGCAGCCGCCCGCGCGATCAAGACGCCGGAGGAGATCGCGCTGTTCGAGCTGAACGGCGCGATCCTGATGCGGATGCTGGCCGATTTCGAGCGGGCGATCGCGCCCGGGATCCGGGAGCGCGACCTGCTCGCGGTCCTCGCGGGCACGCTCTTGCGGCAGGGTGGCGAGCACCTCGCCACGAGCACGGTCTGCTCCGGCCCGAACACGAACCCCTGGAGGGCCGAAACGACCGGCCGGGTCGTCGACGAAGGCGATCTGGTCTACGTCGACACCGACGCGGTCGGCGTGGAGGGGTATTTCTTCTGCGTCTCCCGAACCTTCCTGTGCGGCGGCCGCCCCGCGACCCCCGCGCAGGCGGACGCGTACCGGGTGGCGCACGACTGGCTGCTCGCCTTGCGGGAGATGGTCCGGCCGGGGCTCACGTGCGGCGACCTGGCGGCGCGCGCGCCGCGGCTCCCCGCACGCTTCATGCCGCAGCGCTACGAGGTCATGATCCACAGCGCCGGGCTGGAGGAAGAGAGCCCGAGCGTCGCCTATCCCGGCGACCCGCAGCCCAACGGCGATTGCGTGCTGCGCGAGAACATGGTGCTGGTCGTGGAGCTGTACTGCGGCGAGACCGGAGGGCGGGACGGCGTGAAGCTCGGCGACCAGATCGTCGTCACGTCCGGGGAGCCCCGGCTCCTCGTGCCGTATCCTTATTGCGACGCGCTGCTCCGGTGAAACCGTCCCCGTCCGGCGGCTACTCCGTCTACGTCCTCTGTCTCCTGACCTGCCTCAATCTCCTGGATTATCTCGACCGGTACATCATCGCCTCGGTCCAGTCGCTGGTGCGCGTGGACTTCCCGATGACCGAGAGTCAGTACGGTCTGTTCGGGACGCTGTTCTTCCTCGTCTACCTGACGACCGCGCCGATCTTCGGCTACCTCGGCGATCGTTACCCGCGTCGCGGCATCCTGGCGCTGGGAGCGGCCCTGTGGAGTCTGGCGACCGCGGCGTCGGCGCTGGCCACCTCCTATGCCTGGCTTCTGGTCTCGCGCGGTCTGGTCGGGATAGGCGAAGCGTCCTTCGGCACGCTTTCGCCCCCCTTCCTGGCGGATCTCTTCCCCGCGCACAAACGCGGCCGGGTCATGGCGATCTTCTTCCTGACCATTCCGGCGGGCGCCGCCAGCGCCTACCTGATCGTCCCGCTGCTCGGGGCGCACCACGGCTGGCGCTTCTTCTTCACCCTCGTCGGACTGCCCGGCCTGCTGCTGGCCGTCCCGATCATTTTCCTCGAGGAGCCGCCGCGAAGCGCCTCGGGCGCGGCGGGGCCCATGCCCGTGGCCGGGCCGGCATCGAGGTTCGTCGAGCTGATCAGGACGTATCGGGAGCTCATCCGCGCTCGCTCGTACCTGTTCACCAACCTGGGATACGCGGCGCTCACCTTCGCGCTCGGAGGGATGGCCTATTTCATGCCCCGCTACCTGGAGACGATCAAGGGGATGCCGGTGGAGGAAGCGAATCGCCTCACCGGCGGCATCGTCGCCGGGGCCGGGCTTCTCGGGACGCTGGCGGGCGGATTCGTCGGCGATCGGCTGATGCGCCGGACGCGTCGCGCGTACCTTCTGTTCTCGGGACTGGGCGTGCTCGCGGCCATCCCGTTCGCGGTCGTGGCGATCATGTCGGGCGACCGGTCGACTTTCTCCGTATGCTTCGCGCTGGCGATCTTCTGCCTGTTCCTGAACACCGGCCCCCTCAACGCGGTCATCCTCGGCGTGACGCCGACGCAGCTGCGCGCCAGCGCGATCGCGGCCAACATCGTCATCATTCACATCCTGGGCGACGCGCCCTCGCCGTTCCTGATCGGGTGGGTCTCGGATCGCTCCAGCCTGCAGGGAGGGATCCTTCTGGCCGCTGCGGCGATGCTGGTCTCGGGAATCATCCTGCTGGCCGGCTCGCGGCATCTCCCGGGCGATCTGGATCGCGCCGCGGGGCGGCCGGCTGCCGCGCCGGCGCCCTAGGAACCCGCGCCTAGTGTCGCGTCCCCGAAGTCTTGTTACGTTCGGCCGCCGCTGCCTCCCGGCCCGCGGCGTTGCTTCTCGGTCACATATTCCCGATATGCTCCCTCGTCGCGCCTTGCGGGCCGGGCGCATCGACGGCCTCGGCGTTAACAACACTTCGGAGACGCGACACTAGACCGCGGGCGCCAGGTCGACGGCCCGTTCGTCGCCCGTCTCGCGCGAGGGGGCGAGGGCGTGTCGGCGCGCCACGAGCACGTAGATCGACGGGACCACGAACAGCGTGAAGCCGGTGCCGATGATCATGCCCGTGACGAGCATCATGCCGATGCTGTTGCGGGCGCCGGCGCCGGGCCCGGTCGCGAACACCAGCGGCAGGTGGCCGACGACCGTCGCGGCCGTGGTCATGAGGACGGGACGCAGCCGCGTGCCGGCGGCCTCGATGATGGCCTGAAGCGGGGCCTTCCCCTGCTCCTGAAGCTTGTTGGCGAACTCGACGATCAGGATGCCGTTCTTCGAGACCAGCCCGACCAGGGTGATCAGGCCGACCTGGCTGTAGATGTTCAGCGTCGTCAGGCCGAGGTACGAGAACAGGAGCGCCCCTGACAGCGCCAGAGGCACCGAGCCGATCAGGATGACGAACGGATCGCGGAAGCTCTCGAACTGGGCCGCCAGGACGAGATAGATCAGGATCGCCGAGAGGACGAAGACCCCGAGGAACTTCCTGCCTTCCGTCCGCAGCTGCCGCGACTCGCCGGCGTAATCGATGCTGTAGCCCTGCGGCAGAAGGGCGCTCGACTCGTTCTCGAGATAGGTCAGCGCGCGGTCGAGCGACACGCCGGGCGCGATGACCCCCTGGACGCGGACGGCGTTGAGCTGCTGGAACCGCTTCAACTCGCGGGGCTCCGTCGTGGTCCGCAGCGTGGCGAAGGTGGAGAGCGGCACCAGGCGGCCTCCCGGCCCGGTGACGTACATGTCCTTGAGCTGCTCGGGGGTGAGACGCTCCGACCTCTTGACCTGGGGGATGACCTTGTAGCTGCGGCCCTGGATGCTGAACCGGTTGACGTAGTTCCCGCCCAGGAGCGTCGACAGATCCGCGCCGGCCTGGCTCAAATCGACTCCCTGCGAGCGGACCTGGTCGCGATTGAACACGATCTCCGTCTGCGGCTGGTCGAACTTCACGTCGACGTCCGCGTACATGAACAGGCCGCTGGCGTACGCCTTCTGGACGAGCTCGCCGGCGAGCGCGGCGATCTGGGCCGGCTCGGTGGTCGAGCCGATGACGAACTCGACCGGGAACCCCTCGCCGCCGGGAAGCGGCGGCGGCGTCAGCGGGATGATGCGCAGCCCGGGGATCTTCGCGAGCGCGGCGGCCGCCTCCACCTGGAGCTGCGCGGCGCTCTTCGTCCTCTCGCTCCACGGCTTCATGACCATCCCTCCGAACCCCGCGGTGTTCGAGGACACGACCTGGAAGGTGATGTCGGTTTCCGGGAACGACCCGAACACTTCGCCGACCTTGGTCGCGAACAGCTTCGTCTGGTCCAGCGTGGCGTTGGCCGCAGACTGGATGATGGCGAACACGAACCCCTGATCCTCGGTCGGCGCCAGCTCCTGCTGCGACTGCATGTAGAACGGGACGATGAGCGCCACGACGATCGCCCACAGGACCAGGACCACGGGCCGGTACTCCAGCGTTCCCGACAGGGCCCGCGTATACAGGGTGCGAATCCGCTCGAAGCCGCGATTGACCATGCCGGCGAAGCCCCTCTCGGTATCGCCGGAGTGCAGGAGCTTCGACCCCATCATCGGGGAGAGCGTGAGCGCCACGACGCCGGAAACGATGACCGCGCCCGCCAGCGTGAAGGCGAATTCCCGGAAGAGCGCTCCGGTGAGCCCCCCCTGGATGCCGACCGGCATGTAGACCGTGGCGAGGGTGATCGTCATGGCGATGATCGGACCGACCAGCTCGCGGGCGGCGTGCAGGGCGGCCTCGAATGGTCGCTGGCCCGATTGCAGGTGCCGCTCGACGTTCTCGACCATGACGATGGCGTCGTCGACCACCAGACCGACCGACAGAACGATGGCGAGCAGCGTCAGCAGATTGATCGAGAAGCCGGCCACGAGCATCAGGAAGACCGCGCCGATGAGCGAGATCGGGATGGCGACCACCGGAATCAGCACGGCGCGCAGCGACCCGAGGAACAGATAGATCACCACGATGACGATCAGCAGCGTCTCGGAGAGGGTCTTCAGGACCTCCTTGATGGCGTGCTCGATGTACACCGTCGAATCGTAGGCGATGGCCGCCTTGATGCCGGGCGGAAGCTGCGCCCGGATCTCCGGAATGAGGTCGCGCACGCGGCGGACCACCTCGAGCGAGTTGGCGGTGGGCAGCACCCAGACCCCCAGGAAGGTCGCGGTCTGGCCGCTGAACCGGACGTCGGCCTCGTAATTCTCCGCGCCCAGGACCACGTCGGCGATCTCCCCCAGCCGGACGATGACGCCGTTCTCCTCCTTGACGACGAGCTGCCGGAACTCGTCCGCCGTCTTCAGGTCGGTGTTGGCCACCAGGTTCACGGACACCATGGAGCCCTTTGTCCGGCCGAGGGCGGAGAGATAGTTGTTGCGCGCCAGGGCGTCGCGCACGTCGGACGGCGAGATGCGCAGCGCCGCCATCTTGTCCGGCTTGAGCCAGATGCGCATGGCGAACGTGCGGCCCCCCAGGATGTCGGCGCGCTGCACGCCGCTGACGGCGCTCAGCTTCGGCTGGACCACGCGGGTCAGGTAGTCGGTGATCTGGTTCTCGTCGAGCGCGTCGGACGAGAAGCCGATGTACATGGCCGCGAACTCGTTGTCGGCGGTCTGCAGCTCGATCACCGGCGCCTCGGCCTCCGGAGGAAGCGTGTTGCGGACCTGCGCCACCTTCGCCTGGATCTGCGTCAAGGCGGCGTTGGTGTCGTAGTTCAGCTTCAGGTGCACGGTGATGGTGCTGATCCCCTGGGCGCTGGACGATTCGAGGAAATCGATGCCGTCGGCGCTGGCGATGACCCGCTCGAGCGGCGTGGTGATGAAGCCGCGCACCAGATCGGCCCCGGCGCCCACGTACACGGTCGACACGTTGATCACCGCGATGTCGCTGCGGGGGTACTGACGCACGGCGAGGGTGCGGATCGACTGCAGGCCGGCGATGAGGATGATCAGATTGACGACGACCGCGAGGACCGGACGCCGGATGAAGAGATCGGTGAGCTTCATCAGCTGTCCTCGGGCTTGGGCTGCGGATTGTTGGGCGGCTGGACCTCGTTGTTCACCTGCACCGCGGCGCCGTTGCGCAGCTTGAAGGCGCCCGAGGTGACGACCTCCGCCCCCGGCGCGATGCCCGAGACGACCGCGATCTGATCGCCCCGCGCGCCGCCCAGCTTGACGAACTGCTGGCGCACCCCGCGATATGTTTTGCCGTCCGGCGATTTCATGTCCTCGACGATGAACACCGAGTCGCCGTAGGGAGCGTAGCTGATGGCGGAAGCGGGCAGCGCCACGACCTGGTCCCTGGTCTCGAGGGTGACGCTCGCGGTGACGAACATCCCGGGGCGCAGCCGCGCCTTGCCGTTCTCGAACGTCGCCTGCACCCGCGCGTTGCGCGTCGATTCGTCGACGATCGAGTCGATCGCCGAGAGGCGCCCGACGGCCTCGGCGCCCGGCACGCCCTCGGCGGCCACGCGCACCTCGGCCCCCGGCTTCAGGCGTCCGATCTCCTGCTGCGGCACGTCGAAGTTGACGTAGATCGGATCGAGGGACTGCAGCGGCACCACGGGGTCGCCGCTCTTCAGGTACTGGCCGAGATTGACCTGGCGGATCCCGAGGATGCCGCCGAACGGCGCCCGGATCGTCTTGCGGTCGATGCTCGCCTTGATCTCGCCGACGCTCCCCTGCGCCTGCCGGTTCTCCGCGTCGGCGCTGTCGAAGTCGGCCTGCGAGGTGACGCCCTCGCCGCGCAGCCCGCGGACGCGCTCGAGATTCAGCCGCGTGAGCTCGAGCCTGGCCTCGGCCGCCGCCAGCTGCGCCTGCTCCTGACGCGTGTCGAGCTGGACGAGGAGCGTGCCGCCGGCGACCCGGTCACCAGAGGCAAAGGCAATCTTCTGGACCACGCCCGGCAAGTCGGCGCTCACGGTCACGCCGTTGACCGCCGCCACCGTCCCGATGGCGCTGAGGCTCCGCTGCCATTCCTCCTGACGGGCGATGATCGTGGTGACCGCCTCGGGCGGCGGCTGGTACCCCCCGCCCCCCATCGCGGCCTGGGTCCGCCGGAACTTCACGAAGCCGATGAGAGAAAGCAGCGCCGCCATCGTGACCAGCATGACGACCATTCGCCTGACCATCAGGATGCGTCTCCGTGAGAGACGCCGCTCGTAGACTCCGAGCCGGCGCCCCCGAGAGTGCGAGCGGGTGCAGTGGCCCACCCGGCCTGTCCGTTGACTCGCCTATTGTACAGGAGCGGGCGCCCCGCCGAGGAGGAGGAAACGGGGCCTCAGCGCGGCTTGGCGCGATGCCTCTCCAGCTCGGGCTTGACGATTCTCTCGTAGCACTCAGGGCAGATGCTGTGGCTGAACTGGGCCTCCGAGTGCCGTCCGATGTACGCCTCGACCTGCTGCCAGTAGTTCGTATCATCCCGCACCTTCTTGCAGTACGAGCAGATCGGCAGAAGCCCGCTGAGCTGCTTCACTCGCGCCATCGCGTCCTCGAGGTCGCGCACCCGATTCGCGAGCAGGCTTTGCAGCTCGATCATCCGCACGCCGACCGCGAGCCGGGCCCTCAGCTCGTCGTGGTCGAACGGCTTGGTGACGTAGTCGTTCGCGCCGGCGTCGAGACCCTCCACGATGTCCTCTCTCCGATCCTTACCGGTGAGGAGAATGACGTAGACCGCCTCGGCCCCGGGTGATTTCCGCAGCCTGCGGCAGATCTCCGGCCCGTCGACGCCCGGCATCATCCAATCCAGGATCGCCAGGCGGGGCGCGTCCTGTCCCTGCAGGCCCTGCCAGGCCTGGGTGCCGTCCGTGCATTCCACGACCTCGTGCCCCCAGGCGGAAAGAGCCGCCTTGAGGACGACGCGGACGGTGTCGTTATCCTCCGCCACCAGGATTTTCATGAGCCGCTCCGATTCCTCACGCGAGTTCAGGCGGCCATCCTATGACGAAATGGGGCTTCCGGCGCTCGGATCTCACGATTGAGATCGGGGCGCGCGGCTGCGCGCCACTCTTTCGTCATCCGCTTGATCGGTCCGCCTCTGGTTCCTAGGTTTACGCCCGTGCAGCAGGAAGGGAGGTGCCGCTTCGTTGTGCGCCCCGGGAACTCTGGCGTCCCGGGCATGAAACCGATTTCAAACCACGAAAGGAGAACACACGTCATGAAGCGGATCCTGTGTCTCGCGTTGTTTGCTGTGGTCGCGCTGGCGGCGCCTGTCTTCGCCGCCAACCAGCCGGACAAGACCGGTGAGATCGGGTTCGACGTCGCGCAGGCGAACCTCAGCAATTCCGACGCCACCGGCATCGATTCGGCGCAGTTCCTCGGCATCCGTGGCGGGTACCAGATCAACCCGCAGTGGCAGATCGAGGGTCAGATCGCGTCGTCGTCCGAGAACGGCACCGTCGCCGGCACGGACGTCGACACCAAGATGCGTCTGTACATGGTGAACGGCGTGATGAACTTCCACCCGCGCAAGAAGGAGTACGTGCCGTACGTCATGGCGGGGATCGGCCGGGCCGACGTTCAGGTCGACTCGACCGGCTCCAACGCCAGCGACAACGCGGTCGCGTACCAGATCGGCGGCGGAACGCGCATCTTCTTCGGCAAGACCCAGAGGATGGCGTTCCGGACGGACGTGTCCCTGCTGCGCGAGAACTCCTTCAGCGCCAGCACCACGTTCACGACCGTCACGGCCGGAATGACCTTTAAGCTGGGAGGCCGCTAAGCCGCCCCGCAGCACGGGTCCGTTCGGATTCACTCGAAGCCCCGATCGCCACGCGATCGGGGCTTCTGTCTTGCGGGAGGCTCGATCGGACGGACCGGGCGGCCCTCGCTACGGCTCATCCGGCGCGTCAGCCTGATCCTCTCCCCAGGCGCCATGGTGCTGCCCGAGCCGCTGCTGCATGCGCTCGAGAGACTGCTGGCGCAGCGTGTCCATCTGCTTCTGCTGGTCGGGCGTCAGGACGCCCCGGATTCGGGACGCCAGCCGCCCCCGCTCGACCGCGAGATCCCCCTCGGCGCCCGACGCCCGCGTGGCCGCGGCGCGGATGGCGCTCTCGTCGAAGACCGGCCCGTGGATCGCCTCCTCGAGGGCGCGGCGCGCCGCACGGCTCGCCTCGGAGAGCGGGGCGAGCTTGGCGTGCTCGTCATCGACGATCGACTTGACCTGGTTCTTCTGATTCTCGCTGAGATTGAGCTCGGAAAGGAACGGCATCGGCGGTCCGCCATGCGACCCATGGGGCCGATCCATCGGCTTCCCGCCCGCCAGGGCGAGACCGATGCTGAACAGCCCGGCCAGGGCCAGACCGGCCGCCTTCTTCGGTGCTGTGGTTCTCGGCTTCATCGACTCCTCCTCAGGAAGTGGGAGCCCCGCGGGCCCCTGCCATCCACACAGACGGCACGCCGCTCCCGCCGGTTACGTGAGCCTGTAACCACCCGGCGTCCGTCGGCGTCTGGACGCTCGGAGCCCGACATCGAACGGAGTGACCGCCGTTGGCCGCACGCGAGCGCGAAGACGACTGCAGCGTACGAGGCTGGGAGCGATCCTGCGTGGCGGGCCTTCTGTCGGTGCTCCTGGGGACGAGCTGTGGCGGCGTCGAGCTGGAAAGCGCAGCCCGGGACCACCCGATCGTCATCGATGGGAAAGCGAACGAGTGGCAGGATTCGCTGACCGTCCTCGAGGACGTCCAGATGGCGGTCGGTCTCTCCAACGACGAGCACGATCTCTATCTCTGCATCACGTCCTGGAACCGGGACGTCAACCTTCAGGCGATGAACCTGGGACTGACTCTCTGGTTCGACCCTGCCGGCGGCGATGACCGGAAGTTCGGCGTCGAGTACCCGGTCATGGAGGACCTGATCCAATCGAAGGGGCCGCCTGCGGCCGGCGACGTCGCCTCGCTGCCCGAGGTGTCGGGAAGGACGGCGTCCCGCCTGGCGGTGCGCGGACCTCTCCCTTGGGATCGTCGTGTCATGGCGCTGTCGGACGCCCCCGGGATCGAGGTGAACGTCTCCTCGCTGAACGGCACTTTCGTCTACGAGCTCAAGGTGCCGCTGGACCACAGCGCCGAGCATCCCTTCGCGATCGGGGCCGGTCCCGGTCGGGTCGTCGGCATGACGCTCGAAACGACGAGGGCCCCGGGTTACAGGGAAGAGCAGGGTCCATCGGGAGGTCCCCGCAGCGGCCGGGGCGGCGGCGGTGGCGGCATGGGCGGCCATCGTCACGGTGGCGGCGGCATGCGAGGCGGCGGTGGCGGCCCGGGACCGACGAGCCCGGACCGCCCCAGAATGCCCAAGCCGCTGAAATTCTCGGCGAAAGTCCGGCTGGCGAGCGTCACGGCTTCGTCCGGCGGCTGAGCCCCGTGCGCGCGGACGGCCGTCTCCCCTCAGGACCCGGCCTTCTGCAGCGGCGTTCCATCCAGGAGGCCGTCGATCTCGTCCCGGCGGCGCTCCGCGTCGGCCTCGCCGAGCTCGATCAGACGGGTCAGGTAGTCGGGCTGGAACATGAGGAGGGAGAGCAGGTCGTTCGACCGCGTCTCGCGCGTGCCCAGGCCGCGCGTCATGAAGCGGAACGCCGACGGGAGCTGCGCCTCGTACTCGTTGGCCAGCCGGCCCAGATCGCGTGACGGCCGGAGGACGACGAGGCGGACCATGCGGTAGTCGCGGCGCGTCCCGGACGGCAGCCGCTCCATCGCCGCGTTCACCCGTTCGAGGGTCAGAGCGTCGGCGTCGAAGAGATCCAGGAAAATGGCGTTGAACAGGGCGCCGATGATCTGCGCCGGCGGCGGGTAGCCCTTCACCACCGGCTGGTCCGCCTCTTCGCGGGTCCGGGGATAGCGGGTCGAGATCGCCAGGATCCGGTCGGCGCCCAGGTGGACGGCGGGCGAGAGCGGCGCCGTCAGACGAATGCCGCCGTCGCCGAACCACTGTCCGTCGATCTCGATCGCCGGGAAGAAGATCGGCAGGGCCGCCGAGGCCATGACGTGACGCACGCCCAGCATGGCGTCGATCGACTTGCGGTGGGCCCTCTCCCACTGCGGAATGCCGCGACCCTGCACCCAGGTGATCGACTGTCCGGTGGTATAGCTCGAGGCGGTGATCGCGATCGCCTTGAGCGCGCCGCGTTTCAGGTTGGCCTCGACGCCCGTCAGCGCGTCCTGACGCGCCTCGAGCTCGCGCTCGAGCAGCCCCCACAACGGCTGGGTGTCGACCGCCGCGTGCGGGCGGGGAGCGGCCGCCAGGCCGCCCGAGGCCAGCTTGAAACCGAGACGCAGCACGTTGCGCGCCAGAGACAGGCCGTCGACCCTGAAGACCTCCTGCGTGGTGAGCCGGCTCCAGAGGCGGGCGAGATGTTCGACGCGCGGGCCGAAGCCCTCGGGGCGCGTCGCCAGGAAGGCGGCGTTGATGGCGCCCGCCGACACGCCGGTCAGGATCGGGACGTGCAGGTCGGGGTGGCGCCGCGCCAGCCAGCGCAGCATTCCGACCTGGTAAGCGGCGCGCGCGCCGCCACCGCTCATGACCAGAGCGAGGTGTCCCCCGGAAGGGTCGCCCGTCATCGGCGTCTCAAACGGCCGGGCCGGCGTCTGCCGGAACGAAGCGCCCCGCACGCCTCACCGCCGGCCCCGACCGGGCCCTCATCCGAACTGCACCGATCGGCGCGTCAGCGAGCCCGAATGGAACCCTGTGATCGGGAACGTCACCGCCCCAGGGTCCTCGACCGAGGCTCCCGCCGCGACGATCACCGGGACGAAGTGCTCGTGCGTCGGGAGCGCCTGCCGCACGCCCGGGGCGCGCCCCCGGTACTCGAGGAGCGCGTCCATGTCCCGCCGGGCCAGGACATCGGCCGCCCAGGCGTCGAACTCCGCGGCCCAGGATGGAGTGATGGGGTGCGGCCCCCAGTCCATGGAGCGCAGGTTGTGGGTCAGAAACCCGCTCCCCATGAGAAGCACCCCCTCGCGGCGCAGGGGCGCGAGGGCGCGCCCGAGGTCGAACAGCGCCCCGGGGTCGAGACCGGGCAACGACACCTGCAGGACCGGGACATCGGCCTTCGGATACATGGCAACGAGCGGGATGTACGCCCCGTGGTCGAGCCCCCGGTCGGGCGAGTCGGCGATCGGACGCGTCGCCGCGAGCAGCAGGCGCACGCGCTCCGCGAGGCCGGGGGCCCCCGGGGCGGGATAGGTCACGCCGTAGTACTTCGCGGGGAAGCCGTAGAAGTCGTGGACGAGGGGGACGGTACGCGTCGCCGCCAGGGTCACCGGTCTCTGCTCCCAATGAGCCGAGACCACGAGAATCGATTCCGGGCGCGGCAGGTCGCGGGCCCATCGCCCGAGATCGGCCACCCATACCGGGTCATCGAGCAGGAGGGGCGAGCCGTGGGCGAGGAAGACGGCCGGCATCCGTCCGCCGGCCGGCTCATCGGAACGTGTCGCCTGCATGTGCGAGTGTGCGCGCGGGTCACGTCCGCGACGGGGCGGGTCCGGCCCGCCAGGCGCCCGCCGCGTTGCCTACGCTTCGTCCTCGAGAGGCGGCTGCGGGCCGGGCTGGATCCCCGCGATATCGGGATCCTCGTCGGGCGCGCCCGGGACGGATGTTTCCTGTCGCTCCTTCTTGCGCTGCAGACGGCGGGCGAGCTTGTCCTGCTGTCTCTGCTGCCTCGCCATCTCCTTCTGTCGTTTTTTGAACGTTGAACGGGATCGTCTCGCCACGTTCGGTCCTCACCAGGCTAGAGTGGATCCATCCGCGCGTCGAAATCGCTCAAAGACTGCGCTTCCTCGCGCGCAGGCCGCGGCGGCTCCCACCGTCCTTCCGGAACCGCGGGGCGTCCATGGGAGCCATACGCGAGTAGCCGCCCGAGCCGGCGGGCGGCCGCGGGCCGCGGGCCTCGGAGCGTTCGCGCGCCTCGCTGACGTTGATGTTCCTCCCGCGCAGCTCGCGGCCGTTGAGCTCGGCGATCGCCTTCCTGGCTTCCTCGTCCGAGCCCATCTCGACGAAAGCGAACCCCCGCGATCGACCGGTCAGCCGGTCCTTGATGACCGAAGCCGTCGAACAGGCACCGGCCTTCGAGAAGGCCTCCATCAGATCCTCGTCGGTGGTTTCGAACGAAAGGTTGCCCACGAACAGTCTCAGACCCATGACGCTCTCAGACCGAAACACCTGCTCTTGCGACTGGCCATTTTCGTTTCTCCTTTGACGCAACCCTGACGCGGGCACGCCGCCCCCGGTCGTCCAACTCAGGAGCGGTTGCACGGAAGCCACCACCGGAACACAAAGGCACGTCGTGGTCAACTCGTGGGGAAGTCAATCGCAGGCGTGCGGAGGAGATGCTACCCGAACAGCGTGCGTCCGTCAATCCAGCGGGTTACCATGCGCGCATGCCCTCCGGACGCGATGACTTTGGCGCCTGGTTCGAGGCCCTCGAGACCAGACACCTGGCCCGTCTGACCTTCGCCGAGGTGCGGAGAGGGGCGCAGGCCCTGTCGTCCCTCTACGTGGAACGACGCAAGCGTCTGTGCGCCAGAGCGGGCCTGGAGGGACGCGGGAAACGGGCCGCGTTCGCCCTGTACTACGCGCCGCTCCATTTCCTCCTGGCGCGCGCGGTCGCCCGCGCCCTCGCCGCGGCCGAGCCGCCGCCGCGGAGGATCGTCGACCTCGGCTGCGGCACCGGCGTCGCGGGGGCTGCCTGGGCGATCGAGGCCGGCGCCGGATGCGACGTCATCGGTGTCGATCGCAGCGGCTGGGCCGTCGAGGAGGCCCGCTGGAACTACCGCGTGCTCGGAGTCGACGGCCGGGCCTACCGCGGCGACCTCGCCAGCGCGGATATGCCGGGCAAGGGCGGCGCGGTCGTCGCCGCCTTCACGGTGAACGAGCTGGAGACCGAGCCGCGGGGCCGTCTCCTCCAGATGCTGCTCGCCGCGGCCCGGCGCGGCGCGCGCGTCCTGGTTGTGGAGCCGATCGCCTCCCGGATCGTCCCGTGGTGGGTGTCCTGGTCGGATGCCTTCCGGATGGCGGGCGGACGGGACGATCTCTGGCGCATCCCGCCCGATCTGCCGGAGCGATGGCGTCTGCTCGACCGCGCCACCGGGCTGGACCATCGCGAGCTGACGGCCCGGTCGCTCTGGCTGCCGCCAGGCCCGGCAGCGACTCCTTGACCCGGCGCGGCGCCCGATCATAGCCTGCGCCACGGCAGCACGATCCCGGAGCACCTCGTGAGCGACGCCCTGGATGTCATCATCGTCGGCGGGGGACACAACGGCCTGGTGGCCGCCGCCTATCTCGCGGGGGCCGGGCTGAGCACGCTGGTCCTCGAGCGCCGGCCGATCCTCGGCGGGGCCTGCGTGACCGAGGAGCTGCTGCCCGGCTACCGCTTCTCGACCGCATCCTACGTGTGCTCGCTCCTCCGTCCGGAGATCATCCGCGACCTGCGGCTGAAGCGGCACGGACTCGAGATCCTCCCCTGCAGCTCCTCGTTCACGCCCCTTCCGGACGGGCGCTCGCTGCTCCTGGGTCTCGGGCGCGACGAGGACGCCCGCCAGATCGCGCGCCTGTCGCCGCGCGACGCGGAGGCCTACCCGCGCTTCAACTCGGCGCTCGCGCGCATGGCCGACGTCGTGCGTCCGACGCTCGCGGCGACCCCGCCCGATCCGTCCTCGCTGCGTCTGGCCGATCTGCTGGACCTGATGCAGCTCGGCCGCCGGTTCCGGAGGCTGCCGCGCGCCGATCAGGCGCAGCTGATCAAGGCGATGACCATGAGCTGCGCGGGGTTCCTGGACGAATGGTTCGAGTCGCCCGAGCTGAAGGCCAGCCTGGCGGCCACCGGAACGATCGGAACGTACGGCAGCCCGCGCACGCCGGGGACCGCCTTCGTCTTCCTGCACTACTACCTCGGTGAGGCGGATGGAACTCCCGGGGCCTGGGGCTTCGTCCGGGGCGGCATGGGCGGCATCGCCCAATCGCTCGCCGCCGCGGCACAGGCCGCGGGGGCGGCGATCAGGGCGGGCGCGCCCGTCGAGCGGATCCTGGTCCGCCACGGTTCTGCCGCAGGCGTCGTCCTGGAGGGCGGCGAGGAGATCCGCGCGCCCATCGTCGTGTCGAACGCCGATCCGAAGCGCACCTTTCTCGGGATGATGCAGCGCTCCGATCTCCCGCCCGAGTTCGTGCGCGGAATCGAGAATCTCCGATGCACCGGCAACTCGGCCAAGGTCAATCTCGCCCTCTCGGAGCTCCCGGACTTCAGGGCGATCCCGGGCGATGGACCGCACCTGCGCGGCAGCATCCAGGTGTCCGGCTCCGACCCGGCCTATCTCGAGGAGGCTTTCGACGACTTCAGGAGCGGGCGCCCGTCGCGCCGCCCCTATCTCGACATCGTCCTGCCATCGACGGTCGACGGTTCGCTCGCGCCGCCGGGCCGCCACGTGATGTCGATTTCCATGAAGTTCATCCCCTACCGCCCCGCCGAGGGGGACTGGCGGTCCCGGCGGGAGGAGCTGGGCGACCTGGCGATCGACACGCTCGGAGACTACGCGTCCAACCTTCGCCGGTCGGTCATCTACCGGCAGGTCCTGACACCGCTCGACCTCGAGGAGGTCTACGGGCTGACCGGGGGCAACATCTGCCATGGCGACATGGCGCTGGACCAGCTGTTCGCGATGCGCCCTCTCTGGGGATGGGCGAGGTACCGCACTCCCGTGGCCAACCTGTATCTGTGCGGTTCCGGGACGCATCCGGGAGGCGGGGTGATGGGGGCGCCGGGAAGGAACGCGGCCAGGGAGATACTCCGGGATCAGCGCCGCAGGCGGGCGCGACGCGCCTGAGAACATTCGGACCCCGGGCTTTGTCTGCGGGCGGACTCAGGGATATCATCCCTTCCCGATATGAACAGGACCGCGGCACGGCCCGCAGGGGGTGAGGGCCCGGGGGCGAGGCAGGGGTGGGCTCTGTGGGTGCTCGCCGCCGTCCTGGTCGCGGGCATCGGCATCTGTTTCTACCTGACCCGATTCCACGAAAACCAGATGTACGGCGACGCGACCGCCACGCTCGCCAACTGCCCCGAGACCGAGACCACCACCTGCGAGGTCGTCAACACCAGCGGCTACTCCGAAATCGCCGGCGTGCCGATCTCGGCGCTCGGGATACCGACCTACGGGCTGCTCCTGTCGCTGCTCGTCCTGGCGCGCCGCAGGCCGCGGCTTTTGGCCTACGTGCTCGCGATCGGTATCCTGACCGTTCTCTATTCCGCGTATCTTTATTATGTCTCCGTGGTGAAGATCGGCTTCCTGTGCCTGTGGTGCTTCCGCCTGTACTGCATCAACGCCTCGATTCCGATCCTCGCGGGTCTGGCCGCGAGGCGGAATCCCCTGATTCTGCTGCGTGAGACCGTCGCGGACCTGCTGCGGCTGGCGCCGGAGGTGCGGATGGCGGCCGCCCTGTTCGCGGTTCTTCTGGCCTCCGTCATCCTGGGCGACCGCGTCTATCGCGCCGGCCTGATGCCGGCGGCGCCGGCCGCGTCGGTGCCGAACGAGCCGCAGCCCCCCGTCGCCGAGGCGCCGGCCCCGGAGGCGGCCGCGACTGCGCCGACGGTCGCACCCGCTCCGTCACCTGTCTCCGCGCGTGCTCATCCTCCACAGGGTGCGGCGCGCCCGGTTTCCCAGCCTCCCGCGAACCTCGCCGCCCCGCCCCTCGTCGAGGCGACGCCAGCGGTCCCGGCGCCCGCGCCGGTGACGCCGCCCTCGTCACCCACGGCGCCCGCGATGCTTGCCGGGGCGCCGTTCGTCGTGCCGGGCCCGCTGCTCCAGCTCGCGGGGCTGGCCGGCGGGCTCACGCAGACGCCGTTCGATCTCCAGTCGCATGTCGGGAAGGGGCGGCCGGTCGCCCTGTTGTTCTGGGCGCCCGGCTATTCCCTCTCCGAATCCTCGCTGGTGGCGCTCACCCGTTACATCCGGCAGCAGGCGCCGCAATACGAGCTGTTCGCGATCGCCGGACGTCGCGAGGACCAGAGGGCGGAGATGCTGTGGGAGTCGTTCCTGATGCTCGATCTGCCTCCCGACATGCCTCTGCTGATGGACGACGGCTACGCCGTCTCCAAGCAGCTCGACGTGACCGATGTCCCGAACCTGGTCCTGATCGACGGCAAGGGCCGGCTGGTGATCTCGAAGATCAAAGGCCTCGAGCAGATCGTCAGCTACTCTCCGACGCAGGTCCCCGCCGAAAGGCTCATCCGTGACGTCGCGCGGGGCGAGCCGTATGCCCCGATCACGCGCGTGCCGCCGTTCTACCCCGGCAGCGAGCTGTACGGTCAATGCGCCCCCGAGTTCACCCTGCCCGAGGTCCTGAGCGGCAGGGAGGTCCACTTCGCGGGCCGGTCGGCGAACGGCAAGCCGACCCTCCTGATGTTCTGGTCGGCGACCTGCCGGCACTGTCAGAAGGAGATCCCGCAGCTCCTGGCACACGTGCGGGCGCACCCCGGTCTCTACAACGTCGTGTCGGTGGCGATGATCAAGCCCGACCGCCCCGACTTCTCGCACCGCAAGGTGACCGAGGCCTACATCCGGAGCAACGGCCTTCCGTGGCTGGTGCTGGATGACTCGAGCGGCTACGCCACCGACCTGTACCAGGTCGTCTCCACGCCGACGTCCTTCCTGATCTCGCCCGGCGGCCAGGTGATGGACGCCTGGTACTACCCGCACGAAAGCCTCGACGCGCCGATGTCCGAGGCGCTGGCGCGGCTCAACGCCGCGGGCGGCGGCTGCCGGCCTCGGCAGGAGGCTCGTCCCAGCACCGTGTCGTTCTCCGTCCTCGGGCCGGACGGCCGGAAGGTCGCGCTCGCGTCCCTGGCCGACCGGCCGGCCCTCGTGCACCTCTGGGCCACGTGGTGCGTCCCCTGTCAGACGGAGCTGCCGGACATCCTGAAGTTCGGCGAGGCGCTCGAGAAGAAGGGCGGGCGCCTGATCCTGGTCTCGGTCGAGGACGCCGGCGCCGGCGGCCGCATCACGAGCTACGGCGGGCGCTTCGGGCCGTCATTCCAGAGCTACCGCGCTCCCCAGGACGGAATCGCCGACCGGATCAATCTCAGCTACGAGGTGCCGCGCACCTTCCTGGTCTCGGCCGGCGGGCGGCTGGTCCGAACGTTCCACGGCGCGCAGAAGTGGACCGACCCGGCCTTCGAGACGAAGATCCTTTCCCTGCTCCAGATCAACAGGGACCACGGTTAGCGCGATTCTCCGGCGGACCCTCAGCGCGGCAAGGGGCCGGACACTCCGTCGGCGCCCGACAGCAGCAGCCAGGACTCCAGCTCCTCCAGCGAGTCGTCGGCGAGGTGGTGCGGGAAGGCCAGAAGACGCTCCGCCGGCGGAACGATGCCCTGGAGGTCGCGGTCGCACAGGGGCGAGACATAGACGAAGTCCGCATGCGCCAGCTCGCGCCGCACCGCGCCCCGGTCGGAACCTGCCACGACGCTGATGCGGTCCAGATGATCACGCTGCAGGCCCAGGAGACCGAGGGCCTTCTTGAAGGCGGGGACGAAGGACGGATCGTACACCACCATGGCCAGACGCCCGCGGCGCGCCGCGCCCATCAACGCCGGCAGGAAGTCGCGTCTCAGCCGCAGTCGAACGAGCGGCTTGCGGAAGCACCTGGCGATGTGCGTGCCTTCCTTGTAGTGGAAATCGGTCACGGTCAGGATCGAGGACGACCGCACGAGGGCGGCGGACCTCCGGTCGGCGAGATCGGCGAGGAGGATCGGATGCGCCTCGACGCCGAGGCGCGCCTGGATCTCGCGGGCGTAGAGGCGGACCTGCTCGGCGTTGCACTCCAGGACCGCCACCGACCGGCCCCGCAGGTTCGACCGCGTCACCAGCCGGTGCACCAGCGTCACGTAAGCGCCCGGGCTCACGTTCATCCCCGAGGCCTCGTCCATGTGACGGCGCAGGAGGCGGGTCAGGCGCGCCGCCTGAGCGGGCTCGAAGTCGTCGGAGTCCCGCGCGGTGAGAAAGGCGCCACTCCCCCGGCGCAGCGCCACAAGCCCCTCGCGCTGCAGGGCGCGGTAGACCCGCATGATGGTCTTGACGTTGAGCCCTGACAGCGCCGCCACGCGGCGCAGCGACGGCAGCCGGTCGCCGTGCCGCAACAGGCCGGCGTGCAGACCGGAGATGATCTGGTCGCGGGCCTGCTCCAGGAGGCTTTCCCTGCGCCCCCGATCGAGCCGAATCTTCATCGGGATGACCGATCATAGCCCGCCGGCCGCGCGCCCGCGCGACGTTCCGTGCTAGTTTGTGCGGACCACGCATGAGACGCCCGCCGCGGCTGACCGACCTGACGCTGAACCTCGCACTCACCGCGATCTATTTCGTCGCCGGCAAGTTCGGACTGCGGCTGGCGATCGTCAACGCGAGCGCGTCGGCGGTCTGGGCGCCCACCGGGATCGCCCTCGCCTGTCTCCTCCTCCTCGGGCGCCGGGTCTGGCCCGGGATCTTCCTGGGCGCCTTCCTGGTCAACATCACGACCACCGGCGGGTTCGCCAGCTCGATCGGTATCGCCGTCGGCAACACCCTGGAGGCGCTGGCCGGCGCCTGGCTCGTCCTCCGGTTCGCCGGCGGGCGGCGCGCCTTCGAGCGGCCGCGTGATCTGTTCAAGTACGTCATCCTCGCCGGGCTCCTGAGCACCACCATCAGCGCAACGTTCGGCGTGGTCAGCATCTGTCTGGCCGGGTTGGGCCGGTGGGCCGATTTCCAGTCGATCTGGCTCACCTGGTGGCTCGGGGACATGGGCGGAGCCTTGATCGTCGCCCCCCCGCTGATTCTCTGGGCGCTGAATCCTCGTCCGGGCTGGGGCCGATGGCAGCTTCTCGAGGGGACGATCCTGCTCGGTCTCATCGGGCTCGTCGGCGCCGCCGTGTTCGCGCAGCTGATACCCACCCTCGGCCGGGATCCGCTCAGCTTCCTGTGCATTCCGTTCCTGGTCTGGACGGCGTTCCGCTTCGACCAGCGGCTCGCCGCGGCCGCCGCCCTGCTGCTCTCGGCGATCGCAACCTGGGGAACGCTGCACGGCTTCGGCCCGTTCATCCGCGAGGACCCGAACGACTCCCTCCTGTTGCTGCAGGCGTTCATGGTGGTGACGGTCCTCATGTCGATGTCGCTCGCGGCCGCCGTCTCGGAGGTCCGGAGAGCCCACGCGGCGCTGGAAGTCCAGGCGGCGGAGCTGGCGCGATCGAACGCCGACCTCGAGCAGTTCGCGTACGTCGCCTCCCACGATCTGAAGGAGCCGCTGCGCGCCGTGACGAGCTCGTTCAGCTCCTGGCGAAACGCTACAAGGGCCGTCTCGACGGCGACGCCGACGAGTTCATCCAGTACACGGTGGAGGGGACCTCCCGGATGGCGATGATGGTCGACGACCTCCTGGAATACGCCCGCGCCGGCAGGCGGAAGGAGCCCTACCAGCCCACCGATTGCGGCGAGGCCCTGGCGCGCAGCCTCGCCAGCCTGGCGCTGGTGGTCAAGGAGAGCGCCGCCGTCGTGACCTCGGACCGCCTGCCGGTCGTCTCCGGCGATCCCGTCCAGCTCGCCCTCGTGTTCCAGAATCTGATCGGAAACGCCATCCGGTTCCGCGGCGAAGCGCCTCCGAAGGTGCACGTGTCGGCGCTGCGGGAGCGCAACCGCTGGCTGCTCTCCGTCCGCGACAACGGCATCGGCATCGCCCCCGAGCACCGCGAGCGCATCTTCGTCCTGTTCCAGCGTCTGCATGGCCGGGACAGGTATCCCGGAAGCGGCATCGGGCTGACCCTCTGCAAGAAGATCATCGAGCGCCATGGCGGCAGCATCTGGGTCGGCCCGACGACCGGTCAGGGCTCGACCATCCACTTCACGCTGCCCCTCGCGGATCAGCGCGACGACCGCTGAGAGACTCGGCGCCCCGGCGCCGCCGGAGAGCGTCTCACGGGTCGGGACCTAGAAGCCCGGCGAAGACATCCAGAAGGATCGGGGCCACCTGCGGCCCGGTCGAGTTCATCTCCCCGTACTGGGGCGCGTCGCGGCCGTACGCGAAGGGCGGATTCTCGTCCCATTCGGACTTCGGGATGATGTATCCGAGCTCGTCATTACACAGGGCGACGACGAAGCGGAACGGTCCGCGCATCAGCGACCTGAGCGGCGGTTCGGGCGGCGCCCCCTGGAAATCCGCGCCGGGATCCTGCGGGCTCTGGATCCCGCCGCCCACCAGCTCGGGATAGATCTCACCGGGAACGCACGCCAGCTGCGCGAGCGGCGCTCCTGCGTCGCCGTCCCCGCGGATGGTCAGCACCGCCGCCTCGCTGGCGAGACGGCCGTCGTCCCCCAGGTCGCGCGGCCAGATGCGACCCTCCACGAGTCCGCTCTGGAACCGGGCGTTCTCGAGCGGCACTCTGAACTCGCGGGCCCGCACTTCGACCACGCCGCGCGACGCCGTCGACGCCGCCCGCTCCGTGCCGCGCGCAGCGCCCCGGCTCCGCCAGGCGGCAATCACGGAGCGCGCCAGCTCCCGACCGAGAGCCCCGGCCATGCGGGGCGTCTTCTCCGGGATCGGCTGACCGGTGTCGGGGTCGGTCAGGGACACGCCGAGGGGAGTGAGCAGACCGCCGAGGGGGCCGCTCACGAAGATCGCCACGCCGCCGAAGGCGTCCTCCAGCGCGCCGCGTGCCGCCGCCGGATAGTCGGATGAGATCAGGGTGTTCTCGCGCCCGAGGGACTCCGGGTGGTCGGCGAACTCGAGAAGGGTCGCGATGGTCCTGCCGCCGTCGTCGGTGTCGACCTTCATCAGAAGGGCGCTCGGATCGACGACCTCCGGCCGCCGCGAGTCCCGGATGAGGTCGGGTCGGGTGGTCGTGGCGAACGACAGTCGGGCCGCCGCCCGGGCGGCCCACGCGCGGGCCACCGCGTCGGCCGCGGCGGACCGGACCCGCGCGACATAGGTGGAGTCGACCGCGCTCCCCTGGGGAGTCCAGAGACCGATGACGTCCGGCCCCGCGTGGGTGTGGGTGCTGCAGACCATGACGTACCCGACCGTCACGTCGGGGTGACGCTTCC
>CAYLND010000005.1:0-59913 GCA_964384905.1 uncultured Acidobacteriota bacterium
ATGCCTGAAAGGGAACAGCCCTTTCAACGTCTATGGTGAGAAATCCGGGCTAGAAGCTCTGATCCCCGAGAGAAAACCCGTTGAAGGACTCCGACACAACGACGTCCTTCGGGAGATCGAGGTGGAAGCGCGATGCCGCGACTTCGCCATTGGTTCGCAGATCGTGGAAGGTGAGCAAGGTCGAGTCGCCATCCGCCTCGACATATTGCAGCTGGCGCGGCAGGTAATTTGACGTGTCCACCCAGATCTTCATCTCGGCCACGTGCTCGCGCAGCTTCTTCTTGCGAGGAGCCAGAAGCAAGAGGTACGTATCCTTCAGGTCCGACTGGGGCGCCAGCTGGAATTCATAGTATTTCCCTAGTTCGTCGATCGACTGACCCAACCCAATGAAGCGGAACAGGCGCTTCCCGACGAATTTCTTGATGGGGACCTCTTCTGCTCTTTTCAGCGCGGGATAGTAAGCCAGGTACATATCCTCCGTGATCACGAAGACCTTGTGATCCGGCTCGACGTACTCCCAACGCACCTGATTCGGCCGGTTGTAATAGAGCTCGCCGCGAGACAGAACAGGTCGGGCCAACAGCTTCAGGTCCTTTTTTTCGGTGAACCCCGCGACCAGGGTCGACGTCTCCTGTTGCGCTCGATCGAACGCCTGCAGAATCCGGGCGAGCACGGCGTTCGCCTGCGGTTCAGGCGACGTTGCTTCCTTCTGGACCTTGTCGGGAGGCTGCGCGGCCGGCCGCGAAAATGAAACCATGACGAGAAGCAGGGTCGACGCAACCACCACGAGAGCCTTTCGAATCCGAAGCATCCGCTGTTGCCTCCGCTAAGAGCCTTTGGTCAATTTAGCAGACGGAGATCGCTCCGTCAAGCAATGCGCCATCGGGAGCTGCCTCGAGACCGTGGCCACGCGAACGATTTGACAAAGGCGGCGAAGCCCTGGATCATACCTCCGTGCGGATGATGTGGAGCGTGCGTGCGTTGTTGGGATGCGCCTTCACCTTGTGCGCGTTCTTCCCTGCTCCCCTTGCCGGCGCGAGCGACGACATTCTTCTGGGTCGCGTGAAGCCCTCCGCCATCCTGGCGATCTCCGAGGCCTGGCGAGGAGGGCACGACTCCTACGAACCCGCCGCCGAGGATCTCAACCTTTTATCCGTCCCCCGAGCCCGGGCCAATCTGGACGTCTACTTCGGAAGCTGGTGCGGGGACAGTCGTCGGGAGGTGCCTCGCCTCCTCAAGATCCTCGATCGCGCCGCCCCCTCTGACCTGCGCGTGCGTTTCTACGGCGTGGACCGTGCCAAGAAGGAGCCGGCGAGGCTGGTCCGGAGGGCTCGGATCGAAAGGGTTCCGACCATCATCGTGTCCGTCGGCGGGCGGGAAATCGGTCGTATCGTCGAGACTCCGAAATCCAGCCTCGAGCACGACCTCGCCCTGCTCTTCGAGCAGATTCCAGCCCGTCCCTGACCAGCCACCTGCTCGAGACCCCCTTTAGAAACGAATCTCGGCGCGAGCCAGGACCGCACGCATCACTCGGCCGTGGATCTCCTCCCATTCATCGTCCGGTATCTGCAGGAACACTCTCACCACGTCCGGATCGAACTGCGTGCCGCTGAACTTGAGAATCTCGCTCCGGGCCGCATCGTACGGCAGCGCCTTGCGATAGGGGCGGTCAGAGGTCATCGCATCCAGGGTGTCGACCACGGCGAAAACCCTGGCGCCGAGCGGGATGTCCTTTCCTTTCAATCCGCGTGGATACCCGGATCCATCGTACGTCTCCTGATGGCTGAGGACGATTTCCCGCGCCGCTTCCAGGAAATTGATCCCCTGCAGAATCCGGTAGCCGATTTCGGGATGCTTGCGCATTTCCACCCATTCCTCGGGTGTCAGCTTGCCGGGTTTTCGCAGGATCGCGTCCGGTATCCCGATCTTGCCCACGTCGTGCAGAAGGGCGCCGCGATAGATGTCCGTCAGGTCGGGATCCACCACCCCCATACGGCGCGCCACCGCGACAGTGTAGGAGGCGACGCGCAGCGAGTGTCCCAGCGTCTCGGTGTCGCGCGTGTCCAGGGCGGTCGCCAGGGTCTCGAGGGTCGTTTGATACGACGACTTGAGGCGGTTGAAAAGGTCCTCCACTTCCCTGCTCTTCCTGCTCAGCTCGGCTGTCCTCTCGGCCACCCGGGTCTCCAGGGTCCTCTGATACTCCTGGTTTTCGCAAATCAGGCGGCGCTTTTCCAGCGCTCTCTCGACCGTGATCCGCATTTCCGCCAGGTTGAACGGCTTCGTCAGGTAGTCGTGAGCCCCCAGCCGCATCGACTGGATGGCGGTCTCCACGTCGACGACCCCCGTCAGCATGATGATCTCGGTGTCGGGGTGGATCCTCTTGATCTCCTGGAGGAGACGCACTCCGTCCATCTCCGGCATGTCGATGTCGCTCACGACCACCTCGAATGAGTGGGCCCTCACCTTCTGGAGACCTTCTGCGCCATGGCGCGCGGTTTCGCAGAGATAGCCGCTGCACGAAAGCCCCTCCGACAATAGATCGCGAATCGCCTGGTCGTCGTCGACGATAAGGATGTGGATGGGTTCGGGCATCCGGCCTGTCCGATGGCGAGCGCGGCAATGCGCCGCCTCGGCCGCATCGGAAATCTAAGTCGCGCGTGGGGGGGTTGCAACGCCCACGACCCGACTCGCCTCGGCCGCGAGGGGCGATTTCAATCTTTGGATTCGAGCTTGTCCATCTCAAGCCAGTTCCGCCCGGCCTTGAGGTCGGCGACGAGCGGCACCGTGAGCGGGTAGACACCTTCCATCACCACGCGCACCTGCCGCGCAACGGTGGCGAGCTCACTTTCGGGCACCTCGAGGACCAGCTCGTCATGCACCTGCAGCGTCATGCGCGCTCCCCTTCCGGCCTGCGCGAGCCGCCGGAACAGGGCCACCATGGCGAGCTTGATGAGATCGGCCGCACTCCCTTGAATGGTCGTATTGACCGCCGCCCGAAGCGCCTGCTGGCGCGCGTTGCGGTCCGGCCCCTTGAGCTCGGGGAAGTAGCGGATGCGGTTCAGGAGCGTGCGGATCCCACCCTGCGACTCCGCCAAGGCGATCGTCGCATCGACATACTCCCGCACTCTCGGCAGCCGCCGGAAGTAAGTCTCGATGAAGACCTCCGCGTCCTTGACCGGGATCCCCTGCTCACGCGCCAGTCTCTGAGAGCCCATCCCGTAGATGACGCCGAAATTCACCACCTTGGCGCGCCGACGCATCTCCTCGGTGACCGTCTGGGGTTGCACGCCGAAGACTTCGGCAGCGGTCCGGCGGTGGATGTCCTCGCCGTTCTTGAATGCCTCGACCAGGGCGGGATCCCCGCACAGGTGAGCCAGAACACGCAGCTCGATCTGGGAGTAGTCCGCCGAGAGCAGCACCCAACCCGGCTCCGTCACGAAGGCACGTCGGACCAATCGGCCCTGGTTCGTGCGGATCGGGATGTTCTGGAGGTTCGGATCGCTGCTGCTGAGGCGGCCGGTCGCCGCCACGGCCTGGTTGAAGGAAGTGTGGACCCGTCCCGTGTCCCGATTGATGAGACCTGGCAGGCTGTCCACGTATCCGGATTTGAGCTTTTGCAGGCTGCGGTACTCGAGGACCTTGCGCGGCAGCTCATGCGATTCGGCCAGATCCTCCAGAACCTCGGAGCTCGTCGAATACGTCCGCGTCTTCTGCGTCTTGCGGCCCGGCGCCAGCTGGAGCGTTTCGAACAGGATCTCCCCGAGCTGTCGAGGTGAGTTGATGTTGAACGAGCGCCCGGCAAGGGCGTGGACCTCCGCCGTGAGCCTGGCGAGGTCGGATTCCCATTCCCGGGACAGCCTCGCCAGATACTCGGTGTCGATCCGAACACCGCGTGTTTCCATGTCCGCCAGAACCGACGCGAGCGGCATCTCGAGATCGTCCAGAAGAGCCAGAAGACCATCCTGACGGAGTCCAGTTTCGAGACGCTCCCGGATCGCCAGGATGGCCGCGACGCGGGCGCAGACAAGGTTCGCCGCCACGTCGATGGCCACCTGATCCAGAGGGATGCTCTTCGATCCCGATCCCAGCGCCGAGTCGTAGGTCGGTACGCTCAAGCCGGCCAGCTCCTGGCCCACGACATCGAGCGCATGGCTGTGGCGCGACGCATTCAGAAGATAGCTCGCGAGCATCGTATCCATTTCGATCGGCGGCATCGCCCAGCCGAGGCGAGTCATCATGATCAGGTCGCTCTTGACGTTGTGGCCCACGCGTCGCAGCCCGGGATCGTCGAACAGCGGTCTCAGGAGTCGGAGGGCCGTGGCGCGATCGATCTGCGCCGGGCTCCCCAGGGACCGGTGCAGGAGGGGCACGTAGAGGCTCTCGCCATCCTCGCCGGCCAGAGCGACACCGACGAGGTGGGCGCGCATAGGCTCCGCGTGGTCGCGCTCGAAATTGAAGGCGAAGCGCCCCCCCGACCGCAGCCGGGCGACGGCGCTTTCAAGATCGGCCGCTGAGAGCGCGACGCTGTGTCGCGCGACCTGCACAGCGACGGGAGGCGCAAACTCGCGCGCCAGGGCGCCGAACTCGAGCTCGAGAAACAGGTGTCGTGCGCTCGCCCGATCGGAAGAGCCCATCCGCAGTCCCTCTGGGTCGAAGTCGATGGGCGCGTCATGCCGAAGCGTCGCCAGTTGACGGCTCAGGCGGGCGGTTTCGGCGTGCTGCAGGAGCCCCTCGCGATACGATTTACGTTGGATCGATCCGGCGGAACCCAGGACCGCTTCCAGATCACCGTACTGGCGAATCAGCTCTTTCGCACCCTTCTCCCCGATCCCCGGAACGCCGGGGATATTGTCCGATGCGTCGCCGCACAGCGAGAGAACATCGCGAACCTGGTCGGGGCGCACCCCGAAGACACGCTCGACCCCGGCACTGTCGAGAAACTCCTCGCTCACGGGGTTGTAGATCTGGACGTTCTGAGACACGAGCTGCAGGAGGTCCTTGTCGGTGGCCACGACGACGATCGGGTGACCCGCTTTGACCCCCTGTACGGTGAGAGTGGCGATGATGTCGTCGGCCTCGAATCCCGCCAGCTCCAGCACCCGAGTCCCGAGAGCATCGCACACCTGCTTGACATAGGGTATTTGCACGACCAGCTCCGAAGGGGTCTCGGGACGATGCGCCTTGTAATCCGCGAACGCCTGGTGCCTGAACGTCGGCTCCGCCCGGTCGAACGCCACGCCCAGGAAACGCGGCTCGTGCTCGCGGATCAGCTTCCGGAGCATGGAGGTGAATCCGTAGATGGCGTTGGTGGGAAGACCCTTGCTGGTGCTCAGGCCCTTGATGGCGTGGAACGCTCGGTACAGGTTGTTGCTGCCGTCGACGAGATAGACGGCGCGCTCGGGGTCAAGCCGCTGAGGCATGGCGCACGTCCCTCTCGAGGTGCTGGATTCGGGTCCGCTTGGCGCGCCCTCAGGGACGGTCGGCGCCCTGCGAGCCTTCCATCTCCGCCGCCGGCCGCAGCCAGCCGTAGATCGGGAATCTCCGGCACAATACTGCGACGCGCGCGCGCAGGGTCGCGATTCTCGGGCCGTCCGGTTCCTCCAGCGCCTCGAGCATCAGTCTCGCGATCTCGTCCATCTCCGCTGGACCCATCCCTCTGCTAGTGACCGCGGGCGTCCCGATCCGGACTCCGCTGCTGATCATCGGTTTCTCTGGGTCGAAGGGGATGGCGTTCTTGTTCAAGGCTATGCCGACCTTCTCGAGTCGCTGCTCCACGGTGCGACCGGTCAACTTCTTCGGTCGCAGATCGACCAGAAAGAGGTGCGTGTCGGTGCCTCCCGAGATGATGCGCAGCCCTCCTGCCGCCAACAACCCCGCCAGGCGGGTCGCATTCTCGAGAGTCCTCCTCTGGTCTTTCCGGAACTCGTCGGTCATGGCTTCACGGAATCCGACCGCCTTGGCCGCGATCATGTGTACCAGGGGGCCTCCCTGAGTCCCGGGAAAGACTGCGCTGTCCAGCTCCTTGGCGTAACGCGCCCGGCACAGGATGATGGCGCCGCGCGGGCCGCGCAGAGTCTTGTGGGTGGTGGTCGTGACGAAATCGGCATAGGGCACCGGATTCGGATGAACGCCGGCGGCGACCAGACCCGCGACGTGCGCGATGTCGGCCATCACCATCGCGCCGACCTCGTCCGCGATACGGCGGATGCGGGGGTAATCGATGACCCGGGAATAGGCGCTGGCGCCGGCGACGATCATGCGCGGCCGGTGTTCCCGCGTCAGACGCTCGAGCTCGTCGTAATCCAAGAGCTCCGTATCCCGGCGCACGCCGTAGGGAACGATCGTGAAATAGCGGCCGGAGAAGTTGAGCGGGTGACCGTGGGTCAGGTGACCGCCGTGCGACAGATTCATCCCGAGCAGCGTGTCCCCCGGCTTGAGCGTCGCCAGGTAAACCGCCATGTTCGCCTGCGAGCCCGAGTGCGGCTGCACGTTGACATGTTCCGCGCCGAAGATGGCTTTCGCCCTGTCGATCGCGAGACGTTCCACGACATCGGCGTTCTCACAGCCACCGTAGTAACGCCGGCCGGGATAGCCCTCCGCGTATTTGTTCGTGAAGACGGAACCCATGGCCTCGAGCACGGCGCGCGAGGCGAAGTTCTCCGAGGCGATCAACACGAGAGTTTCGTCCTGTCGTGCGACCTCCATGCGCAGGGCCGCGGCGACCTCGGGATCGATCTGTTGCAGGATGCCGACCACGGCTGACCTCCTGGGTTCCGGGCGGAACGCGCGGCACGCGCCGCACAGCACAACGTCGAACGCCCGTCATCCAATGGATAACAGGAGGCTCCTGAGCGGCGGTCAGGCTCGACGGGCGCGTGATGATAGGCCAGCCATCAACGGGAGATCAAGGAGGCGGTCGTCGGGCCGCATGCTATCATCGACAGCCCACGCGGTCGGACGCCACACCGCGTGCCGCGCCCTATGCGAGCTTCAAACGCTCTCCATTACGTCGAGGCCGGGAACGGAGGCGGGCCCCCCCTGCTCTTCCTGCACGGCATCACCGGATCCCGCCGATACTGGCAGAGAAAGACCCGTCCCCTGGGACGCGATTACCGGCTGATCCTTCCCGATCTCCTCGGATTCGGCCTGTCGCCCAAGCCGTATCTCGAATACACCATCGAGGTGTTTCGTGACAGCGTGCGGGAATTCGTTGTGGAGCGGGAGCTCGCCGATCGACCTCTGACGCTGATCGGTCATTCGCTGGGAGGGTTGATCGCCCTGGAGTATGCGGCTCGCTACGGCGCTCATGTCCGCCGCATCGTTCTTCTCAGCCTGCCGCGATTCAGCGACGCCGCGACGGCGCACGCGCTTTTCTGGCGAGGTTCGCCCCATTACCGGCGATTGCTCAACGAGCATTCGCTCGTCGAGACGCTCAGCCAGATGAAACGCAGCGGTCTCGAGATCGCCCTGCGCTATCTGTTCCGGTTCCCCTGGTCCGTCATCATCGACAGCCACAAGTTCACCCTCAAATCGCTGACGTCCACGCTCGAGCATTGTCTTTTGAACTATCAGGTCGACCGGATCCTGCCGTTGGTTCCCCCCGTCCCGACGCTGTTGATCCATGGAGAGCAGGATTCGGTCGCGCCCTGCGACCACATTCGAACCCTACCGGATCGTTATCCCCAGATGCGGCTGAGAACGGTGAAAGGCACCGGACATCATCTGTTCTTGACCCACACGGCGCTGTGCCTCGACATGCTGCGTGAATTCCTGAATGAATCACAGGAGGCAGCGCCCGTCGCAGCAAGGGCTGAGCCCCAGGGGATCGCTAGCCCTATCGAATGACAAAATGGACGACTCAACGATGACTATGAATGAAGCATAGGTTACATATCAATATAATAACTAGTTTAATAATCAATAATTTACTGTATACTTAGACACACTTGACAATTAGCGACTCAAGTTTTATAATGCGCCAAGTATAAAGATATTAATCGGAGAGGCGCTGCCACGAAATGAACCTCGAGAAGCTTACCGTTCGCGCGCAAGAGGCCTTGCAGGCGGCGCAGCAGGACGCAGCCAGAGCTGGCCACTCTCAGATAACCCCGGCTCACTTGCTCATGGCGCTCCTGAACCAGGACGACGGTCTGGCCCCCATCCTGCTCCAGCGGATCGGCGTGGACGTCCAACGACTGCGAGCACGCCTGGCCGACAGCCTCGAAACCGGGCCCCGGGTCCAGGGTGGATCGTCTCCACAGATCGACGATCGCCTCCGGGTCGTTCTGGAGACCGCCCAGGCCAAGGCCCTCGAATTTCGCGACGATTTCGTCTCCATCGAGCATCTCCTGCTCGCCCTGCTCGAGCGGCAGGGCGGGCCCGCCGACCTTCTTCGTCAAGCGGGCGCATCGCCGGGTCGGGTGCTGGAAGCCCTGCGCGCCATCCGCGGCACCCAGCGGGTCACCTCACAGAATCCCGAGGCCACCTTCCAGGCGATCGAGAAATATGCCCGAAACCTCACGGATATGGCACGGCGCGCCAAGCTCGATCCGGTCATCGGCCGGGACGAGGAGATCCGCCGCGTCATCCAGGTGCTCTCGCGCCGCACCAAGAACAACCCGGTGCTGATCGGCGACCCGGGCGTCGGGAAGACCGCCATCGTCGAAGGGCTGGCCAGGCGCATCGTCGACGGGGACGTCCCCGAGGGGCTGAAGAACAAGGAGGTCATCGCGCTCGATCTCGGCGCCCTGGTCGCCGGTACAAAATTCCGGGGTGAGTTCGAGGACCGGATCAAGGCGCTCCTGCGCGAGGTGGAGCAAAGCGACGGGCGTTACATTCTGTTCATTGATGAGCTGCACACGCTGGTGGGTGCCGGCGCCGCAGAAGGCTCGGTGGACGCCGCCAATCTGCTCAAGCCGGCCCTGGCGCGCGGCGAGCTGCGCTGCGTCGGCGCCACGACATTGACCGAGTACCGGAAGCACATCGAGAAAGACGCGGCACTGGAGCGTCGCTTCCAGCCCGTTCTGGTCCGCGAGCCGAGCGTCGAAGACACGATCGCCATCCTCCGCGGCCTCAAGGAGCGCTATGAGGTGCACCACGGAGTGCGCATCAAGGACGCGGCCCTGATCGCGGCGGCCACGCTGTCGCATCGCTACATCACCGACCGCTTCCTCCCGGACAAGGCGATCGATCTGGTCGATGAGGCCGCCTCCCGCCTGCGCATGGAGATCGATTCGATGCCGCACGACATCGACGTCCTCGAGCGGCGCGCGATTCAGCTCGAGATCGAGCAGAAGGCGCTGGAGAAGGAGGGTGACCCCGCGAGCCGAACCCGCGTCGATGACGTGCGAAAAGAGCTCGCGCGTCTGCGCGAGGAGAGCGATGTCCTGAAGGCGCGATGGAAGGCCGAGAAGGAGGTCATTCAGGAAATCCGGTCCATCAAGGAAGGTATCGAAGGCACGCGTCTGAAGGTCGATCAGGCGACCAAGAGCGGGAACCTGGAGGAAGCGGCGCGCCTGCGCTACCGCGACCTCAACGACCTGGAGACGAGCCTGAAGCAGGCAAACGCGCGCCTCGTCGAGATGCAGCGCGGGCGACCGATGCTGAAGGAGGAGGTCGACGAGGAGGACGTGGCCGCCATCGTGTCCCGCTGGACCGGGGTCCCGGTGAGCAAGATGCTCGAGGGCGAGGTTCACAAGCTGCTGCACATGGAGGACCGCCTGCGTGAGAGAGTCGTCGGCCAGGACGAAGCGGTGGCCGCCGTCAGCCAGGCGGTGCGGCGTGCCCGGGCCGGGCTCGCGGACCCGAACCGCCCCACCGGCTCGTTCCTGTTCATGGGGCCCACGGGGGTCGGCAAGACCGAGCTGGCCCGGGCACTCGCGGAGTTCCTGTTCGATGACGAGCGGGCGATGATCCGCATCGACATGTCGGAGTACATGGAGAAGCACTCGGTCGCCCGGCTGATCGGGGCCCCTCCCGGATACGTCGGATACGAGGAAGGGGGCCAGCTGACCGAGGCGGTGCGCCGCCGGCCCTACGCGGTCGTCCTGTTCGACGAGATCGAGAAGGCCCACCCGGACGTGTTCAACGCCCTCCTGCAGATCCTGGAGGACGGGCGGCTCACCGACGGCAAAGGACGTCTGGTGGATTTCAAGAACACGCTGATCGTGATGACGTCGAACCTTGCCGGACCGCTGATCCAGACATGGGAGGGGCGCCAGCGGGATCAGCTCCGGAGACTCGTCGAGGACGAGCTCAAGAAGGTCTTCCGGCCCGAGTTTCTCAACCGGATCGACGAGATTGTCCTGTTCGACAATCTCAAGCGCGAGGACCTGCAGGCGATCGTCGACCTCCAGGTGGCCCGTGTCGGGCGTCTCCTGCAGGAGCGCCAGCTGGCCCTGCAGATCACGCCGGCTTTGCGCAAGCGCCTGGCCGAGATCGGCTACGATCCACAGTACGGTGCCAGGCCGCTGAAGAGAGTCATCCAGCGCCTGCTCCTCGACGCGCTCTCGCGCAAGGTGCTCGAAGGCGTGTTCGCGGCGGGCGACGTCATTCGCGCCGACTGGTCGCGCGAGACCGAGAACGTCGTGTTCGAGAAGACCCGGGCGCAGGAGCCTGTCGTTCAGGGCCGCAAGAAGGGACGCTGAGGAACACGCCTAGCGCCGTGATGGAGATTCGAGCGGGGAGGGGATCATGGTCGACGCGAAGTGGGAGCCGTTCCGCGATCTGCTGACGATCCAGGATCGCATGAACCGACTGTTCCAGGAGGGTCTCGGCCGACGGCTCGGGCACGAGGAGGCGTCGACCGGATCGTGGTCGCCCCCGGTGGACATCCTGGAGAACGCCGAGCGGATCGTGCTGCGCGCGGACCTGCCTGGCGTCCAGCAGGAGGACATCGAGCTGCGCGTGGAGGACGGCGTTCTCGTTCTGCGTGGTCAGCGCAAGCCTTCAGCGGACGTGCGCCCCGAGGACCTGCATCGTTCGGAACGACCGGTCGGCTCGTTCGTGCGCTCCTTCAGCCTGCCGCAGAACATCGACCAGACCGCCATCCGGGCGGCGCAGAAGAACGGCGTGCTGGAGGTCATCCTGCCCAAGAAGCAGGAGTCCGTGGGGAAGGCGGTACGCATCGAAGTAAAATGATCTCCGCCGTAGAGGCGGGACGACGACCCAAGGAGAACATGAACCGATGAACGCGTTGAAGACGGCTTTTTTTCTCGGCCTCCTGTCGGCCCTGATCGTGGCGCTGGGGGGCGCCTTCGCCGGCCGCCGGGGGATGATTGTGGCGCTCGGCGTGGCCGTGGTGATGAATTTCTTCTCGTACTGGTTCTCCGACCGGCTGGTCCTGGCGATGCACCGGGCCCAGCCTGTGAGCCGGGAGCAGGCGCCCCAGCTGTTCGATATCCTCGAGCGCCTGACGGCGCGCGCCGGACTGCCCATGCCACGCGTGTACGTCCTGCCCGAAGACGCCCCCAACGCCTTCGCGACCGGACGGGATCCCGCGCATGCGGCGGTCGCCGTCACCCATGGCATCCTGAGAATCCTGAACGCCGAGGAGCTGGAGGGCGTCCTGGCGCACGAACTGTCGCACGTGAAGAATCGCGACATCCTGATCGGCTCGATCGCGGCGACCCTGGCCGCCGCGGTGATGGTGATCGCTGAGATGGCGCGCTGGGCCGCCTTCTTCGGCGGTGGCCAGCGCGACAATCGTGAGGGAGCGAACCCGATCGCCCTGCTCGCCGGCGTCATCCTGGCCCCGTTTGCGGCCACCTTGATCCAGCTGGCCGTCTCCCGCGCCCGCGAGTACCAGGCGGACGCCAGCGGCGCGGAGATGACCCACAACCCGTACGGTCTGGCCAATGCCCTGCAGAAGCTCGAGGACAGCAGCCGCCGTATCCCGATGCTGACGGCCGGGCCGGCCTCCAGTCATCTGTTCATCGTCCGTCCGTTCACCGGCCAGGCACTGGCGAACCTGTTCAGCACCCACCCGCCGATCCGTGAGCGAATCCGGCGGCTGACGGGTCGCTGAGATTCGGGACGCCAAGACGACAGGACAGGAGAGCGAGCGCGGATGACGGAGAACGACGTGGCGCCCGGGGGCACGAACCCGCCGGGCGATCGAGGCCGTGACGGCAAAGGGAACGGACGCGAGCGGTCCTTTTCCGTCATCGATCGACGGCCCGCGTTCGGAGACGACGCCCAGCCGGCCGAACGAGCGCTTCCCACCTACGTGGAGGAGCTCAAGACCCGCGCTGAAGAAGCGGAGCGGCGGGCCCGCGAAATCTCCGCCGCCTACCGTCGGATCGACGAGGAGCGCGACGCCTTCCGGGAACGGCTGGCTCGAGATCTGGAGAGGCGCGTCGAGATGGCGCGCGCCGACTTCCTGCGCAAGGTACTCGATGTCCTGGACGATCTCGAGCGGGCGAGCGAATCGGCTTCCGGCACGCTCGATCCCGCCTCTCTTCTCTCCGGCATCACCTTGATCCGCGATCGTCTTCTCCAGATCCTGCGATCCGAAGGCGTCCAGGCGATCGAGACGGTGGGGTCGCCCTTCGATCCGGCCACCGCCGAGGCAATCGCCACCGAAGCGACCGCGGATGCCGCCGAGGACAACAGGGTGCTGGCGGAAAATTCGAAAGGCTATCTTCTCGACGGCTTCCTCTTACGCCCTGCCCGCGTGAGAGTCGGACGCTACGAACCGCCCGTGATTCCCGATCAGGGAGGCTCGCCAGGGATGGGAAAGTCCTCGTCAAACGCTGCGAATTCATGTGCGCCGAGGGACAAGGATGTCCCTCGAAGCGACTCCGCTAAAACCTGACAGACACACATTCTGGCCCGGAGAAAACAATGAACCCGATTTGCTCGTCTGAACGAAGGGCGATCACGTAGTCTAGAAGGGCGGGCAGCTCGTTTTCGTTACTCTTTCCCCATCCTTACAGAGCCCGGAGGTTCACGTGAGCGCGCGACAGGGCTTCGCTTTCTGATTCCGCTTTACAGCCGCATCTTCTACTGGTAGACTCACGTCACACGGCGAGAGGCCTGCGTGTGAATGTGCTTCCCGGGCTCCCGGTCGATCGAAGATCACTTTCTGACAAGTCAGTTCGTTCCTTTCTATCGATGCTTGCGTGGATTCTTCTCCCCCTGCTTGTGTTAGGAGGAGACCTTCTTCGGGAGCCAATTGTCTTCGACAACATCACGAATGACGAGCCCTTCTCGGTGAATTCACTTCTCGAATTCGGTAGGGCACCTCTCGGCAACTTCAAGAGTCACAGCGTGGCGGCAACATTGCAACCGCTCTTCGATCAAAGCTTTCAAAAGACTTCTTCCAGAACAGGAATCGTGATTTCGCATTTCGTCGACGTGGACTCCCAAGAATACAAGGTCAGTGCGTTAGGAACCGCATTGCTGCAGTTTCTTTCCAAGGTAGAGCCAAGTGCGGGAGAGCGCTTGAGGACCATGTTTGCTGACTTCGTCGCACTCAGCCCTGGCACAGTCCAGCACCTTGATCTCGGCTCGACAACCTCCCTCCCTTACCGCGACATTTTTGTCGTCATCTTCGAGACGGAGAGTCCAACCGACGACCGCCTGCACGTCCTCTCCGAGGGCATGAAACGAGTCTACAGTCAGGTCATCGACTTGGGTGTTGAGGTCCTGTATGTCCCCTGCTTGACGTACCGATGGGAGGATCGCCAGCGGATCAATTTCGGTGATCTGTTCGATGCAATCCTGACCACTACGCCCTCCGGCAGAAGCCCCCGCCATCTCGAGCTGGCACTCTACTCGCAGTACCCTTCGTTCGTCCTTGAAGACGCTGTGGACAGCCTGAGACGTGTGTGGGGAGCGCGACTACATGATGTGCCAAACGGCGTCCTCGCACTTCACAATCGTCAATTCAGAATGCTATTCACTTTTCTCTCCCTCAGCCTAGCTGTCTCTTTCGCCCGCGTGCCCCTCACTCCTCTCAACGTCGCGAAGGTCGCCGTTCTTTTCCTAGTGACGGCTGAGACCGCGACGGCGCTCATCGGATTTGTCGTGCCCGAGACTGATTCTCATCTCACCTTGTCACTGCAGATCCTTTCTCTGTTGCTGCTCGCTTTGCTGCTCCCAACCGTCCCCTCATGGAATTACCGGAGCGTATTTCAGAGGAAATCGACAGGTCGGTGATGCTCTTCGCGAAAGCACTGTCCTATCCCCTCCCCTTGGCAATTCGCTTGGTACTCGACAGCAATTCGTATCGCAATCCGCTCCCAAATTGGTTCGATACGATCAGCCTCGACTATCAGTCCAAGACTAAACATCTTCAAGATCAACTGGCACAAGTACGTTCGGGTCAATGGAACATGCCCGTGTCTGATTCGATCCGCGTACCAAAGAAGTCAGGCGGTGCGAATCGCTGGCTTGTACTTTCGACAAATCAGCAGATCCTTCTCCAGGCACTGACTTCGCTTATTGCTGAGGACGTCTACCACAGCCTGCCATATCCTGCACGCGTCTTCAGCTACCGCCTGAACCAAGACCCCTCGCGCTTGAGATTTGTCGAGGAACAGCTCCCTGCTTGGTTCACGTTCCAGGCAACCACCCGGGAGATGGTGCGCCAGTCTGGATTTCTATTGCAGATCGACATCGAACGTGTTTTCGACAGAATCCCTCGAACCACCTTCGTCCAATGGCTGGCGCGACATTGTCGGATGCGTGATGCTGTTGATCTGCTCGACCAATTCATAGATCACCTCGACAAGGGCGGACCCGGAATACCCTTTTTGGGGGAATGCGTGTTTTTTCTTGGCAACGCCTATTTGTCAGTCATTGATCAGATTGTCACACGATACACCACGCGCTTCATTCGCTTCGTGGACGACTATAGGATCTTCGCGACCGGGTCCGAGGAATTGGAGGGCGTCTTTGAGAGACTCAACAGAGATCTCCGCGGCCTCGGCTTGTCCATCAATGATCGCAAAGTGATGCTTACAAGCGCGGACGAGTTCGAAGAGATTGTCTGCCAGCAGAGACCTCAATCCATTCAAACGTCCTATGTGGCTGATGAGGCGACTCATACGGAGGACAAGCCCTTCGAACTTGCTTGCTGGCTCGACAGGGTGGTGTCCACACCTGAGCGATATCTTAATGACGGCTTCGGTCGCTTTCTCCTCGGTCGACTACGTCAATATCAGTTCGAAGCTCTGGTCGCTAGTCAGCGGGGTGTGGAGACACGGCTCGATCGACTCGCTAGCGAACTTGACGCAAGACCGGGGTTAGGAGACAGAGTCGCGACGTTGCTAGATAAATACTCCTCAGAGGGTGTCCAGGACGAAAACTGGCGACTGGTGTGGCTCGCCCATTTGCTCCAGTTCGCTCCGACATGGAAGCGCCCCACGCAGCGCCTCGAACGTCTGGCGCTGAATCCGGCGTCTTCCGAGTACGTTCGTCTCTGGGCCAGGAAGGTCACCTCCGAGCGACAGATCTCACCTCCAAGCGATAGTTCAGCGCTGGAGGCTCTGCATGACGCGCCTTATCTCCAGCAGGGCCGGTTGCTGTATGGTGGTTGACACATGAATCGACGCGGCGTTTTGACTTCGATCGGGATGACGTTGGCCGCAGGGTTCTTGCGGCTGCTCCCGATTTCCAGACAAGCTCGGGCATCCATGAATACTGTTGATGTCCGATTCCACGTTTCGGGTGTTCGGTTTTTTCGGGATCTCCGCTTGATTCCTCGGCTTGGCGATCGCGCTTTACTATTGCAGGAAAGATTCCATGGGGAGACGAGCTACGTTATCTTGACCGATTCCGGTGAAAGAGTGGGGTACGTCCCGCACAACTTCGTTTCCCGAATTCAGGGAAGACCGAACGTACCCTGCTTCTTTTCTCATATTAGACCGTATGCGGTTCCATGGAAGCGGTACGAAATAACGGCCAAATTCGCTGCCCCACCGGAGGCCAGGGAACTGACCGAATCCCACATCTAGCTGAGGTCGATAGATCTTGGGGTTCACCTCACGCAAGGTAGGCCACGGCGAACCCGATCTGGGCGACCATCATCATGAGGTACATGTGCGTCCAGGAGGGATGGTTCTCGGACTCCGCGAGGGCGGCGGGATTCACCAGGATGAGGCGGGCGGTCCAGGCGCCCCAGACCGCCAGGACCAGACCCAGGATGGTCAGCAGGATCGGATTCCCCGTCAGAATCGGACCGCCCCCGAATGGATCGCGCAGGCGCGCGCCCAACGGGATGAGGAGCCACGGCAGCGTGAAGAAGGGAGCGATGAACCGCGCCGCCCGGTCCACCCCCAGCCGGATCGGCAGCGTCACGCAGCCGTGCGCCGCGTCCCCATCCATGTCGGAGAAATCCTTGCTCGTTGTGGCGCCCAGGAGAAACAGCAGGAAGATGGCGCCGATGAACCACGGCTCGAGATGCAGGACGCTTCCGACCATCGACCAGCCGGCCACTTTCAAGAGGCAGCCGCGCGGAACCGCGATGGTCAGGTTGGCCCAGATCCCGAAGCGCTTGGTGCGCCCCCATGCGGGGTCGGAATACACCAGAGTCAGGATCAGGCCGGCGAGATAGATGAAGAAACACTCGTGATGGCCCAGCGGCGCGGTCGCCTTCTCGAGGAGAGTTGTGCGTGGATAGATCACCACCAGCCAGGTCGGCAGGAGCGCCAGCGCGTACAAGAGGACCGCGAAACGGAGGCCCGCTCCCATCGAGATCGCGCCGGAGGCCAATGGACGCAGCGGCTTGTTGCGGCGGTCGATCTCCAGATCGTGATACTGGTTGATCACGTTGCTCGCGGCGTTCAGCAGGGCGGCGGTCAGCGACCCCAGGAGAATCATCAGGAGGACGGCGGGAGTGAATCGGCGAGCCGGATCGGGGTTGTGCGCCGACCCGAAGGCGGTCAGCGCTCCGGAGACCACGCCGAAAGTGGGCGGCAGCAGGGTGAATGGCCGGGTGAAGGTGAAATACAGCCTCGCCCTGGAGGCAAACCCCCGGATCGGTGCGGCCGCGACTCCGTCCATGCGGGGCATCGTACGACAGTCGCGCACGCTCAGGGAGCGGAAATCGAGGCGCCGGGCGGTTTCGATCCCCGCGCGGTCACCTCATCGGACCGCCTCGGGCACCGGACCGCATCGCTCGTCCATGAGGCGGAGATACCGGTCTCTCAGGAGCGCACGCAACCGCGTCCCCATCTCGACCGCTGTCCCGGGGTCGATGCTCGAGGTTTCCCCTATCCGGGTCACGCTCTTTGGCGATTCGGCTTCGTTCCGTGGCGCGGCCGCCTCCGAGACCAGAGCATCGTGGGTGGCGCCCGACGGCACCGGCTCCCGGACGTCGCGGCCGGGGCGGGCGGAGATGCCGAACAGCGCGGCCACCGCGCCGTCGGCGTCCGGAGTCTCGGGGCGCACGGTGCACGCGTAACGGCGGGATGACAGCGCGAGGGTCCCATCGTCGGAAAGAGTCACGGTGTACTCGGGAAACTGGAAGCGCAGGCTCCTGCCGCGAATGGGCTCTCCCGAAGGCGCGCCAGCGTCGTGGGCCGCGGGCTCGGCACGCGTTGCCCCGGACCGTGACAGCGCGTCGGCCCGTCCGATCTCCCGGGAAACCGGAGCGCCGGTCGCCCCGACCGCCGGCGTCGCCGGCTCGGCCTTCACCTCTCGAGGAGCCGGCGCGTCCTTCTTCATCGCCCTGGAGCCCGGTGCCTGGACGATTCGCTCCTCGTCGCCGAGGGGGGCCGCTGTCGGTGGAGTCGGTGCGAATGCGGGACCCGAGCTCTCCTTCAAGCTAGTGGCGCCGCCCGTCGCTTGGTCCTTGGAAGTTTGCTCGTGGACCGCGCTCGACGGAGGCTCCGCGGGCGGGAGAGCGCCAGGCACGGGGTTCAGCCCCTGACGGGATAACCAGAGGCCGATCACCAGGACTGCCGCCGCGGCGGCGGCCAGACCGAGTCGAAATGGGCGCACGTCGATGCGGAATCGAGGGCGGCCGGATCGCTCCGCCTCGGCCAGGCGAGAGCGGATCCGGCTCCGCAGATCCGCCGCCGGGTCGGGAACCACCACGGAGCCTGAGGATGCCGCGAGGAGCCGGAAGTCCTCGAGAAGCTCGCGGCAGGAGGCGCAGACGGACAGATGGGCCTCGACGAGGGCGGACTCCTGTGAGGTCAGCTCGCCATCCAGAAACGCCGAGACGAGAGCGAGCGGATGAGGATCCGCGTGGACGTTCATGCGATCTCCCCCATGACGCACTGCCGGAGCGCCAAACGGGCCCTAGCCAGCCGGGAACGCACCGTCCCCAGGGCGATTCCGACGAGCCCCGCGATCTCCTCGTACGAATGCGCCTCGACGTCCCGTAACGAGAGGACCGCGCGCCAGGCAGGCGGAAGACGCCCGACGCAGTCGGCCAGGCGGCGCGCCAGATCCTCCGCTTCCAGGATCTGCAGGGGCGACGCCGTCCCGGCTGTCGGCCAACCGTCGCGACCGCCCTCGCGCATCCCGCCGTCGTCTTCGGGGCCATCGAGACTCTGCGAGCGGCGCCGCAGCCTTTCTTCAGACCTGTCCAGGTGATTGAGGGCCCGTGTGACCGCGATCCGGTGCAGCCAGGTCGACACTCTCGATTCGCCCCGGTAACCCGGGAGCGCCTGGAAGGCCGAGAGGAAGACCTCCTGCACCACGTCCTCGGCATCCTCCCGATGCCGGACGATGCGCCAGACCACCGCCCAGACGTGCTTCAGATGGATCTCGACCAGACGATCGAACGCATCGCGATCTCCCCGCCGCGCGCGGGCGACCAGCAGCTGTTCATCGGCGCCCGGGTTCACTGCACCGGTGAGCCCGATGCCCGGGTGTTCGTTCGCCCTCGTGGTCATCGGCCATCGCAGGTCACGAGGATGCGCCCCGGGGCCCGAAAATCTCTCCATGGTCCTGTTGGACAGCCGATCGTCGTGGAAGTTCCGCCTCCAGGCCCCGACAGGGCCTGTCGCCGCGCTCGAGCGCCCGGCCACGCGGGAGCCATCACCCGAACGCCGCCAGGGTGATCCCGCCGAGAGCCCCCACCAGGGTGTTCGAGAAGTTCACCGCCTCGTTGTCGATGAGGCCGCGCGCCTCCAGCGTGGCTCCGAGAACCGAGTCGGCCGTCGAGCCGACGAACGCCGCGGCGAGCACAATCGCGGTGCGATCCGCATCGACGAAGCCGGTCAGAACCGCAGCGCCGCAGACCATCAGGGCGGCGACCATGCCGGCCACCGTTCCCAGCCAGGAAACGGCGCCCTCCGTCCCGGCCTGGACCCTTCGGAGCGTCGTGATCAGGACGGGGCGTCCGCCGTACGCCCTGCCGATCTCGCTGCTGACGGTGTCGAACGCCGCCGTGGCGTAGGAGCAGACGAACGCGAGAGCGAACAGGTCCGGCCTCCTGGAGAAGGCGACCAGGAACGCCAGATAGACGCCGACGGAGCAGTTGGCCAGGGCGTGCCGGGCCGATCGAGCCCCTCTCTTTTCCTGGGCCGTCCCGGCGCGCTCCTTGCGGGACAATCCGAATCGCGTGGCGCCGGATCCGAGCACGAAGAAGGTCATCAGCACCAGGTATCCCCGCCAGCCGGCGCCGGCGTACGTGAGCGTGCCGACGAGAAAACCGGCGATCATCCCCGAGCGGTCGACCGTGCCGGTCGCCCTGAACACGAACGCCAGGGCCCCATTGAGGGCCACGCCGACGAGCAAGCCGATCCCCACTTCGCCTGCTGCGGAGACCAGGCGGCTCGCTTCAACCTGTTCCAGCCCGAACAGAAAGACCCCCGAAAGAAGCGGCACGGTCAGATTGTCGTTCAGCCGCCACGGCAGCGACTCCATGAAAGCCGCGAACAGAGCCGTGGAACCGGCGAGAAGCGCCGCCCCCACCCCACCCCGGCCCATCCAGACCAGGATCGGCCAGGAGAAGAGCGTGGCGGCCGCTGCGAAGGCGACCGAGCCTTCGATCGTCTTCGCGGTATTCCACTGGACAGGACGGCGACCGAACCGCCGGCCGACGAACCCGGCGGCGCTGTCCCCGGCCGCCATGATTCCCCAGCAGGCCGCAGCGACCTCCAGATGGCTCCGGAACAGCAGAATCAGCAGCAGGACCGCGACCGGGTAGATCACGACACCGGATCGCCAGGGCCGGCTCCGCTCGTCCTCCCGGAAGAGAGCCGGCGCGAAACGCGGCAGGATGAGCGCATTGGCGAGCACCGCGGCACCCGCCGCAGCGGCCGCCTGCCCGGGAGTCAGATACCGCAGCAGGAACGCCAGACCCCCGACTGCCAGGTGAACCGCCTTGCGCGCCATCTCACTGTGTTCGCGCATCCGCACCTCACGCCCGCCCTGCGTCATCGGTCTTGGGCTGGCGCAGGACCAGGAGCGTTCTCCGCAAGCCCTCGCGGAGCGCGGTGACGCAATAGCCCAGCTCGTGGATCGCCCTGGCGCTCGAGTAGGCCCAATGCGTTCGAAACGTCGCGATGGCGCCGTCGGTGAACGCGGGGGGACTCCCGCTCAAACGGGCCCATGCGCGCAGAGCCTTGCCGGCCGCCTCGGCAGCCCAGAACGGCAGAGCGTACCTCGGCGGCGCGATCCCGGTGAGAGACTGCAGGTGAGCGAACAACTCGTCCTGGGTGGCGTTCTCTCCTCCGAGAATATAGCCGCTCCCGTTCTTCCCGTTCTCCAGCGCCAGGCGGTGCCCCTCGGCGACGTCCTCGACGAACGCATAGCAGATGCGCGTCGGGCGCCGCCCGAGGCGGGTCCTGAGCCGGCCCTCGAGATAGTCGCGGAACAGCCGGTCGAGCAGGTTGCCCTCGGTCGATGCTCCGGGGCCGTACACCACTCCCGGGTAGACGATGATCAGCGGGGCGCCGGCGCGGGCGCGCTCGACGGCGATCCTCTCGGCGACCCACTTGGTGCGCTCATAGTCGGTGCGGAAGGCGAAATCGGCGCGCTCGTGCCCTTCGTCCTCGGGCTCGGGTCCGGTGGGCCCGAGCGCCCCGATCGTAGAGGTGTAGAGAATCCGACGGAGCCCGGCTCTCTCGGCGGCCCGCAGGACCGCCGCGAACCCTTCCACGTTGACCCGGTCGAACTCGCGACGGTCCCTGACCCACATCTTCACCAGGGCCGCCATGTGCACCAGGGCGTCGCAACCGGCCAGCGCGCGCTCGATCGACACCGGATCGAGCACGTCGCCGGACACCGGACGGCAGCCGGGAGGAAGACGCCCCTCTTTCCCGCGCCGCACCAGCGCCAGCACGGTGTGATCGGCTGATACCAGTCGCGCGGCGACATGGGCGCCGAGATACCCGGTCGCGCCCGTGACGAGTATTCTCATGGGTCCGGTGCCCCGCGAGGGTCTTCACCCAGATAGTCCACGAGAGCGGCCTGCCAGGGGCGCGGCCGCTCCCCGGTCAGGCGTGCGTAGCGCGAGGTGTCGAGCGCCGAGAAGGCGGGTCGCACCGCGATCCGCCCGGCCTCGGACGTGGGGATCGGCAGCAACCGCACTCCACTGAAGCCGCATGTCTTCAGGATCAGCTCCGCCATGGCGTAGCGCGAGCAGACCCCGATGTTGGCGAAGTGCACGAGACCTCGGACCTCGCGACGGATCAAGGGAGGCAGGGCGCGCGCGAGATCGACGACGTAGGTCGGCGACCCCCGCTGATCGTCGACGACACTGAGCGTTCCGCCGTTCGCGGCCCTCGAGCGGATGGCATCGACGAAGTTGGCCCGGCCGGCGCCGTACGACCAGGAGGTCCGCACGATCAGGTGCTCCGCGGCCGCCGCCACGCGCTCCTCCCCCGCACGCTTGCTCCGGCCGTATTCGGAGAGCGGCGCCGGGGCGTCCTCTTCCGTGTACGGTGCCGTGGCGCGGCCATCGAACACGAAGTCGGTGCTGATGTGGATGATCGGACACTCCACATTCGCCGCGGCGCGCGCCGCATTCTCGGCTCCGTCCACGTTCACTCGGCGCGCCCTGTCCGGATCGGTTTCGCAGCCATCCACGTCGGTATAGGCGGCGCAGTTGATCAGCACGTCGGGGCGCAGCCTCTCGATCTCGGCCTCGAGGCGGAATCGATCGGTGACGTCGGCCTCCGCCCGCGTCGCCGCGATCGTCGCCGGGAAGATCGGCTCCAGCGCCCGGACGACCGCGCGCCCGAGCATGCCTCCCGCTCCCAGGACCAGGGGCGTGAAGGCGGGATCGGTCGTCATGGGATGATCCCGGGGAACGTGCCGGGCAGCGCGCCCGAGGAGCCCGATTGGAAGTCGACGACGTTTCCCACGCCCTTCAGGTTGACCAGGAAGCGGAATTCGCGGTTGCTGGACCCGACGAAGTTGCGGTTGAGGACCTCCAGCTGGAACCCGCAGCACTGCGTGTTGTAGCCGAAACGATAGCGCTGGTCCCGCAGCCGGGGCTCACCCGGCGCGACGCTGCCGAGCTCGTAGTTGGTCTGCATGCCGAGGAGGAGCCGCCGGTCGAGAAAGTTCGTCTCCCCCTGGAGACCGATCTGGTTCTGGTCGAAGGGAGGCGAGAACGCCAGCCCCCGCGCCAGAAGAGCGCGTCCCTCGAGGTCGCGCACCATGGACCAGGTGACGTCGAGGAATCCGCGTTTGATGCTCCTCAGGTTCGCGCTCAAGCTCGCGTCGTGGATCTCCTTGAACAGGATATCGTACGAGCTGCGCACGTCGAGGCTCGTGTGGATCGAGGGGTTGATCCTCAGCGTGGCCCGCACCGGCCCGAAGTTGCTCTGCAGCGGCTCGGTGAGAGACCCGAGCCCCACCGAACTGCTCAGCGGCCCCAGAAACGAGTAATCCTCGCTGAGCTGCAACGAGGCGATCTCCACCGTGTTCAGATGCTTCTTCTCCTCCTCGGGGGCGGGCGCCGCCCCACCCGCCTCCGCCGCAGCCTTGTTCTGCTCCTCCTGCTTCTTGCGAAGCGCCTCGCGGAACTTGGCGTAGGGATCGTAGTGCCCGCCGCTCACGAGGGTGGCGTTGGAGGGTCCGAACAGTGCGCCCAGCTCCTCCGAGCCGCTCACCGGCCGCTTCGCGAACAGCCGGGTCACGATGGAGAAGGTCACCTGATCGCTGTTGGCGGTGATGGCGTCGATCTCGTCGAACGGCACGATGCGATCCGCATCGCCGACCCGCGACTGGTACGAGTACTGAATCTGCGGCTCGATGGTGCTCTTGTACTGCGGCGAGAAGCTCGATTGAGGGCGGTCGAACACCCGACTCAGCTTGGGTCCGATGATGTTCAAGCCCGCCTGGTAGACGTGCCGGTTGAACCCCTGGTCCGAGAGGACGACCTTCTCGTGGTCGAAGATGCCGTTGCCCTCGCCGAAGTCCCCCGTGCCCGGAAGACCGTCGCATCCGAGGTCGTCGGCCGCATCGAAGATACCGTTCTGGTTCACGTCGTGCTCCGTGTCGACCTGCCCGTTCCCCTCCCCGAAATCGCCGGTGCCGGGACGATTGTCGCACCCGAGATCGGACCTCTGGCTCTTCGTGTAGTAGGTGTCGCGGTAGCCGGCGCTGGCGTTCACGTCGAGCCAGGGAACGGGTGAGAGCTGCGACGAAAGCACCGGGAAGAGATCGACCCGGCCGTATTGCGTGTCGGGAGTCCCCTTGTCGAAATAATCGGCGGACGATTCCAGCGTCATGAAGAACGGCGTGTCCCCCAGGCGCTGCCGGCGCCCGCGCAGCTCGACCTTCGGCTCGATCCAGCGGTTGATCGTCTCCTCCTTGGTCGCGAAGAACGGGCCGTTCAGCGTGGGATCGATGGCCACGTTGATGAGCTGCTCCCGTCTCTCACCCGTCAGGTTGAGCGAGTAGAAGCCCCACGTCCTGGTCACGAACAGGTTGCTGACCGCCTGCGGGATGGTGGACAGACGGAGATCGCGCTCGAAATCGCGGTAGTAGTTGAAGTCGCTGATGAAGTTCGCATTGGCGACGAGATGCCAGCCGTCGCCGAAGGACTGGTTGTGGCCGTAGTTGACGATCCATCGATCCGTCGGCACATCCGGCGCGTGCTCCTGCTTGGCGACCTGGTCGCGGATGAAATATCCCGTGAGATACCCCCGGCCGTTCTCGCTGGGGACGTACCGGTATTCCAGCCCGTTGCCGTAGCCCGCCAGCGACATGTAATCGAGATAGAACGTGGCGTCCATGTTGCGGCGGATCGCCCAGTACAGTGCGTTGCTCAGGATGGTGCCGCTGCGGCGCGAGAACCCGAATTCAGGAAACAGGAGACCCGAGGCCCTGTCGGACTTGACCGGCCAGACGAGATAAGGGGTGTAGAAGACCACAGCGTGGCCGACCTTGAACCTCAGGTTGTGGAGATAGGCGTAGTCGTCCTGCCGGACGAGTCCGTGGCCGATCTTGAAGCTCCAGTAGGGCACCGGCTGGGTGCAGGCGGTGAACGTCGCATCGCGCAGGACCATCTCGTCCTTGGAGATCTTCTCGACGCGCTGCGCCTCAAAATAGTACGACGGCTCAGCATAGCCGCGGGCGCTGTAGAACACCCCGGTCTCCGTGTCCAGATTGTAGGTGAGCTTCTCGGCGCTCAGACGCGACGTCCCCTGGTCAAAGATCACGTTCCCCAGCGCCGTGACGTCCTTGGTCGAGGGCACGTAGCGGACGAAATCCGCCTGCAGGCGTGTGTCGCCGTACTTGATGTCCACGTACTCCTTGAGAACCAGCTCGTCCTTGCCGATGATCGAGCCGGGTCCCGCGGCGATCTCCAGCGTCTTCCCGCCGGTTCCTTCGCTGACGAACTTGCGCTGCCGCGCCGGTGGCTGCGGCGTCGCCTGTTGTGGCTTCTCCTCGCTGGCTCCGAGCGCTCCCCACACGAGCGCCGCCAGGATGGCTCCGAACCCGACTCTCGAAAGAAAGGAGGGGGCCGACTGACGGGGTCCGTCCGGTGAGCGGGAATGAACGCGTCCTGACGCGGATCGGGCCCGAGACATCCATCTCCCTCGAACCCCCGCCCGCCGCCCCGCACGATCGGGGCGCGCCGCCCCCCCCGGTATCCGAACGGCTTCACGCAATCGCGAGGCCCGCGTATGCAACGACCGATTGATTGTCGCCCGTGGTCTCACCCGAATGACCGTAGGCAATCAGGCGACCCGCCCCCGCCCCCAGCCGCCTGGCGGCCTCCAGCCCGGCGACCGCGGGGGCGATCCCGCACATGCTGATGTCGTCCTGCACGACGACGCGATGGAGCCCCTCGGGGTCGATCGCGACGAGGCGATCGATCGCCTTATGGTCCTGCCGGTCGGCGACCGCCACCGGGACGTAATGGGACATGTCGCTGCTGACGATCAGCAGGACCTCCTCTCCGGCGGCGGCCACCGCTCCGGCGATCGCCTGCCCGAGATCGAGGAGAGCCGGCAGGTGGAGCGTTCCGATACAGATCGGCACGAACCGGAACTCCCCGACGAGATGCTGCAGGAACGGCAGCTGGACCTCCAGCGAGTGCTCGCGCCGGTGCGCGACTCCGTCGACGCGCGCCTGCCGGCAACGCTCCAGGATGGCGCGTGCCAGGGGCGTATCTATCGGGGCGCGACCGAGGGGCGTCTGCCATTCGCCCTCCTCGTCCACCGCGATCGGCTCCCCCAGACCGGTGTGGTTGGGGCAGAGAATCGCCATGCGTCGCGGCAGACGGACCGACGTGTAGGTGGCGGCCGCGACACGCCCGGAGTACACGTAGCCCGCGTGCGGGACCACGACCGCTATGGCCTGGGGCCCCGGAGGCGGCATCCTGTCTTGGGTGAGCTCCACCAGGTGGCGCCTCAATGCCTCCGGGTCCGCCGAATAGAACGAACCGGCCACCGCGGGCCTGCGGATCATGTCGACTCCCGGCGCTCCTGCAGAACGTCGAAGCGCCGGTCATGCTAGCAGATGCATTGCCCAAAGTAAAGAAAACGGGACACTTGCATTGTTTCAGCCCGGCGCCTTGTGCTACCATCGGCCAGCGCGTCTCAAAGCGAATGAAAGGGGACGACAAAGTGGCGCATCGACGCGTGGCGAGCGGTCGGAATAGAACGTTGCGGGTGGCCCTGGCGCAGATCGAGCCGGTCCTGGGAGACCTGGAGGCCAACGTAACCCTCCACCTTTCGTGGGCCCGTCGGGCCCTCGCCGCCGGCGCCAGACTATTGGTCTTCCCGGAGCTCAGCCTGACCGGGTACCTGCTGCAGGATCTCGTCTCGGAGGTGGCGATCCCGCTGGCCGACGAAGGCCTCATGCGCCCGCTTCTGGACATGAGCCGCAGGATCGCCATGGTGGTCGGTCTGGTCGAGGAGACCTCCGGCCACCGCTACCACAACAGCGCCGTCTTTCTGGAGGGCGGTCGTGCCGTGCACGTGCACCGCAAGGTCTACCTCCCGACCTACGGCATGTTCGACGAGGGGCGTTACTTCGCCGCGGGCGATCGGTTGGTCGCCTTCGACACCAGCCTGGGGCGCGTCGGTCTCCTGATCTGCGAGGATTTCTGGCATCCTTCCACCGCGCTGATCCTGGCCCAGGACGGGGCCGACTATCTTCTGGTGATTTCGGCCGGCCCGACCGAAGCAGTCGACAGTCGGCGCGGCCTCACCAGCCGCAGCACCTGGAGGGATCTGGCGAAGGTGACGGCTCAGATGCAGACGGTCTACGTCGCCTATGCCAACCGGGTCGGCTTCGAGGACGGCATCCACTTCGGCGGGGGCTCGTGCCTGTACGATCCGTTCGGCGAGGCGCTGGCCGAGGGCGGGTGTCTCGACGAGGCCCTCATCGTCTGCGATCTGGATCGCTCCGCGCTCCGGCGGGCGCGCACGATGGTCCCTCTGCTGCGCGACGAGCGGCTGCCCGTGCTGGCGCGCGAGGTGCAGAGACTCCTGGCCGTCCCGGCGACGGGCAGGGCCCGACGGAGCGCATGAAGATCCTTCTCGCCTACACCTGTCACGACCTCGGGAAGATGGAGTTCTACTCCCGCTTCACGCCGCTCGGGCTCGGATACATCAACGCGGTCCTGCGGCGCGCCGGCTACGACGCGCGCATCCTCAACTGCAGCGCGTGGCCCTCGAAGCGCGTGGCGCGCTTCCTGAGGAGCGAGCGACCCGACGTGCTCGGCGTCTCGGTCTTCACCTTCAACCGTCACGAGGCCATGCGTCTGGCCGCTCTCGCGCGCGCCGCCAACCCGGGCTGCCTCATCGTGGCCGGTGGTCCCCACGCCACGCACCTGGCGCATCACCTGCTCGAGCACTACCCGCAGATCGACGTCGTCGCACGCGGCGAGGCCGAGGAGACCATGCTCGATCTGGTGCGCGGCCTCGTTCGGGGCGACCTCCAGGAGACGCTGTCTTCGATTCCCGGTCTCACCTACCGGGATCCTCCTCCGCCCCGGCACGTCGCTCTCCGGGCGCGCGCGGCGCCCGGGGAACGCTGTGTCGATACCGCCGATCGCCCGGTGATCGCGGATCTGGACACGCTGCCCCATCCCTGCTCCGATCCGGCGACCATCGGGGTCGACCCGGTCACCCAGTTCGAGTTCGTCATCACGTCGCGCGGCTGTCCCGCGGCCTGCACCTTCTGCTCCTCGCCCGAATTCTGGGGGCGCGGGCTCCGCTTCCGGTCGGCCGCGAACATGATCGAGGAGGTGCGCTGCCTGCGCGAGAAGCACGGGGTGGTGTACGTCTCGATTCGCGATGATACGTTCACGGTGAACAAGAAACGGGTGATCGAATTCTGCCAGGGTCTGATCGAGAGCCGGATCGATCTGCTGTGGGACTGCCAGTCCCGCGTCAACGCGGTCGACGAGGAACGCCTGATCTGGATGCGCCGTGCGGGCTGCACGCACATCCAGTACGGCGTCGAGTCGGGATCGCCGCGCATGCTCCTGAGATTGAACAAGGGGATCACGGTAGACCAGGTGAGGTCCGCCGCGGCCGCTACCCGCCGTGTCGGCCTCGGCCTGTCGATCTACCTGATCACCGGCATCGACTCCGAAACCGACGAGGACCTCGCATCGACCGTGCGCCTCATCCGCGAGATCCGTCCGCATGACGGCCTCGTTTCTCCCTTGACCATCTATCCCGGGACGGCGCTGTGCGAGGAGGCGAAGACGCGTCACGGCCTGACCGACGATTACTGGGTGCGCGATCGTCGCGAGGCGTACTACACGCGCGAGGACGCCTGGATCCGTCGGTCGATCCGCACCCTCCTGACGACTCTGCGCCGCGTCAGGCGCGCGGCGGCTTACGAGGCGCGGGATTTCGAGCGGCAGCGCGAGATCGTCGGTGACTGCTACGCCCTCCGGCTGTCGGCGGGCGAGTACTGGCAGCGTCGCGGGGCCATGGGACGCGCTCGCTCCGAGTACCTGGCGATCCTCGAGGACAACCCGTGCTCCCTCTGGGCCCGCATGCGGCTGGGAGCCCTCGCCCTGCGGCAGAAGCGTTTCGCCGAGGCGGCGTCCCACTATCGCGCTGCCGCCGGAGTCGCGCCGGCCTTCCACCTCGCGCACGCCCAGCTGGGCGCGGCCCTGCTGCGGATGAAGCGGCGGGAGGATGCGCTCGCGGCGCTCAGGACCGCGCGCTCGCTCGGCTCCGGCGATCGCGTCGCCCCGTCACCAAGGGTGGCCCCGGTGGAACCACCGCTTCAACGGGCTGAGCCGCCGGGCGGTCCGCCCGGCCGGGACCAATCCGGCCGGTACACGATCATCGTGCGGTCGCCACAGATCAGGTTGTCGTCCAGATCGACGCGAAACACCTCCTTCCCCAGGCCCTCGCGGAAGAACGGACTCGGATACCAGGCGGGAAAAACGGCCACGTAGTCGGGCCGGCGGGCGCGCAGGAAGGAGAGGAGCCCGCTCTCGCTGGCGCCGTTCCAGCCCCGGTTGGACGCACCCGAAGGCGCCGGCTGGCGCAGATACGGGATGACCGCGGGCGTGGCGAGCCCGGTCACATCGAGGATCGGAGCGCCGGTGAAGAACCCGATGGCCCCGATGTCGTTCGTGGCGATCGTGCCGGGTCCGCCCGGCCGCTCCGCCAGCCAGCGTCCGACGGTCATCTGCATCGCCTCGATGTTCCGCACCTCACGCCCGTAGCGCAGGAGACCGGACACCGCGCCCCACCCCGACAGGGCCGCGACCAGGACGAGTGACGCGAGACGGATAGACGGCCGGCGCCTTTCGAGCGGTGCCGCGGCCCAGGCGGCGCACCCGGCCGCGACGCACACCGCCACGACCGGGGCGGCGTAGCGCTGCTCCTGGAACTCGGGTCCTCCGAACGGCGCGAGCACGGCTACCGCGGACGGCAGCAGGGCACATATCATCCAGGGAAGGTGGCTGCCCCGCACGGCCGATGCCAGGCGCCACAGTCCGATCGGAGCCAGAAGAAGAAGGACCAGGTTGTCACGAGCCAGCGCTCGCGCCAGAGGCAGAACATAGAGCGGAAGGTTCGTGGCCAGGACGGAGGGGATCGCGTCGGCGCGCCCCTCGGAGAGCGCCGCCAGGACGCCGTGGCGCCCCACCTTGGCCGCCAGCGACGCGAACATGAAGCGGCCGGTCAGGGCTCTGTCTAGAAGGAAGGGGGCGGCGGTCGCCGCGCATCCGGCGGCGATCCACCTGGTGACGCGTCCGGCGCCGTTCGGGCGCCCGCGCCAGAGAGCGTCGATCACGACGAATCCCGGCAGGAGGGCGAGCTCCGGCCGCGCCAGACCGGCGGCGGACGCAACCATCAATCCGAGCCGCGCACGGCCCGCCAGCACCGCGACGACGACACCCAGGACGAGCGCCGCGGCGAGCGCCGGCTCCATCCCGGAGGCGATCGACCAGGGGAAAGGATGCGTCACGAGCAACGCGGCCCCGCAGAATCGCGCCGCCTGTCGGTCGCCGGTGGCCTGACCGACGAGCCGGACGCCGAGGAGGGACAGGGCGCTCGCGGCCGCGGCGCCGGCGAGATAGGACGCCCAGGGAAACGGGATCCCGACGGCGGCCGGCACGGCGAGGAGAAGCGTCCACAGCGGAGCGCTGGAGGCGGCCGCCGTGTCGTCCGCGTTGAAGCGGAATCCCCGCCCCTCGACGAGGTTGCGCGCCAGACGCGCGTGGATCCAGGCGTCATCGAGGGGAAAACCGCTGACCCCCGCCACCCGCCGCGCCAGAGCGACGTGCGCTCCCCCGAGTACGAGAGCCAGGACGAACGCCAGCGCCGCTGCCCTCACGCCATCGACTCGAGGATGCGGATGCGGGCCTCGATGGGAGGGTGGGTGCTGAACAGGCTCGAGGAATCCAGGCCGTGCGCTTTCAGAGGGTTGACGATGTAAAGATGCTGGGTGGCCCGGTTCGCCACCTCGAGCGCGACGGGGTTCGCGGCGATCTTCCGGAGCGCCGAAGCCAGCCCGCGCGGGTTGCGCGTGAGCTCGACTCCGGAGGCGTCCGCCAGCAGCTCGCGACGCCTCGAAATCGCCATCTGGATGAGCACCGAAGCGAGAGGAGCGAGCCCCGCGAGCAGGGCCGCCAGGACCAGGAGGAGCGGGCCCGCGCTCCCCGAGGAGCGGCCGGCCCGGCGGAATCGCCACGATCGCCAGAACCAGTCGCACAGCAGGGCGACCGTACCGACCAGAACGCCGACCATGGTGGCGAAGCGTACGTCCAGATTGCGCACGTGACTCATCTCATGCGCCAGGACGCCCTGGAGCTCCTCGCGGCTCATCGTGCGCAGCAGCCCGCGCGTCACCGCGATCGAGGCGTGCCGCGGGTCGCGGCCGGTCGCGAAGGCGTTGGCGGCTTCCGACTCGATGACATAGAGGTGCGGCTTCGGGAGCCCCGCGGCGAGGCAGAGCTCTTCGACCACGTTGTGCAGAACGGGCTCCGTGTCCGCGCCGATTTCCGTGGCGTGGCTGGCCGCCAGCACGATGCGGTCGCCCGAGTAATAGGCGGACAGGGCGCCGAACGATCCGAACGCGAGCCCGAACAGGACGCCCGCGGGGCCCAGACCGCCCAGCTCCCCGAGCGCCCAGGCCAGCGCCCCGGTCATGAGAACGAAGCCGGCCAGGAGGATCGTCGAGCGACGGACGTTGGAGGCCTGCTCGCTGTAGAAATCGCGGCGTGCCGCGGGGAGCGCCGCGGACGCGTCGCCCCCGCCGGCGCCCCGCAGCGCAGACCCGCACAGCTCGCAGGTGACCCGCGAGTCGGGATTGCTGAAGCCGCACCTCGGACAGGCGGCGCGCGGCATGCCGTCCCCTACCTCAGATCGACCTTGACCGGTTCCTGCTCGGCGGCGGGAATCTCGAAATACGCCTCGTCCTTGAACCCGAACGCGGAGGCGAGGAGGTTGGTGGGAAAGACCTGCAGCCTGGTGTTGTAGCGCATCACCATGTCGTTGTAGAACTGGCGCGCGAACGCGATCCGATTCTCGGTCGAGGTCAGCTCCTCCTGCAACCGCGCGACGTTTTCGTTCGCCTTGAGCTGCGGATAGGACTCGACCACGGCGAACAGCGAGCGCAGGGCGCCGGTCAGCGCCCCCTCGGCCGCCGCCGTCCCCTGCACGCCGCTCGCCTGGATCGCCTGGCCGCGGGCGCGGATCACCTTGTCGAGCGTCTCCTGCTCGTAGCCCATGTAGTCCTTGACCACCTCGACCAGATTCGGGATGAGATCATGGCGCCGCTTCAGCTGGACGCCGATCTGCTGCCAGGCGTTCTTGACCTGGTTGCGCAGGGCGACCAGCCCGTTGTAGAGGCCGACGAGAGCCAGCGCGAAGACCACCAGGATCAACAGCAACAGCAACGGCGCGGCCATGTGTCCCCTCCCCTGTGTCGTGCGCCCGGTGACCTCCCGGCGCGGACGGCGACCGGCGCCCCTCTAGGGCGCCGGAGACCGGAGCCTCCCTGGATCCGGGGCGATCCCGCGCCCCTCGACGCGGCTGGTCAGGACTCCGACGCCCTCGATTGATACGCTCACCACGTCGCCGGGTTCCAGGGCTCCCACTCCCTCGGGCGTTCCCGTTGCGATCAGGTCCCCCGGCAGGAGCGTCATGACGCCCGAGATGAAGCTGACCAGACGGCGGACGCCGAAGATCATCCGCGCCACCGGCGCCGACTGCCGGCGCCGGCCGTTCACGAGGGTCTCGACGATCAGACGGTCCGGCTCGAGGCCGATCGCGATGCACGGGCCGAACGGACAGAACGAGTCGAATCCCTTGGCGCGGGTGAACTGCACGTCCTTCGCCTGCAGATCCCGGGCCGTGACGTCGTTGACGCACGCATACCCCAGAACGTAATCGAGAGCGTTCTCCTCCGGAACGCGGCGCGCCTCGCGGCCGATCACCACGCCGAGCTCACCCTCGTAATCGACGCGCCGGCTGTCGGACGGCAGCTGGATGGCCCCGCCGTGCGGCAGCAGGGAGGACGGCGGCTTCAGGAACAGGAGCGGCTCGGGCGGCGCCGCCTGCCCGAGCTCGGCGGCGTGATCGAGGTAGTTGCGACCGACACCCACGATCTTCGAGGGCCGGCAGGGCGCCAGCCACGCGAGGCCGGCCGTCGGCCGCGTCTCCTTGAAGGCGGTCTTCGCCACACCGAACGGGTCGCCCGCGAAGGGGTCTCCGGCGACCTCGCGGGCGCGCTCTCCGTCCTCCAAGAGAGCGTAGAAGACCCGTCCCTGATCGCGGAAGCGGGCGAGGTGGATGAGGCCGGCCACCGGAGGCTACTTCGCCCGCTCCAGGTACTTCCCCTCGGCGGTGTCGACGCGCACGAGCTCCCCGACATCGATGAACTGCGGCACCGTCACCTGCAACCCGGTCTCGAGCACGGCCGGCTTGCCGCTGTTGGAAGCGGTGGCCCCCTTCATCCCGGGTGCGGTCTCCACCACGCGCAAATCGACGGTGACCGGCAGCTCGACGCCGACCGGTCGATGCTCGTAGAACTCCACCATGACCTTGGTGTTGGGAACCAGATAGTGCACGGCGTCCCCGAGGTCCTCGCGCGCGATGGCGACCTGCTCGTAGGTCGTGGTGTTCATGAAGTGATAGTCCTCGCCCGCGGCATAGAGGAAGTCCATCTCGTGCTCCTCGAGATCCGCCTTCTCGACCCGGTCCTCCGATCGGAACCGGTACTCGAAGCTGTTGCCGGTCTTGAAATTGCGCAGCTTGGTCTGCACCATGCCGCGCCAGTTGCCGGGGGTGATGTGCTGCACGCTCAGCACGCGGCAGAGGTTGCCCTCGTGCAAAATGGCCATGCCGGAGCGCAGCTGCGTCGCCGCAATCATGCGTGGAGGTCCTTTCCGACCCGTCGCTCCCGGCCCGGACAGAGACCGGAGGGTGCATTATACCGGCCGCACCGGGCACCCGCAAGCCGCAGCCCGTGCGTGATCCGCCGGACCCCGCATCGTTGACAGTGTCTCTTCGGGCGGCATAACCTCTGCACGTGGCGCGACCGAAGGAGGGCGGGTCCGAGCCGCCCGCCGAGCTGCGCTTCGACGTCCGGGCGGCCGCGGATCTGCTCCAGGACTTCCTGCGACGCGAGACGCGCAAGGCGGGGTACGCGCGCGCCGTCCTGGGACTGTCGGGCGGCGTCGATTCCGCCGCCGCGGCGGCGCTCGCCTGCCGGGCCCTGGGCCGGAGGAACGTGCTGTGCGCGCTCCTGCCACACAGGGCGTCCAGCCCCGCGAGCCTGCGGGACGCCCGGCGGGTGAGCCGGTGCCTCGGCGCGCGCAGCGTGCTCGTCGAAATCACTCCGATGATCGACGCCTACTTCGCACGCCAGCGTCGCGCCTCGCGGCGGCGGCGCGGCAACAAGATGGCCCGCGAGCGCATGGCGGTGCTGTACGACCTGTCGGCCCGCGACCGGGCGCTGGTCGTCGGCACCAGCAACAAGACGGAGCTCCTGCTGGGATACGGGACGATCTTCGGGGACATGGCCTCCGGTCTCAACCCCCTGGGAGACCTTTACAAGACCCAGATCCGGATGCTCGCCCTCCATCTCGGCGTACCGGAGGACATCGTCTGGAAGACGCCGACCGCCGATCTCTGGTCGGGTCAGACCGACGAGAAGGAGATCGGCTATCGCTACGCCGACATCGATCGTCTCCTCGTCCTGCTGGTGGATCGGCGGGCGAACCCACACGAGGCGATCGCAGCGGGCTTCCCCCGCCGTATGGTGGCGCGCATCACCCGGCTCATCGCCTCGTCGCAGTTCAAGAGACGGCCACCGCTCATCGCCAAGCTCTCGCCGAGGACGGTCGGCGTCGACTTCCGCTACGCTCGCGACTGGGGTCGCTAGTGTCGCGTCTCCGAAGTGTTGTTAACGCCGAGGCCGTCGATGCGCCCGGCCCGCAAGGCGCGACGAGGGAGCATATCGGGAATATGTGACCGAGAAGCAACGCCGCGGGCCGGGAGGCAGCGGCGGCCGAACGTAACAAGACTTCGGGGACGCGACACTAGCGGGTCCGGGGGCCATTCCGTGAGCCGGAGCGCCGAACCGCGAGGCACGCTGTACGTCATCGGGACGCCGATCGGCAACCTGGAGGATCTGTCGCCGCGCGCGGTGGGGGCGTTCGCTGCCAGCGAATGCGTGGCCTGCGAGGACACGCGCCGGACCAGGACCATCCTGGCCCGCCAGGGCCTCGTGCGGAGGCTGGTCAGCTATCACAAGTTCAACGAGGCGCGGCGCCTGCCCGAGCTCCTCGGCGTGCTTCGGCGCGGCGGCCGGATCGCCCTGGCGACCGATGGCGGCACGCCCGGCATCTCCGACCCCGGCGCTCTTCTGGTGCGCGCCGCCCGGCGGGCGGGGCACCAAGTCATACCGATCCCCGGACCGTCGGCCCTCACCACGCTTTTGTCGGTCGCCGGCCTCGAGACGAGTGCGTTCACCTTTATCGGCTTCCCGCCCCACCGCAGGGGCGAGCGCCGGCGGGCCCTCACGGCGTTGCGCGCCGAGCCTCGCCCGCTGCTGTTCTTCGAGTCGCCGCGGCGCCTCCTGGCGACGCTCGAGGACGTGCAGGAGATCCTGGGAGACCGCGAGACGGTCCTCGGGAGGGAGATGACCAAGATCCACGAGGAGTTCCATTCCGGCGCGCTCAGCGCCGTGCGGGCCGGGCTCGAGGGCCGGCGCATCCGCGGCGAAGTCGCCTTCGTGGTCTCCGGACCGCCGGGCGGCGCCCCGCCGCCGGGGGAGGTCGCGGCCGGCGGAGACGACGTCAAGGAGACCCCCGCCCGCAGGGTGCGGCGTCTGATCGCGGCCGGTGTCGAGCGCAAGGAGGCGCTCCGTCGAGTGGCACGCGAGACCGGACGGTCGCGCCGCGACCTGTATCGCGATCTGCTGCCCGGGCGGAGGGACGACGAGGAATGAGCCCGAAACCGAAAGAGTCGGGACAACGCGTCCTGGCGACGAACCGCCAAGCGTTCCACAACTATTTCATCGGCGAGCGCCGCGAGGCCGGTCTCGCGCTGCTCGGGACCGAGGTCAAGTCGCTGCGCGAGGGCAAGGCGAATCTCAAGGACGCGTTCGCGCGCGTCGACGGACGCGAGGTGTTCCTGCACAACTGCCACATCTCGCCGTATTCGCACGGCGGCTACGCCAACCACGATCCCCTGCGCCCGCGCAAGCTCCTGCTGCACCGCGAGGAGATCCTGAAGCTCTCGCAGAAAACGAGGAGCGGCGGCCAGACCCTCTTGCCGCTCCGTCTCTATCTGTCGGGAGGCCGGGTGAAGGTCGAGATCGCGCTGGCCAAGGGCAAGAAGCTCTGGGACAAACGCCAGGCGATCAAAGAGAAGGATCAGGAGAAGGAGGCCCGGGCGGCCGTCCGGGAGCGCCGTCGTTCCTAGGAATCCCGACGGACGACGCCCTCCAGCGGGCTGCTCGCGCTGGCGTGCAGCTTCTTCGGGATGCGTCCTGCCTCGAAGGCCAGGCGTCCCGCCTCGACCGCCCAGCGCATCGATCGGGCCATCTTGATCGGCTCGCCGGCGCCGGCGATGCCGGTGTTCATCAGGACCCCGTCGGCGCCGAGCTCCATCACCATGGCGGCGTCGGACGCCGTTCCGACCCCCGCGTCCACGATGACGGGAAGATCGCGAATCTCCTCCAGGAGCAGCCTCAGGCTCACGGCGTCCTGGAGCCCGAGACCGGAGCCGATCGGGGCCGCCAGCGGCATGATCGCGGCCGCCCCGGCGTCACGCAGCCGCTTGGCCACGACCAGGTCGTCGTTGGTGTACGGCAGGACGGTGAACCCTTCCTTCACCAGCACCCGGGTCGCCTCGAGCAGCCCTTCGTTGTCCGGGAACAGGGTCCTCTCGTCGCCGATCACCTCGAGCTTGACGAGGTCGGACAGCCCCGCTTCGCGCCCCAGGCGCGCGACGCGGACCGCCTCGTCCGCCGTGAAGCAGCCGGCCGTGTTCGGGAGCAGCGCCACCTTCGAGGTGTCGAGATAATCCAGCAGGCTGCGGCCGCCCCCGCGCTGCGACAGATCGACGCGCCGCACCGCCACCGTCACCAGCGCGGCTCCCGACGCCTCGATGGCCAGACGCATGATGTCGAGGTTGGGATACTTGCCGGTGCCGACGATCAGCCGCGACGGGTAGCTGCGTCCTCCGATGGTGAGCGCTTCGCTCTTCATCACCCGCCCCCGACGAGATGAACCACCTCGACGCGATCATGGTCGCGCAGGGACAGACCTGGAAACTCGTCACGACGGATGAGGCGGCTGTTCACCTCCACCGCCACCCGGCCGGACGCGATTCCCAGCGTCTCCAGAAGGGTCGACAGAGTGGTCCCCGGCACGGCCTGGAGAGGCTTGCCGTTGCAGACGATGGTCACGTTCGACGCTCCGCTCAACTCGCCGCCTTGCGCGCCGCCTTCTTGATCAGCTGTTTGATCTCCCCGCTTTCCTTCCCCACGGCCGCCTGGATGATGAGCGCGGCGGTGCCCTCTTCCAGGAGAGGAAGCTCGCAGGTCAGGGCCACCTTGCCATCCTCGTCGGTCTTGCCCTCGACCAACGTCCTGGGCTTGTCGACGGTGCTGATCAGTCTCACCTTCACCTTCGCCCCCGCGAGCCCCTTGCCGGTCGACGAGCGGCTGACCAGGAGCTCGAGACGAGCCGTGCCGCCCTCCACGAAGCCGTCCGAGCCGACCATCTGGAGGCTGATGCGCTCGGTCGCCGCCTGGGACCGCAGCCAGTCCAGGACGACCTCGTCGAAGCTCTTGCTGGAGATGATGCCCTCGCCGAAGGGGCGGATTTTTCCACCGGTGTAACGGCCCTCCCGCACGTCCAGAATCATGCGGTTGTGCTGCGTCTCGATACGCTCGGCGATCTCCTTCTCGCTGACGCCCTTCGAGAGGAGATCGGCATACGACGTGCGGCGCGCGGCGAGGATCTCTCCCCCCACGTAGATCAGCGTCTCGATGACGGGATTCTGCAACCCCTTGTCTTCCGTCTGGACGTGGTAGGTCTTGCCGGCATGCTGCACGTCGGTGTTGAAGCCCGTGACCATGCGGGCATATTAGGGCATGCCTCGAAAGCCCGTCAAGGACGCGTCCCGTCGCGCCTTTCACCTGTGCTACAGTCCGCGATACCGTGAACAACGCGGCTCCCGAGGGGAGCGCCGTCGTGCTGTGCGAAGGCGCCTTCGGAACGTCCGAGGGCAAGACCGCGCACGGTCTGGTCCGCCATACCGATCGCTACCGCGTGCTGGCGGTCATCGACGGTCGTCTCGCCGGACGGGATGCCGGAGAGATCCTGGACGGAATACCGGCCGGCATCCCGATCGTGCGCGACCTGGACGAGTCGATCCGCGCGGCCGGCCGGCGTCCCGATTTCCTCGTGGTGGGCGTCGCCACCCACGGGGGGATCCTTCCACCCGAGCTCCGGCCGTCGATCGCCCGGGCGCTCGCGCTGGGGATCAACGTCGACTCGGGTCTGCACGAGATCCTGGGGGACGATCCCGAGTTCGGCGCCCTCGCGAAAAGGAGCGGCGCCCGCGTGCGCGACGTTCGCCGCACGCCGCCGCGGGAGGCGATGCACGCGTTCAGCGGTCGCATCCTGGAGGTCACCTCGATCCGGCTGGCGGTGCTGGGAACGGACTCCGGCGTGGGCAAGCGGACGACCGCCGTCCGGCTGACCCAGGGGTTGAACGCGTCCGGCCACCGCGCCGTTCTGGTGGGCACCGGTCAGACGTCCTGGATGCAGGGGGTGCGTTACGGTCTGATCATGGACAGCCTGGTGAACGACTTCGTTTCCGGCGAGATCGAGCACCAGGTCCTGCGCGCTTTCCGGGACGAGAGACCGGACGTGATCATCGTGGAGGGTCAGGGCTGCCTGACCCATCCGGCCTACCCGGGTGGATTCGAGATCCTGGCGGGCGCCCGCCCCGACGGTCTCGTCCTGCAGCACGCCCCGCGGCGGACGCACTACGACGGCTTTCCCGACTTCCCGCTGGCCGGGCCGGAGAGGGAGATGGAGATCATCCGTCTGGTCGCCAGTCGTCCGGTCGTGGCGATCGCCCTGAACCACGAGGGGATGACACCCGAGGAGGTCCGGGCGCACGCCGCCTCTCTCCGCGGGCGTCACGGCATCGCCTGCTGTGATCCCCTCCTGGACGGCGTGCAGCCGATCATCGACGAGCTCCGGCGCCGTTTTCCCCGACTGTCGGGATGATCCGGGTCCAGAGCGTCGAGGCGATCCCGATCACGTTCCGTCTCACGGAAGGGTACCGCATCGCCGGGCACAGCTATACCTCCGCCGACAACATCATCGTGAAGGTCGACACCTCGGACGGACGCAGCGGATTCGGCTGCTCCGCCCCCGCGGCCGAGGTGACCGGCGAGACCGCGGCGATGTCCCTCGAGGCTCTCGAAGACCGTCTGATTCCCCTCCTGCGCGCCTCGGACGCCTCTGACCCCGCGGGATTTGCGCGCCGGGCCGGCGACGTCGCGCCGCGACAGCCGGCCGCGCGCGCCGCCGCCGAGATGGCCCTGTACGATCTCGCGGGACGGCGCGGGCGCGTCCCGCTGGCGCGACTCCTGGGGATGCGACGGCAGCGGCTGGTCACCAGCGTCACTCTCGGAATCGACGAGCCGGTCGCGACGCTGGAACGGGCGCGGCGTTACGTGGCCGATGGGTTTCGCATCCTCAAGATCAAGGTGGGGGATGACCGCGAGAGCGATCTCCAGACGATCCGGCTGCTGCGCGGCGCCCTGGGGCCCGGCATCCTGCTGCGCGCCGACGGCAACCAGGGGTACAGCGAGGAGTCGGCGCGACGGTTCCTCGGCGCCGTGCCGAAGGGCGATCTCGAGCTGCTCGAGCAGCCGACCGCCGCCGGCGATCTGGCGGCGATGCGGCGGCTCGCGGACGAGTTCGATCTGCCGATCATGGCGGACGAATCGGTCCAGGACGCCGCCGACGCGGGTCGCCTCGTCGAGGCGCGCGCCTCCGATCTGGTCAACATCAAGCTGATGAAATCGGGCGGCATCGGCGAGGCGCTCGCGATCGACCGTCTGTGCGGCGGCGCCGGCATCGGCGCGATGATCGGGTGTATGGACGAATCGCGGATCGGCATCGCCGCCGCGCTGCACTTCGCGCTGTCGGCGCCCGGTGTGGAGCGCGCCGACCTCGATGGTCATCTCGACATCGCGGACGACGTGGCGCGCGGCGGGGTTCGCATCGAGGCGGGCGCCATCCTGCCCCTCCTCGACGCCGACGGTCTCGGAGTGGTGGTCAGGGTCTAGAGGCGGCGGGTCGCCGCCCGCGGACGGCCGCGACCCGGATGTCGTAGTGCTTGATTTTCCTCTGCAGCGTCCGGACGCCGATATGCAGGGTGCGCGCCGCGTGCGTCCGGTTGCCGTCGTGCCGGGTCAGGGTGCGCCGGATGAGCTCGCGCTCCATCTCCCGCATCGTCGCGCCGGCGCGCGGCGGCGGCCCGGAGAGACCCGCTCTCTCGCCACCGAGGACAGCCGCCGGCAGGTCGGTGGCGCGAATGATCTCCCCCTCCCGGGTGATCGCGGTGCTCTCCAGCACGTTCTTGAGCTCCCGTACGTTGCCCGGCCAGGAATAGCGCTGCAGCGTCCGGATGGCGCGCGCCGTCAGACGGCGCGGCCGCAGGCCGTTGTCGCGGCAGATCTGCTCCAGCAGGGTGTGTGCCAGCTCCGGGATGTCGTCCTGTCTGTCGCGGAGCGGCGGCACGCGGATCGTGATGACCTTCAGGCGGAAGTAGAGATCCTCGCGAAGGCGCCCCTGGCGAATCAGCCCCTCCAGGTCGCTGTTGGTCGCCGCCAGCACGCGCACGTCCACCCGCACCTCGCGGCCCCCGCCGACTCTCATGAACTCGCGCTCCTCCAGCACGCGCAGGAGCTTCGCCTGGGTGCGCAGGTCCATCTCGCCGACCTCGTCCAGGAAGATCGTGCCGCCGTCGGCCAGCTCGAATTTCCCTTTTTGTCGGCCCACCGCGCCCGTGAACGCGCCGCGCTCGTGACCGAAGAGCTCGCTCTCGATCAGGCTCACCGGAATCGCGGAGCAGTTGATGGCGATGAAGGGTGCGTCGCGCCGCGCGGAGTTGTAATGGATCGCCTTCGCCACGAGCTCCTTGCCCACGCCGCTCTCACCGAGGATCAGGACGTTGCTGCGCGCCGCGGCCACCTGGAGTATCTGGTCGCGGACGCGCCTCATGCCCTCCGACCGGCTGACGAGATTTCCGACCAGGTACCTGCGGCTCACCTCCCTCTGGAACACCAGGGCGCGGTCGTCCGCGCGCTGCCGCTCGAGGATCCTTCCCAGCCGCGTCTTGACCTCGGAGCGGTCCAAGGGGCGGACCAGATAATCATCCGCGCCCTGGTCGAGGCTGCGAATGGCGCGCCGCACGGATTCTTCGGTCGTCAGGACGAGGATCGACGGAACGCCGGCCTTCGACCTCAGAAGCGCGACGAGACCGTGCGGCCCTTCGCCCACCAGGCCGACATCGATCAGAGCCATGTCGAATTCCTCCCGCGCGGCGAGAGCGAGCCCCGAGGCGGCGTCGGTCGCCGCTCGCACCTCGAGTCCCAGGTCGCGCAGCATCGGCTCGACCTCGAGCCCGGCCGCGGAATCGATCAAAAGGATCTGCTTGCCGTCGACCGGCACGCGTTCCTCCTCGTCGGAGAAATGCTGCCACTTTGACGTATTTTAGTCAATCGCGCACCGCGTCAGAGTGACGGAGTCACCATCTCAGGCGGTTCTGATCCGATCGGCTCTGGTGCCTCCATCTGTGAGGCGATCGTCAGAAGTTCATGCGGAGTAGCGACTTATGGAATCGGAATGGCGCACGCGCCAGTCTGGTCGCAGGACGTGCTGTCTGGCAGGAATCTTGCTCTGTGAAGGACCAACCTTCGGGAGGACGTCTCGGATGAAGAAGAAAGCGCGCTCCGGCAAGCGGCAAACCACCAAGGCACAGAACGGCATGATCAACTTTGATTTCGCCAACGTCTCATATCAGATCGATCCCAACCGGCGGAAGGTGTACCACCGGTGGATCGAGGTGGAGACCGCCAAGACTTTCCAGATCATGGGCGCCTGGACGCAGTCGTCGCACAAGGCGGTCTAGCGCCGGAGCCTTTCTTCTACCAGCCCGCGAGGGCTGAGCAAGACGAACCACACAACTCACCCCCAAAAAGAGCCGCTTCGGTCCTCATGAGGCGGCTCTCCTTTTTTTGTCCGGCCCGTGACGCATCCAGAGGCACGCCCGGGCAGGTCAATCGTCCAGGGAGCTGAGATCGGCGCGGGGAAAGGGCGGCCCGGGCCGGGCGAAAAGGTACCCCTGCGCGAACCGCACACCGATCGCCTGCAGGCAGCGCAGCTCCTCGACCGTCTCCACGCCCTCCGCGATCAGCGTGATGCCCGAGCTGGTGGAGAAGCGGGCGATCGTGCCGGTCAGATCCTGCTTGATCGGGTGCTGGTCGATGTCGCGGATGAGCGCCATGTCGATCTTGATGAAGTCGGGCTTGATCTCCGCGATCGACTTGAGCCCCGAGTAGCCCGAGCCCACGTCGTCGACCGCCAGCCGGAACCCGTGGAATTGAAGGTAGCTGAGCAGCTGACGCAGGGCGCTGAAATCGCGTACCGCCGAATGCTCGGTCATCTCCAGGACGATCTGGGCCGGCTTCAGATCCATGTCCCGCAGCAGCGCGAAGGTTGTCTCCGATCGCAGGGCCGGGTCGTGGATCGAGTCGGGCTCCATGTTCAGGAACAGCAGTTCGTCTTCCGGCAGCCCTCGCGCCCCGCGGATGGCGCGGTCACGACACAACCTCTCGAGCATCCATACGGAATCGTTCTCATAGGCCGCCTTGAAGAGCTGGTCGGGCCCCGGAAAGCTGCCCTGCGGCACACGCGTCAGCGCCTCGTACCCCACGACTCTCTTCTCCAGGACATCGATCACCGGCTGGTACACCGTCTGGATGGAGCCGGTTCGCAGCACCGTCTTCAGCTTCAGGGCCGCTTCGCGCTGCTCTTTCTTGCGCTGCTGCAGCGAGTCGGTGAACGCCTGCTCGAGCGCCGAGTAAACCAGCCGCTCGAAGCGCACGGTGGGGTTCTGGGACAGCACGGTGCACCCGACATACAGCCCGAAAGTTTCCTGCACGTCGGCGGGCAGGCGGTCGCGGACGAAGCGCTCGAGCTTGACCGCGACGCGCCGACGCACCCTGTCGATGTCCGGATAGACGAGGCCCTGCTGGCCTCTGGGTGGGGACAGCAGGATGACGAACGCGTTGCCGCTGATCATCACCTCGGAGACGTAGTCGTCGCGCCTCAGGGCGACCTTCTTGACCTCGAGCAGGAAGGAGGCGACGCTGCGCACCAGCGACTCGTAGCCCTGCCATCCGAGCGTCTGCTCGCCGCGCTCGTTCTGGAGCACGCTGATCGACAGCAGGCCGAGCTGCTGCGACTCCCGGAGCAGCCGACGGATGCGCCCCAGGAGCAGGGGGACCGTCGGCAGGTCGGTGAGCTCGTCGTACAGCAGATCCGTGAGCCCCCCGGCGGTCCCCGCGCCCCGGAGCTCCCCTCTCTCCTTCAGGTCCTTCATCAGCTTCTTGCGACGACTCTGCATGCCCGTCCCGTCAGCCGTTGGCGGTGCCGTAGTAGGCGTCCTCGTTGCCGTCGGAGAAGTACTTGGTCTCGGCGCGCAGCACGCGGTTGCGACCGTCCTGCTTGGCCCGATAGAGGGCTGCGTCGGCCGAGGCGATCAGCTCGGAGCCGGTCCGCCCGTCGTCCGGGAAGGTCGCCACTCCCCCGCTGAGGGAGACCACCTTCAAGGGCTGGCTCTCCCGGTTGGCGTACGGATGGCTGGCCACCCTCGCACGGATGCGCTCGGAGGCGACCATGGCTCCGTCCTTGGGGGTCTGCGGCAGGAGCACGATGAACTCCTCGCCGCCGTAGCGGGCGGGAGTGTCGTCCGGGCGCACCATGTCGCGCAGGATCTGGCCGGTCAGCTTGAGCACCTCGTCACCCGCCTGATGACCCTGCGTGTCGTTGTAGTGTTTGAAGTGATCGAGATCGAAGATGAACAGCGACACCGGATAGTGGCCCTTCTCCGCCTTCAGGATTTCCTCCGAGAGGCGGTTCATGAAGAAGCGCTTGTTGTACAGCTTGGTGAGCCCGTCGGAATTTGCCATCTCCTGGATCTGCGAGAACAGGAGATTGTTATGGAGAGCGATGCTGCCGAGATCAGCGATGAGATTCAGCATGGTCTTCTCGTACTTGTAGTGCCGGGTGATGCCGCCGACGCTGATCACGCCGAGCACGCGACCCTCGTGCACCATGGGCGCGCACAACTCGGTCTTGAAGCGGAAATGGGCCGGGACCTCCAGGCTCACGCCCGACTGGCGCATCTCCCGGATGAAGTCATTGGTGTCCATCGGCACCTTGTGCTCCGCGATCCAGCCGATCCTTCCCTCGCCCATCTTGACCTGGAATCCGATCTTGACGTCCTCGGCCAGCCCCCGTTGCTGCACCAGGATCAGCGTGTTCACCCGATCGTCGAGCAGGAACAGCAGCACCTGGGTGGGCGCGAACAGCCGCTCGGTGATCTTCACCAGCAACGGCGCGATAGCGCGCCGCTCCATGCGCGAGTTGATCTCCTTGGTGAAATCAGGCAGCAGAAGGAAGAAATTGGATAACGCGGTGTTCTCGGCCTCGAGGCGGGCGACGCTTGCCTTCAGATCGCGCAGGCCGGACGCGTCCCCGTCGAGACGCTGCGGCCGGCGCCCGGAGCGACCGCGCCGACCCGACACGCGTCCGAGCAACCAGCCGACGAACAGCGCGACGAGGATGCCGCAGGCCCATCCCCAGGGCGGCGCCGCTCGAAGGGTCGCCAGAGCATCGTTGATGAAATCCATTCGAACCCGCTCCCCTGACGGATTCCGGCAGGAGACGTCAAAAACTCTGGTGCCGCGCAAACTTAAGGTCCCCAGGGGGCCAATTCAAGGCAGGCCTGGCGCACGCGCGCCGCGCCGGTCGTGGCGGCCGGGCGATCCGTCCCGTCCAGACGACGATCCGTCAATTTTTTGAACCGATCGACCGGATCGAACTCGAGCATCACGCGCAATTCTTGACAGCGGCGGCAGCGGGCTCTAGAGTGCCCCGACGACCTGCATCGCGGGGCCTCCTTGGAGGTGACCAGGATCGACGACCCGAGGCGCAGTCTCCTGGGGCGCGCCCTCTTCCTTGGCGCATCGCTCCTCCTTTGCTCCGGACCGTCCTGCCGACCCGGGGCCGGTCCCGCGGGAATCCATACGGTGCGGGACGGACTGGGACGTCCCGTCGCCGTCCCGATGCGTCCGCAGAGGATCGTGTCCCTGGCTCCGAGCGTGACCGACTCTCTTCTGGCGCTCGGCGCCTCCGGCCGCGTGGTCGGCGTGAGCGATTATTGCGTGCTCCCGCCGGGCACCCCCGCCATCACACGCGTGGGCGGGCTGCTGAACCCCAGCCTCGAGACGATCCGGGCTCTGAGGCCTGACCTGCTGATCGGGACGACGAGCGGCAACGATCCCGCGCTCGCGAGGCAGGCCGAGACGCTTGGCCTGCCCCTGTACACGATCGACACGCCGGATGTGGAGCGGGTCCTCGCCGCGATCGACGACCTTGCTCGCCTGCTCGGCGAAGAGCAGCGCGGGGCCAGCGTCGTGGGCGGGCTTCGATCCCGCCTCGAGGCCGTCCGGTCCCGCGTCGCCGGCCGGCGCCCCCCGCGCTTGCTGTTCATCGTGTGGAGCGATCCCCTCGTCGTGCCGGGACGCACCGCCTTCCTGACGGACGCGCTGGCGCGCGCCGGAGGCGATTCCGTGACCGCCGACGCCCCCACGGCCTGGCCCTCCTTCGACACGGAATCGGCCATCGCCCGCGCGCCCGAGGTGATCCTCACGACACCGCAGAACCGGGGCCTGCTCGATCGATTGCGGCGGAACGCCGCCTGGGCAGGGGTTCCGGCTTTGCTCTCGGGGCGGCTGATGACCGTCGGGGAGGCGATCGAGCAGCCGGGCCCCGGGGTGGTGTCGGGGATTGAAGAGGTCGCGCAGGCGCTCCATCCCGACGCGTTCGACGGGCCCGGGGGCCGCGCCAACAGAAGGGGCCCCGCGCCCTAAAGAAAAAGCCGTGCGAGCCGGAAGCCCGCACGGCGGGGGAATCGGGGGTGGGCACCCGTCTGCCCCTCCCGAACGCCCGAATTCTCGCACGCGCCCGCAGGCTGGAACAGGCCGGCGGCGCAACCTCTGGTGCATCGATGCAGCGCCGCCGCCGTGCTAGGATCGCCGCTCTCCATGGCCGGGAGGTGTGGGCATGGGCCGACTCAAGGGACGGATCGAGGATTACAGCTCGCCCCTGGCGGGCATGCCGGCCCGGCTGTATGCGGGCTACTTCTTTCTGAAGTACGGGATGGAGAAGTTCAACGGCGGCTTCGGAGGAGCCTCCCTCCACGAGACGCTCACCAAGTGGGCCGACGGCCCGGCCTATGACTTTTACCGACCGTTCCTGATCAAGGTGGTGATCCCGCACGCAGGTCTGTTCGCGCACTTGGTCCTGTTCGGTGAGATTCTCGTCGGGTCGGCTCTCCTCCTGGGCTGCCTGACCCGCCTGGCGGCGATGGGCGGTGTGTTTCTCTGCCTGAATTTCGCGTTCGCGAGCGGCGCGCCCGCGCTGAGCGTCGAGCAGCCGGTGGTGTTCACCGTGCTTCTCGTCACCATTTTCGCGACCGGGGCCGGCCGGGTCCTCGGGCTCGACGCGCTCCTGAAGCGACTCGTTCCGCCCTGGGTGGCCTGAAGGCCGCCGTGCTGCACAACGTCCCGGTCGCCCGCATCCTCGGATTCCTCTCCCTCGCCAGCGTGACCCTCCTCGCGTGGATCACGTGGGGCGGCTTCCGCGTCGCGGCCGGAGCGGTCGCCGCCGGGGCCCATATCCGGCTCGCGCTGTTCGGCATGGTCGTCATCCTGTTCACGCACACGATGACCCTGTTCTACTTCGTCGGGACCGGCAGCCGCATCAAGAGCGTCGTACGCGAGCACGGCCTAGCCGCCTCGCTGGTCGATCGAACCCGGCGGCTCAAGGCGCGTCTGTTCCCGTGGCTGACGTTCACGCCCCTGGTCACGATGGCGGCGTTCATCATCGGAGGCGGCGCACACACACGGGTCGTTCCCGGCTGGATCCACGGCGGGCTGGCCGTGGGGGCCCTGGCGATGAATCTGATCACCGCATTCCTCGCCATCCTGTGTCTCTCCGACAACGTCGCGCTCATCAACGAGATCGACGAGGCCCTGCCGGATCGGCCGGTGGAGTAGAACGCGCGCTCGGCTCCGGCACGCCCTGTGGAATGGATGGAGGATTCGGACGGTCTAGGTCCCGCCGAGAACCAGCGTAAGACCGGCGGTGGCCTCGGTCAGATCCTGGCCGCCCCGTGTCTTGGAGTCGAAGTGGCTCCGTCGGGCGTCGACCCGGAACCCGACCTTCTCGCTGCCGAAGAACCGGATCCCCGCCCCATAGTCGTACATGAGATCGTTCTCGTCGCCGACGAGGACATCGAGGACGTTCTGCAGGTCGGGGTCGGCCGTCTGGCCGAAGGTGCTGGAGTTGATGATGCCCACGCCGGCGGAGACGAATCCGACGATCTTGCCGCGGTGCTGCATGAAGAAGTTGTAGACGTACGCCGCGTGGCCGCTGAACAGATCGATGCTCAGCTGCTCGCTCTTGATGACGTCGCTCTTGACCGGCGGGTTGGGCGGGGCGGGCGGTGTGATGTCATAGACGGTCTTGTGCATGTGGATGGTGCCCTTGGTCGAGGTCCCGCGGAAGCCGAACTCGACCATGTGTTTCCGGGTGAAGTGGTAGCCGAAGCGGAGAGCGAAGGACGGGCTGTTGTCGATCCCGGATGTCACCGTACGGACGTCCCGCTCGTTGGTGGGGGCTGGGAAGATCCTGACCGTCGTCCCGTCTCCCAGGTTCGGCGTGCCGAACCAGACATAGCCGATCTGGGGGACCACCTCCCAGGCCTTGTCCCGGTTCTGCGCCCGGGCCGAGCCGTGAACCGCCACGGCGACGACGCACAGCAGCATCCCACGCCTGATGATCGTCAGACCTCGCATCGCTCCCTCGCACAGAGGGCGCCCCGCGCGGTGCCCACCCGGTCGCCCTTTCGATGAATACGTCGGAAAAGACGGGATACCTTTGCAGAAGCACCCGCCGGTGTCAAGCCCAAAGTGGGCCCCGGGAGAGCCGCCGCGGCGACGGCGCAGCGCCCGGTCGCCCGCGTCAGCGGCCGCGGGGAGCCTTCCCCCACTCCTTGGTTCCGTTACAATGGACCCGGCATGCGCCGCCAACCCGTCGAAACACGCACCCTGTGGAGGTTCCAGGACGGACAGCGGAGCGAGCTCTCCGATTGGGTAGTCGTCGAGGAGCCCCTGGAGATCCGCGTCCAGGGGGAGAGTCTCGCCGTCATCATGAGGACACCGGGACACGACGTCGAGCTTGCCACCGGCTTCTGCGTGACCGAGGGCGTGGTGAAATCGATGGAATCGATAGGAACCGTCCGGCAGTGCCGGTCGGAGGAGGACGGCGAGCTGAACGTGGTCGAGGTCGCTTTGGCTCCCGACGTCGGCTTCGACCCCGAGCGGCTCCGACGGAACCTGATGGCGAGCGCCGCCTGCGGGGTGTGCGGCCGGGCGTCCCTCGAGGCCCTCGCGACCCGGGCCACCCCCTTGCGCTCGGGCCTGCGCGTGCGTCGCGAGATCCTTGAGACGCTGCCGGATCGCCTTCTCGGCGCCCAGGAGAGCTTCGGCCGCACGGGGGCGCTGCATGCGTCCGGGCTGTTCGACGCGGAAGGACGCCTGCTCGTCTGCCGCGAGGACGTGGGCCGCCACAACGCCGTGGACAAGGTGGTCGGGAGGGCTTGCCTCGACGGTCTCAAGACCGACGACTCCATCCTGCTGGTGTCCGGTCGGACGTCGTTCGAGATCCTGCAGAAGGCCGCGGTCGCGCGCATCCCGGTCGTCTGCGCCGTGTCCGGGCCGACGACCCTGGCGATCGAGACGGCCCGTGCCTTCGAGATCACGCTCATCAATTTTCTGCGCGGCCAGAGCATGAACATCGCCTCGCGGCCGGACCGCGTCATCACCCCGTGAGCGGAGAGGGCTCGTGTAGAATGACCTCCGCGAGCGCCCCCGGCGGAGGAACGGCGGACCGGATGACCGAGTCGGCGTACCACCAGAGAGGGTTCGGCCTGCGCGAAGCCATCAAGCCGGAGTTGCGCGCCGACTATCACAGCGGCATCGTCGAGCGGCTGAAGGCTTCCGGGTATCGTCTCGAGGCGGGGTCCCTGACCTTCCTGCTGGCGCGCGAGTTCGGGTTCTGCTACGGAGTCGACCGCGCGGTCGAGTACGCCTACGAGACGCGCCGGAGGTTCCCGGAGCGCACGATCTATCTGGTCGGCGAGATCATCCACAACCCGCACGTCAACGCCCGGCTGAGGGAGATGGGCATCCTGTTCCTGAGGGATGCCGCGGGCGCGGGCCCCGGTCTCGCCGCGGTCCGCCCCGGGGACGTGGTCATCCTGCCGGCCTTCGGTGTCACCGTTCAGGAGATGGACCGGCTCAGGTCGAGCGGGTGCATCCTGGTGGACACCACCTGCGGCTCGGTCCTGAACGTGTGGAAGAACGTCGACCGGTTCTCATCGACCGGCTTCACCGCGCTCATCCATGGCAAATACGCGCACGAGGAAACCAGGGCCACGGCGTCGCGCACCAGCCAGTACAGGGACGGTCGTTATCTGGTGGTTCGCGATCGCCAAGAGGCGCAGATGGTCTGCGACTACATCCGAACCAGCGGCGATCGGGCGGCCTTCCTGGAGCGCTTCACGGCGGCCTGTTCGCGGGGGTTCGACCCGGAGGCCGATCTCGCGCGTATCGGCCTGGCCAACCAGACCACGATGCTGTCCTCGGAGTCTCTGGAGATCCAGGAGATGATCCGCCGGGCCCTCGCGGACCGCTACGGCGAGGCCGAGCTCGACGAGCGCTTCCGCGCCTTCGACACGATCTGCAGCGCCACGCAGGATCGCCAGGACTCGGTCCTGGAGCTCATCCGGACCAGCCCCGACCTCATGGTGGTCATCGGCGGGTACAACAGCAGCAACACCAGCCACCTGGCCGAGCTCGCCGCCCGCAGCGTTCCCGCCTATCACATAGAAGACGCGGCCTGCATCCTCGACGCGATGACCATCCGTCACAAGCCGTATCGCGACACCGAGGAGACGATCACGCGCGGCTGGCTCCCCGAGGGACAGGTGACGCTGGGCCTGACGGCCGGAGCCTCGACCCCGAACAACAAGATCGGAGAGGTGGTGGAGCGGATCGCGGGTCTGAGAGGGATCGCCGCGCCCTGATCGCTCAATGAACGTCCCGACCGGACGGATCGTGCCGGCCGGAATGCTGCAGAGCGATGTCACGCCAGCGCCGCTCGAGGATCCCCAGCAGATCCCGGCAGCGCTCCCGCACGTCGTCGAGCCGGAGCAGCGCCAGCTTGTCCGGCGTCTCCATCGCCAGGCTCTGGCACAGCGTGTTGACGGCCGCGGCGAACGGCAGAGCGCCGTCGAACGCGAGCGCCTGGGGCTCGCGGCCGGAGAACTCCTGCAGCAACCCCGCGCACACGGCCAGAAGACGTCTCTTGTCCGGTTCCACCAGCGGTCCGTCCTGGTCGTTGCGGTCCTCGAGAACCCGGACCCGCGCGACCCGGTAGGGGCTCTCCTGGACGAAATCGAGGAACTCGACCCGCGCGAGGCCCCGCAGCCGGATATTGAATCTCCCGTCGGGCAGCCGCACTTCATCCTCGATGAAACCGGCGCATCCGAGCGGGTCGATCTCCGGTCGGCCGTCGTAGCCTCCCTCCCATCCGGGCTTCAGGAGCCCCATGGCGATGAGACGGTCTCCGCGCAGCGCGTCCTGGGTCATCGTCCTGTAGCGCGGCTCGAAGATGTGGAGGGGAAGAGCCGCGTGGGGAAAGAACACGAGATCGGGCAGAGGGAAGACCGCGATCGTCCCTCCTGAAATCAGACTCCGAAGCGCTCGATCACGCGGTGTCACCGGTCACCTCGCCCGCCCGGCGTCCTGGTCGCCTCGCCGCCGGACCCAGCCACAGTCTATCCCGCCGCGCGGCCGGAATGGCGCATTGTTTCCATGTCGCCCGTTATGATACGTTCCGGGCTCGCTGGAGAGCGCGCTGCATGGGCCAGTACGTCCGCCACGTCTTCGTCTGCACCCACGGGGAGTTCTGCCCGTTCGACGGGTCCGCGGACGTACACCGGTTGCTGAAGGAAGGCGTGGCCGCGCGCGGTCTCAAGAAATCCGTGCGCGTCAACAAGGCGGGGTGCTTCAACCAGTGCGGGAACGGTCCGATGGTGGTCGTCTATCCGGACAATGTCTGGTACGGGAGGGTGACGCTCGAAGCCGCCCGCAGGATCCTCGAGGAGCACATCGTCGGGGGCCGCGTGCCGCAGGACCTGGTGTACGATGCGCCGCCCGGGCCGAACAAGAACAGCGCGCGGATGGCCGAGATCAACGCCGCCCGGACGGCCGCAGGCACCCGTGCGCCGGAGGAGGGCTGAGGCACGCCGATGATCCCCGGACGTCGCTCTCCCTGGACCACGCTCGAGGCGTGGAGTGGGGCCGGCATTGGCGCGCTCTTCGGATGGTCCGCCTGGGTGCTCTCCCCCGCATCGACTCTGCCCCTCCGGCTGGCGGCCTCGGCGGCGATCGCGGGAGCGTGCTACGCGGCCGGCGTGCTTCTCTCCTACCGGCGCGGCGAGATCCAGAACGCCCGGCGCCTGATCGATCTTCAGGAAGAGCTGCGGTTCAGCCAGGACCACATCATGGCCAACGAGACCTTCCGCTCACTGGGCGCCTACCTGGAGATCGCCGCCCATCAGATGAAGGAGCCGCTGCAGGCGGTCGCGTCCGGCATCGCCGGCCTCGCCAGCGACGGCGGCCTGCCGGACGAGGCGCGGGCTCGGGTCGCGGCGCTCAAGGTCAGCATGGATCGTCTGAACGAGACGCTCCGTCACCTCGCAGGATACGCCCTGAGCAAGCCCGGACGCGCGCCTTTCAGCGTCAACGTCCTTCTCCACGAGGCCGTTCTTCTGTGCCGCCGCCGCGCCGCGGAGAAGCAGATCACGTTCGAGGAGCGCTACGGCGTGGTGCCGCCGGTGATGGGCTCGGCCACGCGCGTGCACCAGGCGATCTTCAACATTGTCGTGAACGCCGTCGAGTCGATGCCCTACAGCGGCGGCGCGATCGTGGTGGAGACGACCCACGAGAACGACCGCGTGATCGCGCGGGTGCGCGACGCGGGCATCGGTATCCGACCGGATCACCTGCCCCACATCTTCGAGCCGTTCTTCACGACCAAGCCGGAGAAGAAGGGGGTCGGCCTCGGTCTGTGGGCCGCCCGGCAGATGCTGGACATCGTCGGCGCCGATATCGCGGTCAAGAGCACGCCGCATGTGGGGACCGAGGTGACTCTCAGCTTTCCCCAGGCGGCTCCCCTGCGCCCCGGCCGCGACGGCGAAGTCCATCCTCCGGAGCTCCCCAGGAACACGGCCGACGAGGGCGATCGCCGGATCGCCTGAGCGGTTTCCCCGGACGCGCGCGGCCCCCCGTCAGGATGGCTGCGGGCGCCGCCCGAGAAGGTTCGTCAGGACGTAGCCGGCGATCCGCGGGTTCCCCTTCAGACGTCGCAGCGAGTCAGCGTACCCGTGGGAGCCACAGGGGATGTAGACGCGATCGCATCAAGAGTGTCGCGCGGCCGAAGTTTGACACTCCCGGAGCGCATTGACTATAGTCTCGCCCCTGCGATCGAACTCCGTCGATGAGGTGAGTGCTGCCCCGCAAGGTTCCGTCGGTCAAGGGCCGGTCGAGCATCGAGGCTCTCCTGCGTGAAGAGCGCGTCTTCCGGCCGCACGCGGCGTTTCGCCGGCAGGCGAACGCGCGCGCCTCCTCGATCTACGCCCGGGCCGCGCGGAACCCGGAGGCGTTCTGGGCGGCCCGCGCGCGTGACCTGACCTGGCTCCGGCCATGGAAGAAGGTGCTCGTGTGGAACCCGCCGCGGGCCCGGTGGTTCGTCGGTGGCAAGCTGAACGCCAGCGTCAACTGCCTCGATCGCCACCTGGGTGGTCCGGTTCGGAACAGGGCGGCGATCCTCTGGGAGGGCGAGCCGGGCGACGAGCGCACGCTGACCTATGCCCAGCTGCATCGCGAGACCTGCCGCTTCGCGAACGTCCTCAAGGAGCTCGGCGTCCGCAAGGGCGACCGGGTGACCCTGTACATGCCGCTCGTGCCGGAGCTGGTGATCGCCATGCTGGCCTGCGCGCGCATCGGTGCGGTGCACAGCGTGGTGTTCGGCGGCTTTTCCGCCGAGTCGCTGAAGGAGCGCATCAACGACGCCCGAGCGACGGTGCTGGTGACCGCCGACGGGGGGTACCGTCGCGGGACCGAGGTCCCCTTGAAGAAGTTCGCCGACGAGGCGCTGCGCGGCACGCCCAGCATTCGTCACGTGGTCGTGGTGAAGCGGGGCGGATTCCCGGTGCAGATGGCCGAGGGGCGGGATCGCTGGTGGCACGATCTGAGGCGCGACCGGGCGGCCGTCTGCCCGGCCGAGGCGATGGATTCCGAGGACATGCTCTACATCCTCTACACGTCCGGCACGACGGGAAAGCCGAAGGGCATCGTGCACGGGACCGGCGGTTACATGGTGGGGGTGCACGCGACCACGCGCTGGGTCTTCGATTTGAAGCCTCAGGACGTCTACTGGTGCACCGCCGACATCGGCTGGGTCACCGGACACTCGTACGTCGTCTATGGCCCCCTGTCGAACGGCGCCACCGTTCTGATGTACGAGGGCGCTCCCGACTGGCCAGACCGCGCCCGCTTCTGGGGGTTGTGCGAAAAATACGGCGTGACGATCTTCTACACCGCCCCCACGGCGATTCGGGCCTTCATGCGCTGGGGCGTCGAGTGGCCGGAGAAGCACGATCTCTCGTCGCTCCGGCTGCTCGGGACGGTCGGCGAGCCGATCAACCCGGAGGCGTGGATCTGGTACCACCGGACCATCGGCGGCCAGAGGTGTCCGATCGTCGACACGTGGTGGCAGACGGAGACCGGAATGATCATGGTCACCCCCCTCCCGGGGCTGACGCCGACCAAGCCCGGTTCGGCGACCGTCCCCTTCCCCGGCGTCTCGGCGGAGGTCCTGGACGAAGCCGGGCGGGTCGTGAAGGAGGGCGGGGGCTACCTGGCGATCACGCGCCCTTGGCCGGCGATGCTGCAAACCATTTACGGGGACCCGGAGCGCTACGTGACGCAGTACTGGTCCAAGTGGGACGCGAAGACCTATTTCCCGGGAGATGGCGCGAAGCGTGACCGGCAGGGGTACCTGTGGCTTCTCGGGCGGGTGGACGACGTGCTGAACGTCGCGGGGCACCGCATCGGGACGATGGAGGTCGAAAGCGCGCTGGTGGATCATCCCGCGGTGGCGGAAGCCGCCGTGGTCGGGAAGACGCACGATCTCAAGGGGCAGGCGCTGGCCGCGTTCGTCACCCTGAAGGAAGGCGTGCCGGCCGACGGCGATTTGATGGCCCAGCTCAAGGGCCATGTGGTGCACAAGATCGGCGCCCTGGCGCGGCCGGATGACATCGTGTTCGCGGCGGAGCTGCCCAAGACCCGCTCCGGCAAGATCATGCGCCGGCTGCTGAAGGACATCGCCGAGGGGCGCGCCCTGGGGGACACCACGACCCTCGCCGACCCCGCGGTGGTCCAGGCTCTCAAGCAGAAATATCAGGAAGACTGATCAGCCGAGGATCTTCGCGGCCCTGTCCAGGTCGCTCACCACCATCACGATCACGGCCTTGTCCGACGGCGCGATCCCGGTGTAGGCGTAATCGATGTTGATGCCGACCTCCGCAAGCCGGGAGCAGATGTCCCCGAGCGGTCCGGGCTGGTCGAGCATGTCCACCGTCAGGCAATCCTCGATCGAAGCGTAGAGGCCCTCCTTCTGGAGGGCGTCTCGCCCCTTCGCAGGATCCTCGCAGATGATCTTCGCGCGCCCCTCGAAGACGGCCAGGGCGCGCATGTTCACCTTGGCCCTTCCCAGCGCTTGGGCAACCTGGGCCAGGGTCCCCGGCTTGTTGGCCAGCTGGACGGTCAGCTGCTTGGCACGTGGCATGACATCACCTCCCGAAGACCTTCCTGCGCAGCCACAGGAGCGGGTCGTAGAAGCGATCGACCACCCGCTCCTTGAGGGGGATGATTCCATTGTCCGTGATCTGGATGTGCTCCGGGCACACGTCGGTGCAGCAGCGCGTGATATTGCACAATCCGGAGCCGAATTCCTTGCGGATGGAGGCGATCCGATCCCCGGTGTCGAGCGGGTGCATCTCGAGCGACGCCAGGCGGATCATGAACCGCGGCCCCACGAACGCGTCCTTGCGCGATCGGTCGCGCAGCACGTGACACACATCCTGGCAGAGGTAGCACTCGATGCACTTGCGGAACTCCTGAACCCGGTCGACATCGCTCTGCATCATGCGATACGTCCCGTCGGCCGCCCGGGGCCCGGGGCTGAACGGCGGGATGCGGCGATTCTGCTCGTAGTTCCAGGAGACGTCGGTCACGAGATCCCGGATGACGGGGAAGGTCTTCAGGGGCTGCACCGTGATCGTCTCGCCCGGTGAAAACTGGTTCATGCGCGTCATGCAGGCGAGACGCGGACGGCCGTTGATCTCCATGCTGCACGAGCCGCACTTTCCCGCCTTGCAGTTCCAGCGGATGGCCAGATCCTGCGCGAGCCGCGCCTGGATGCGATGCAGCACGTCCAGGACGACCATCCCCGCGTCGACATCGATGCGGTAGTCGACGAACGCGCCGCCCGCCGCCGTTCCCCTCCAGAGGCGAAATGCGCGCTCAGGCACGTCCGCCCTCCAGATCGTCGATGCTAGCATAGGCGATGGCCTCGAGGTCCTTGGGAGGCTCCGGCCGCCCCACGATCTCCGTCTCCATCGCTCCGTCCTTCCCCTTGCGCACCACGACGTTCACCTTCTGCCAGTCCTCGCGCTCCCCCGGATAATCGACACGCGTGTGCGCGCCGCGGCTTTCTTGCCGGACCAGGGCCGCGCGGGTCACGGCTTCCGCCGTGATCAGCAGGGGGCGGAGGTCGAGGGCCTCGTGCCATGCGGCGTTGTACTGCGCGGCGCCCGCGGCCCTCACCCCGGAGGCCTCCGCCTTCAGACGCTCCAGATCGCGCAGCCCGTTGCGGAGATCCTCCTCCGACCGAACGATGCCGACGTAACGCCCCATCAGCTCCTGGAGGCCGTCGTGCAGCGCGTACGGGTTCGCGCCGGTCTCACGGTTGAGGATCCCCGTGGCCCTCCGCACCGCCGCTTCCACCTGACTCCCGTCGAGACGCGGCGCGGCGGCCATGGCCTTGACGTACCGGCAGGCTCCGATCCCCGCCAGCCGGCCGAACACCAGGAGATCGGACAGCGAGTTCCCGCCCAGCCGATTGGCGCCGTGCATTCCGGCGGCCGCCTCACCCGCCGCGAACAGCCCGGGCCGGGTCGACATCTGCGTGTCCGAATCGACGCGCACCCCTCCCATGCAGTAGTGCAGGGTCGGTCCGACCTCCATCGGGGCCCGCGTGATGTCGACCTCGGCGAGCTCTTTGAACTGATGGTACATGGAGGGCAGCTTCCTCCTGATCGCCTCGGCCGGCACGCGGCTGGCGATGTCGAGGTAGACGCCGCCGTGCGGCGAGCCCCGCCCTTCGTTGACCTCCCGCACGATGGCGCGCGCCACGACGTCGCGCGTCAGGAGCTCCGGGGGCCGGCGAGCCGTCTTGTCGCCCGCCAGCCAGCGGTTCGCCTCCTCTTCAGTGGCCGCCGTCTCCGGAGCGAAGCGCTCGGGGATGTAGCGGAACATGAACCGTTCTTTCGCGCTGTTCAGGAGGACCCCGCCGTCCCCGCGCACTCCCTCGGTCACGAGGATGCCGCGCACCGAGGGCGGCCAGACCATCCCGGTCGGATGGAACTGCGTGAACTCCATGTCCATCAGATCGGCGCCCGCCTCGTAGGCCATGGCGTAGCCGTCGCCGGTGTACTCCCAGGAATTCGAGGTGACCCTCCAGGCGCGACCGGCCCCGCCCGTCGCCAGAACGATCGCGCGCGTCTTGAACAGGACGAACCGCCCCGACTCGCGCCAGTAGCCCAGAGCGCCCGCCACACGGTCGCCGTCCAGGAGCAGATCGAGCGCGGTGCATTCCATGTAGATCCCGAATCCCTTGTGCACCGCGTGGTCCTGCAGGGTGCGGATGATCTCCAGCCCGGTGCGGTCGCCGACGTGCGCGAGGCGGGGGTAACGGTGGCCGCCGAAGTTTCTCTGGCTGATCAGCCCGTCCCGGGTCCGGTCGAACACCGCGCCCCATTCCTCGAGCTCGCGGACGCGGTCGGGCGCCTCCCGCGCGTGCAGCTCGGCCATGCGCCATTGATTGAGGAACTTGCCGCCGCGCATGGTGTCGCGGAAGTGGATCTTCCAGTTGTCGCGTCGGTCGACATTGCCCAGCGCCGCCGCCACTCCTCCTTCCGCCATCACGGTGTGGGCCTTTCCCAAAAGCGACTTGCACATGAGACCGGTGCTCAATCCGCTCGCCGAGCATTCGATCGCGGCACGCAGGCCCGCACCGCCGGCGCCGATCACCAGCACGTCGTGCTCGAAGGTCTGGAGCTCGGAGACGTCGAACATCCTCAGCCCCAGGTGCTGAAATCGTGGAGGAGGCCCATGGAGACCAGTCGCACGTAGAGATCCGAGAAGGCCACCCAGAAGAGACTCGCCCAGGCCCACTGCATGTGCCGGGCGTTCAGCGTGGACGAGCGGGCCCAGAGCCCGTGGCGCAGGGTCGCTTTGCCCTCGCAGGTGAAGCAGTCCAGCGTCCCGCCGATCAGGTGGCGGAAGGAATGGCAGCCGAAGGTGTAGCCGGCGAGCAGGGTCGGGTTGATCAGCAGGACGACGCTGCCGACTCCGATACCGAGCCGGCCGTCGCGGACGAACGAGCGGAAGGCGTCGGCGTACAGGATGACGATGAACCCGATCGCGAAATAAAGGGCGTAGCGATGCAGGTTCTGGACGACCAGAAGACCGGTCTCCCCCCGGTACGTGCCGCGGCGGACACCCGCGACGGCGCACGCGGGCGGTGTCGCGAAGAACGAGCGATAGTACGCCTTGCGGTAGTAATAGCAGGTCGCCCGGAACGTGAGCGGGAAGACCAGGATCAGGAAGGCCGGCGATGCCGGCAGAAGCCTGGGCCACCACGCGGGCCATCGGCCGAGCCAGGCATGCTCGAGCGGCGCCGACCCCGGGGCCCCGGGATCGACGAACAGAAGCGGGGAGTAGAACGGCGACAGGTAGGACCCGGAGCTGTAATAGGAGCCCTGGAAGGCGGCCCAGGTCGCATAGACCGCGAAGCCGCCCAGACCGAGGATCGTCAGAAGCGGGCCGACCCACCATCGGTCGGAACGTTCGGTGACGGCGAAGCCTGCGGCGTGTCTGCCGGGACGTGCCCGTTCGCTCATGGACGACCTTCCCTCATCGGCGGGCCGGCATTCTAACCCAGAACGCGCCCGCTTCGGGGGCGCGCCTGCGTCCTCTTGCGCGCCGGCGCGCCGGAGCCCATCTTCCTGGGTGCGGGCCGGGGTGCTATACTGGCCTTCTTGCGGCGGGACTCCCGGACGGGCTGTCGTCGGTCCGGTCGAGTCGGTCGCGAGGCGCTCCTTAGGATGGGTCGACGCCGGCCGAGGTGGCTGGCCCCACGGGAGAGAGCGCGAGGAGATTGATGCCAAAATCGATGTTGGTCAACGTGACCGCGGAGGAGGAGAACCGCGTCGCCATCGTTGACAACGGCGTCCTCGACGTCTTCGAGATCGAGACCCTCAGCAAGGAACACCTGAAAGGCAACATCTTCAAGGTGATCGTGGAGGGGATCAACCCCGCCCTCGAGGCGGCCTTCGTCAACTACGGAGGCGAGCGCGCCGGCTTCCTTCCCCTGGACGAGATCAACTTCAGGCTCTACCCCAGCCGCAACGGCGGCGCCGGCAAGGGGCGCGGGGCACGCATCACACGCCATCTCGAGAAAGGGATGGAGCTGCTGGTGCAGGTGATCCGCGATTCCTTCGGCAACAAGCCGCCGACCCTGAGCACCTACTACTCGCTCCCCGGACGTTACCTGGTGCTGATGCCGGGCGCCGACGCCGCGGGCATCTCCCGCAAGATCGAGAGCGCGGAGCACCGGGAGCGCCTGCGCAAGATCCTGGACGAGCTCACCGTGCCCGCCGGATACGGCGTGATCGTCCGGACCGCCGGCATGGAGACCAGCATCAAGGAGCTTCAGGCGGATCTGGAGTCGCTGCTCGAGCTGTGGCGGACGATCGAGGGCGCCGCGCACCAGGTCAAGGCCCCGGCCCTGGTGTACCAGGAGCGCGATCTGGTAATCCGGACCATCCGTGACTACTTCACGTCGGACATCGAGGAAGTGCTCATCGACGACGAGGCCGCGCACCAGCGGGCCAAGAAATTCTTCGAAGCGCACATGCCCGACCGGGCGCACGTGGTGCGCCTGTACACCGGCGACAAGCCGATCTTCACGAAATACAACCTCGAAGATCAGATCGAGCGCATCTACAAGCGCACCGTGCAGCTCAAATCGGGCGGCTCGATTTCCATCGACCAGACCGAGGCGCTCACCGCCGTCGACGTCAATTCGGCCCGCTCGACCCGATCCGCCAGCAGCGAGGACACCGCCACCCGCACCAACCTGGAGGCGGCGGAGGAGATCGCCCGCCAGCTCCGCCTGCGGGACATCGGGGGGCTCATCGTCATCGACTTCATCGACATGGAGTCGAGCAAGCACATCCGCCAGGTGGAGCGCGCCTTCGCCGACGCCATGTCCCGCGACAAGGCGCGCTACGACGTCACCCGCATCAGCAAACTCGGTCTTCTGGAGGTATCGCGCCAGAGGCTGAAATCGACCAAGGCCTCCTCGTCCTTCATGGAGTGCCCGACCTGCCAGGGGGACGGCACGATCCGCACGCCCGAGGCCGCGGCGCGCGCCGCCTTCCGTAAGATCCAGGCGCGCGTCGTGCGCGGCGACATCTCAGGGGTCAAAGTGTTCCTGCCGCCCGAGGTGGCCCTGTATCTCCTGAACCAGAAGAGGGACGACCTGACTCGCATCGAGCAGCGCTACAAGGTGGCCATCGAGGCGGTTCCCGAGGCGCGGCTGAAGGCGAGTCAGTTCGAGATCGAGGAAGTCCGCCGCGAGGAGACGGAGGTCATGCCGGTGGTCACCGCGGACACTGTCGACCAGGCGCTGGCCGCCGGCGCGCTCCAGCCGCCCGCGCGCCTGCCCGTCGAACCCCAGGAGCCCGGGCCGCCCAAAGAGGC